>DISP01000116.1 GCA_002421995.1 Bacteroidales bacterium UBA6207 | reverse complement strand
TATGATGTGCCATTGCTTATGATGGAGGAAAAACTTGATATTGAGGTGCTTCGTAAGACCAATACCCCAATCCCTGATAAAATTGACATCAGCAAATGGGAGCATTTTTTACACAGGCTTCACAATCCCGTACATCAGTTAACAGTAGCCCTGGTTGGAAAGTATGTTGAATTGAAAGATGCCTATAAATCAATTAATGAGTCTTTTATACATGCCGGAGTTGCCAATGAAAGCAAGGTAAACATCAAATATGTACACAGTGAGCACCTGGATCACGAGCAGCTTGATTCGCTCTTTTTGGATGTAGATGGAATTTTGGTTGCTCCGGGTTTTGGCGGACGCGGGATTGAAGGAAAAATACTGGCAATCGAATATGCACGCACCAGAAAGATACCCTTCTTTGGAATTTGTCTTGGAATGCAATGCGCTGTGATCGAGTTTGGACGCAATGTGCTGGGTTTAAAAGACGCTCACTCAACCGAGATGAATCCCAGGACTCCATTTCCGGTTATTGACATCATGCACACCCAAAAGTCGGTCAAAAACCTTGGCGGCACTATGCGTCTTGGATCGTATCCTTGCAAGTTAGAGCCTGATTCAAAGGTGTTTGCGCTGTACGACGAAACAATGATCTCGGAGCGCCACCGTCACCGTTTTGAATTCAACAATGAATATCGCAAGGCCTATAACAAAGCAGGAATGAAAGCAGTGGGTATTTATCCTGCCGAGAACCTTGTCGAAATCATTGAATTGGAAAACCATCCCTGGTTTGTGGGCGTGCAGTTTCATCCTGAATATAAGAGCACCGTTGCCAACCCTCATCCGTTGTTTGTTGGCTTTGTTGAAGCTATGTTAAAGAATAAGCTGGAGAGCCAGAGATAACAATTATCGGTTTTTTAACATCTTATTACTCAATGGCAGGAGACTGCCGAAGCTTTTATTTTCTATTTTTGCAGCTGTTTTTTAAAATTTTTCCATGAACAGAGATACCATTATTGGTTTTTTACTCATCGCAGTTATTCTTGTAGGATATTCAATCTGGATGACACCCTCCAAAGAGGAGATGGCTGCCCGTCAGCACAAACAGGATTCAATCGTGCACGTAAGAGCACAGCAGCGTGAGGCTGACTCTATACGTATGATAACTGAGTTGCAGGCAGCCGCGCTCAAAGCACAAACCATGGAGACGGCTGAAGTTTCTGTTGCTGACACATCAGACAGATTTAAAAAGTTGCAGGACCGCTATGGTTTTTTCGCAGTTTCAGCTGACGGAGAAGAAAAAATATGGAGTGCCGAGAACAAACATCTCCGCCTGAGTTTTTCGTCGAAGGGAGGTTATATCAAAGAAGTTCAGCTGAAAGAATACCAAACCTGGGACAGTCTGCCTTTAATCGTTTTTGATCCTTCGACTGCCAAACTTGATCTATCATTCTTTTCGCTTAACCGAAATATCAATACTTCGGAGCTTTATTTTGTTCCTTTTGTAAATGGCAAAGCGTTTTCCGGAGATAAATTTCCTGAAGTTGGCGACAGCCTTTTAATCAGCATGAGAGCGTATGCTTCGGAAAGTGAATATGTGAACGGAGCTAAGTATCTGGCAATGAATTATGTGATTTATCCTGATTCTTACAAGGTAGGGTTCACCGTTGAGATGCAGGGCCTCAATGATGTACTTGCTGCCAACACCAGTTTTGTAAATCTTGACTGGAGTGTTGATTTGCTCAATCAGGAAAAGGCGGTAGATCGTTTTAATGGACCTACGATTTACTTCAAACATTTGAATGATGAGGTTGATTATCTTTCAGAAACCAAGAGCGACGAAAAAACGATCAAAACCCGCGTTAAATGGGTGTCATTCAAGCAGCAATTTTTCAGCACGGCTTTGGTAGCCGGTGATTCCTTTGATAATGCTGATTTGAAAACGTTCGACAAAGAAAACCCGGGCTCGGCACGCTATATGAAAAGTGCCAAAGCTTCCATGGATTTACCTGTCAGCGTAGGGGCTTCGCAGCAAATTCCAATGTTTTTCTATTTCGGACCCAACAGTTATTCCGAACTCAAGTCATTTGACCTTGATCTTGAACGCCAGATTCCATTGGGTTGGGGATTTTTCCTGCTCGCCTGGATAAATATTTATCTTGTAATACCTGTATTCAACATCCTCGGCAGTTTTGGCTGGAACTACGGGATTGTCATTCTGGTACTGACACTGATTCTGAAGTTGTTCCTTTTACCCATTGCCTACAAAACCTATACTTCCTCAGCAAAAATGCGTGTATTGAAACCCGAAGTGGATGAGATAAACGCAAAATATCCCAAGCAGGAAGATGCAATGAAGAAACAGCAAGCTGTAATGAATCTTTACAAACGTGCCGGGGCTAATCCCATGTCGGGATGCATCCCCATGCTTTTGCAAATGCCGATTCTGATTGCAATGTTTCGGTTTTTTCCTTCGAGCATCGAGCTCAGGCAAAAATCATTCCTTTGGGCAACAGACCTTTCGAGTTATGACAGTATTTGGAACCTGCCCTTTGAAATTCCATTTTATGGTTCGCACGTCAGTCTTTTCACATTGTTGATGACAATATCCACCATTTTTTATACACACCTCAACAACCAGATGATGAGCAGCCAAAGCAATCAGTTGCCCGGCATGAAAACCATGATGTATCTGATGCCTATCATGTTTCTTGGCTTGTTTAATAATTATGCATCCGGTTTGAGTTATTATTACCTGTTGGCTAACCTCATCACCTTTGCACAGATGTATCTGTTCCGATTTGTGATCAATGAAGAGAAGTTGAGAATACGTATTGAAGAAAACAAAAAGAAACCTGTAAAAAAATCAGCGTTCCAGCAACGACTTGAAGAAGCTGCAAAACAGCGTGGAATGAAGTAGTCCAAAGCAGTCCTTATGGAGAGAAGCTATTATGAACGTATTGGCCGTGACAACCTCAAGCAACTGATTGCCTTGTTTTATGAAGGCGTCAGGCAGGATGAGGTGTTGCTGCCAATGTATCCGGGCGATCTGGAAGCAGCCGAGCTTCGACTGTTTCTGTTTATGGTTCAGTATCTTGGAGGTCCGGCCACCTACTCAGAGCGTCGGGGACATCCGCGGCTCCGGATGCGGCATGTCACTTTCCCGATTGATGACAATGCCAAAGAGCACTGGCTGATGCGGATGAAACATGCCATGGACCAGGTTGAAATGGATGATGAATGCAGGGCTTTTCTGTGGAGCTACTTCACTTATACTGCCAATTTCCTGAAGAACCGATAGGGACTTTTTTTGAGAATTATTGTTTTAATAGGATGAATACCTGTCGTTTGCATACAGGAATTCGCGAAGTGCTGTCAGGTATTGCCTTTCTTTTTCGATGTGATGGGAGTGCGAAGCATTTTCGAGAATGATTAAGCGGGAGCCGGAAATGCGCCGCATGAAGGTTTTCATCGTCTCGGGGCGTGCTTCATCAAACTCGCCACAGCTCAATAAACAGGGCACTTTTAGCTCGTCAAGTTCATCGGTCAATCCGGCATTCAACAGGCTGCCTGTCACAGTGAATTCGCTGGGACCCCACATATGGTTATAGATTTGAATATTCATCTTTTGAAATGTTTTCTCCAGGTTTTCAGGTATCGGGCTAATCCTACAGAGATGCTTTGCATAAAACAGCGTCATCGCATCGAGGTAAGCAGGGGAAGTGTAGTCTTGATTTGACTCACATTCTGCAATTGTGTTTTGAGCACTTTGCGGCAATTGACTGATCCAATATTGCTGATCGGCAATCCATTGGCTTGTGCTCAGCAAAGGGGCCGACAGCGTCAGACTTTTTACTTTGTCAGAAGGGAAGCGCAAAAGGTAATTCACACACAGGTAACCGCCCCAGGACTGACCCAACAGATGAAAAGACTTGAACCCCAGTTTGTTGATCAATTGATTCAGCTCTGAAGTATAATAGTCAATGTTAAAAAATGAAGTATCGGTTGTTTTGTCTGAGTTTCCGCATCCAAGCTGATCGTAAAATACAACAGGCCTGCCATTGGCCAACTCGCCGAGATTGAGCAAATAATCGTGGCTTGCTCCTGGTCCGCCATGAACGATGATCAGCGGCACGTTTGGTTTTTCGGCACCTTCGATGCAATACCAAACTTTGCCGCCTTCGGTTTCAACAAAACCTTCGCGCCTTTCAGCAGTCATATCATTGTCGGAACACTGAATTCCGCTTATTGTTAAGAGAATGATCATAGGTAAAAACAACAGCTTTTTCATTATCCAAGTTCAAAGGTAGTGATTCCATAAACCATTTCCATGTCAATTTCCGGTGCTTTGCCATAATACATGCGGGCACACTCAAACACATAAGTTGCATTGTGTTTTTTAACAAGTTCCACTGCATTTCTGTTGCAAACAGGAATGTCGAGATACACCATCAGGCCGGGGGCTGCCGAAAGGCAAGTCTGGTACAACTGTTCGGCAGCCATTGCATCTGCGGCAAACAATGGTCCGATTTTGTAGCCTATGTTTGCTTTGCGCAAAACGGCATAACCGGAGAATCTGCCCTCGCTCCGGTGCACGAAAACCTTGCTTTCAGGTAGTTTGAGCCATTGAGACAAGAAGGCTTTTCTGTCGAAACCAAAGCATTCCAAGTCAAATTGAATCAGTTCGTTAATATCTTCGGTCGTAAAGGATGATACGGATGGATGTGGTTTATATTCAGAGCCGGTCAATTGATAACGTTCATCGCGGAAGGCAATGTGAAATCCCCCTTTGGTATAGAAATCCTGCATGGCTAAAACACCGTCCATACCAATAGTGGCATTTGGTTTCAATCGTGCGCGCAACAAATCCCGGCGCATGAACCAAAGCTGCTTCCCAAGGCCGACAGAGCGGTAGGCAGGTAGCATGATGAAAAGCCCCATAAATCCAAAGTCGCCGTTATACGAAACAATGGAGCCTCCACCAATCATTTCATCTTCCATGAAAAGACCGTAATGGCCGTCGGGGTCGGCGGAATAAAACACTTCGGCATCATAAGGTCCCGGATTCCAGTCTTCTTCCTTTGCCCATCCTACAAGGGTTTTCAAACCTTCAAGGTCAAGTTTTTTAAATGTTATTTCCCCGGATTGTGCCATCATTTTTTTTGGTTTTGTTTTATGGCAGGACGACCATAGCTCATGAAAAATTATGCGTCAGCAGTTTTTGACAAAGAATTGAAGATACAATGAGCGACAACTTACGTTGAGGAATCGGGATTCCATAGCAGACGATTGGCAATACCCATTCGAGAAGTGCAATATAATAAGGTATAGCATCCTGGTTTTCAAAAGCGCTTGCACTGGCATATTGTCTCATTTTTTTTGCGAGCGCATAGTTTTTTTTCACTTTTGCCTGATGACTTCCCGCATAGGTGTAGGTGCCGGGTTCGGAGAGTACGTCAACGGCATAAAAATCCGTGATAAAATTCAGGTAAGCATCCATATCGTCTTCGTTTTCGACTGGGGCATTGTCAACCAGGAAAATAGCTTCGAGTCGGGCAAAGTCAGAAATGATTGTTCGTGGGTGTGTTTCGGAAAAATCAATTAGGTAAACATTCATTTTTTCATCGAGCAGGATGTTTTGCATGTTCAGGTCGCCATGACATATTCCGGTAGGATAGCGCAGTGTTTTTTGCCGCCTGAGGTGGTATTCATGTTTCAAAAACCAATAAGGATTCAAGATTTCTTTTTTGAGTTCTTCCGAAAAGATATATTGATCATCAGCCGAGATGCCAAAAAGCTCTTTCACGGTTTGATAGATATGAGCAAAAAATGTGGCGGTGGGATCGTGTTCTTCAAAAGGGCGGTAGGTTTTGATCACAGGCTGACCATACCAGGGTTTAAGAATCTGGAGAAAAATTTTATCGAATATAGGTTCGAGAAAACTGAAGTCTTGTTCGTGGTAATAGTTCGTAAGCCACCGAAGTTTGCTTGATTCGCCGCCGATGCCTACGAAATTATAGCGCAGCGCCCCGGTCTCGCCGTAGTATTCGGCACCCAGAACAACGGCGCTGTTGTTGAAGATGTAGGGAAGAGCATATTTGGCGCAGCGTTCCGACTCACGTTCGATGAGATCGCGGTGAGCCATCTTCATAACGGTAGGTCTTAGTTTCCGACCTTCCTGGTCGAAAGAAGTAACATGAAATGTCTGGGCTGAGAAACCTCCATGCAAGGGTTCAACAATAAGTTTTGCAGCATCGTGAAATAAGATACGTGTTAAAAAAGCTTTTTGGGGTTCGAATTGAAAATCTTGCTCGAACTGCAAAACCGGCCGGTTTTGGCTGCCTTTTGCTATCTCGTTCGCACCAAGAATCCAGAAAACGGGAGTTTTGAAGGTATTGGTTTCTTTAATAAAACTTAGCCCCGAGATGTTATCAAAACGCAAATTGTTCCGGAGAAAATCATCGAGGCTTTCGTCAGCGCCCTGATAATCAAGCTCATCAAGTGAGAACCGTATGCCAGCAAGGTTGCAATCAGTATGATTTGACAAGGTTTTGTAAAAACCAAAATCTTCAAAATGTTCCTTAATGAATGTGAAAAGATGGATAGAAGGCTCATCTTCGTCGAAATCGGCGGCAACCACAAATACTTTTTTTGCCTGCAGATATCCCATTTTTGCCACCAGCTTTATTGCGTGATTCAGCTCGTCGGTGTCCAGTTCGGACGAATCAGCCAGTTTGAGGAAGCCCGCAGGACGGCTGCAAAAGCTGAAAGCTTCTTCAACCGGAAAACCATTTTTGTTTGAATCGGTAACGATTCGGAAATCGGTTTCACGTTGGTTGTCGAGTTTTGCGAAGGCAGTGCAAAAACCGGCAGAAACGAAAAACGAAGCCGGCTGTCCGAAATTCAATGGCTGATCAGGCGAACCTGTGCCGATGCCAAAACCCGCCTCGCTATAGCTCAACAGATCAGGTTTGTGCCAATGAGTACCGGCTCCGTTGGTGGGTAAACTTTTGAAAACAATTCTTTTGTCATGAAGCTTGTATTCGATGCTCTGAGTGCGTTTGCTTTGCGATTTAACCTTTTTGAGAGCGCTCTCAAGGTCTGTGTCGAATTGCATCACCTTTTGGAGGCCCGATGTCTCAAAAACCAGCATCACTTCTCTGGGTGTATTCAGAAAGATGAGTTCCTGGTGGTTGCTGCCAAGTTGTTTTTTTGCTTTGAGCAATACGCGTATTCCGGCGCTTGACAGGTAGTTGCATTGCGAAAGATCAATAATGACACCTGCCTCAGAAAAACCAAGCGTGGAGAGCGCCTCGTCAACCTGGCTGCAAGTTAGCGTGTCAATTTTACCGGTGATATGTATAACTCTGTCGTTTTGATTGATTTTTACTTCCATGCTATTTTTAAGGGTTGGTTTGTGAAGATTTTATTGGTAATCCTGCATGATAACGCCAAGAATTTCTTTGTGCAGTGGCGAAGCCATCACTATTTTATCGGGGTTAACATACACGTTGTTAAGGTATTGCATTTTTAGGATATCGCCGTTTCGCAATTCAGGAATTATCCCGCTGAGCATGAAACCTCTCTTGTTCATCTCGCGGGCTACAACAGCGGCATACGCTTCGTCAACAGGAATCTCGAGATAGATTGTCTCTATCTTTTTAAGACACAACTCTCTGAGCTGCTGCGCCACGAGCGGAATCACATCAGCGCCATGTTGGAGTATCATTATCACTGCAATGTTTAAGTCGGGTTTCACAACGGTAGTCACTGAGGCTTGTTCGCGTTCGGCAAGTGGTGATTCGTTGTCGGAAACTAATATTAACTCACGATCAAGTTCATTGTGTTGGATGAGCATTTGGAGCAAGGGGAAGAACTTCTCGTTGAGAAACACTTTCCGTCGGGGCTCTTTGTTCGTTTTAAGGTAGAAAAGGGCTACTGCTTGCCTTTGCTCGCTTTTTTTGTCGTTGTTGATCTTTTTAAATGTCAGGTTCTCACTTGCATAAGCCAGCATGATGCCTGTTTCTTTGGCGCCCAGACTCATATTGCCCTGTTGGGTGAAGGGATGAATGGTGACGGCTTCGCTGTAGATGCCATACATGCCGTTTTGTTCGGCATATCTTTGAAGAAATTTTTTCGACTCCTTGAAAAGACTGTGACCGCGGTATCTTGGGTCAATCATGGCTGCGCCCGAGTCGGCAACCTTTGCGCCCTGATGTTCAAAAAACAAACTGAGATTACCAACAATTTCACCTTCGTTATTGATTGACACCACAGAGTTTATCAAGCCGTTTTCGATAAGCTCGCGAAGCTTGTCGGGATAATAAAATACTGATGCATAAGTATATCCGTAAACTCTGTAGGCCAGACGTGCGAGCATGGGGGCGTCTTCCGGACGGATAAGGCGCATCGTTGGCCGATCACCGGCTACAGCAGGCGTATCGGGATTGTCGGCCATTTCTTCCGATGAAAGCAATTCAGCGATGCTGGTATCGTGAATATATTTTACCAATTCGATTCTTTTTCCATCGCGCCCGAGGTTCACAATGTTGAATTCGTCAGTGAGATTTCGCATCAGCAACATCCCGAGTGCAGAGTTTTCTTGTTTTTCGAGCCGCTCGGCATCAGCAGGAAGTCCTTGATCCTCAATGCTGATTACGAAAGCACCGGGCCGGTATCCAACCTTGACATCAAAGCTGCCGGAATCACCTTCTTCAAAGGAGTTTTCGATTGTGCTGAGAACGGCTTCTTCGGTTGCCAGTTCAAGTTTTGTGAGGTCGCGTTCATCAAAACCAAAAAACCGGGCATAGTACAGCACAAACTCCTGCGCCGACCGGATATAAAACTTGTCGGCAAAAAGCGTAATCCGTGCGATATAAGCTCCGTGAAGGATTTTTGCCGGAATTTTAATAGCAGTCATAATGGTTTTGTTATAAGGTTTTGAAATTCAAATAAGGAAAATGAAGATGGTTTAAAATGGCTTTAAAACTTTGTAGCCGAATCCAAATCACCAAAAAGCTTGAAGATGCCCGAGAAACCGGAGATGTCAAAAATTTCTTTGATGTTTGGCCGCAGGCTGCAAATATGAAGCTGACCTTTTTTTGCCATCATTTTTTTCTGAATCATTAAAAAAACACGCAAGCCGGAGCTGCTGATGTATTCAAGACCTGAGCAATCAATGATCAATGCATTGTTTTCATCTTCAAATGCCTGACTGACTGATCTTTCAAATTCGACGGCGGTGACTGTGTCAATTCTTCCTGCGACTGCAATGACTGTGTAATTTGCTGATTTACTGATAGTGGTTTCCATTTATTTAATTTTTAAGGTTATTTTATTTGAGTGAATTCATTAAATGCCAAATCCAAGTGTAAAAAACAGGTTTTGAGCTTTTGGATTAAAAGTGATTGTGCCAGAGAGATTTAACGGAAAAGTTTCGTGAACCGGAATAGTCCGGGAAGTTTTGAGTGAGATGTTTGTTATGGCTGCTGCATCGCTGTAAAATCCTTTGCTGAGGCTGCCACCAAGGCTGAATGTAAGGTCAAGATTGTCAAATGAAGTGCTGTAATCCATTCCAATGTAATTGCTATAGCGTCGTTTTAAGTCTTCATCGTGGTCGTCGCCATAAAAGAAAACAGATGCGATGAGCGAGAATCCCGTGCCGTATATTTCTTTCCACTCCATCGTTGCATCAAGGGTATGGCAACTTGGTATGCTGTCGCGCATATGGTAATCGAAAAACTTGCTTAGTTCGAGTTGTTCTTCATCCATATAAAAATAATCAAAGACCGTAAGCGACACATTTTTAATTGAATAGGAAACAAATAAGTCCACTTCTCCATAGGTGGAAGTCAATGATTGCGAACCCCAGACACCTGCTGTGAAGTTTCCGGTGCTGAACTCCAACTGTGGCTGAAACTGCGGATGGGTATCGAGCATTTTGCCGCGCCACACATAACGGCTCACAACATCGGCCTTAAGGCTCAGCGAGGACCGAGAAGAATTTGCCACAGAAGTAGTGTCAGAAGCATAAATGCTAAGATTTGCAGCAATCGTAAGTATTAAAATAAATATGGTACGATATCTGAAATGACTCATGGATTTCGGTTTGTGTGAAGTTCTAAACGGCAACACTTTTGGTCATAATAAGTACATTTTTTTTGTTTGAGCGCTCGTACCTAACTGAATCCATAATCGTTTTAACAAAATGGATTCCAAGGCCCCCGATGGCACGGTCTTCGACAGAGGCTTTGAGGTCGGGATCTTCTTTTGACAAAGGGTTGAACGCGATGCCATCATCAATAACAGTAAGTTGAAGCGTTGTTTTATCAAGCATAAACTCAATCTGAATAAGGTGTTCGCCACCTTGTGGAAACCCATAAAAGATAATATTGGTAACAAGTTCTTCGAGCACCAGGTTGAGGCTGAGACAGAAGTTCATGGGCAGATTCCATTGCTCTCCCAATGTCTCAATAGTAGTAGCAAGTCGCTCGAGTTCAGTGAGTTGATTTTTGATCTCAATCAGATGTTTTTCCATGGTTTGTTGTTTTAGATTCAACCATTGTATTTCAAACACAGCATGGTGATGTCGTCGGATTGTGGTGCGCCGTCAACAAAAGTGGTCACATCGCCGACGATTTCTTTCACAACCTCGGTTGCGTTTTTGTTTCCCAGCTGACGTAGCAAGGGTTCGAGTCTTGATTCGCCATAGGCTTCGGACTGATTGTTAAAAGCCTCGGTCACACCATCAGTGAAGAGCAGCACGCTGTCAGTAGGTTGAATTTGGATGCTTGCCGTTTCAAATTGTTGATCTTCAAAAACACCGAGGATGGTATCGCCCGTCGAAGGAATGGTCTCGATGGTTTCGTTTTGGCGGAGAATATAAGGCGGGTTATGGCCGGCGTTGGCATAGCTGAGTTTGCCGGTTTTGAGGTTGATGATGGCGTAGAAAACGGTGACAAACATGCAGGAGATGCTCTCGTTGCAGAGCAGGTTGTTTACATAGCCGAGGCATTCGCCCGGCGGCATACCTTTGAGTCCGGTTGCTTTTATGAGTGTGCGGCTTACGGCCATGAAGATAGCTGCCGGAATACCTTTGCCCGAAACGTCGCCAATGACAAAGCCAAGGTGATCATTGTCAATCATAAAGAAATCGTAAAAATCGCCGCCTACTTCCTTGGCTGCCTCCATTGATGCGAAGATTTCAAAATCAAAACGGTTCGGGAAAGGGGGGAAGGTTTGTGGTAAAATTCCCTGTTGAATTTCCCGGGCCACGTTCAGGTCGCGCTGGATGGAAATGAGTTGGTCGTGCTCAATGAGTGCTTTGCGTTGGAGGATTATTTCTTCCAATGTTTTATTGATTGTGATTTCCAGGTCTTCAAAGTTGATAGGTTTTGTGAGGAAATCAAAAGCGCCGCGGTTCATCGCCATTCGGATGTTTTCCATGTCGCCATAGGCCGAAACAACCACAGTTTTAAGGGAGGGATTTTTTAGTTCTTTGAGTTTAAGCAGCAGGGTGAGCCCATCCATTTCGGGCATGTTTATATCAGAAAGTATAACTCCGATCGTTGGATTTTCAATGAGTTTTGACAGTGCTTCCAGGCCGTTGTGTGCAAAAACGAAATCATATTCGCCGCTTCTGATCTGCCTTCTGAATCTTTGTCTGACCAAGGGCTCCAGGTCCACTTCGTCGTCAACAACCATTATTTTCACATTGAGTGTATTTTCCATATATGCTAAAGTTTGGGATTTATTATCGGAATTGAAATTAAAAACTCGGTAAAAAGTCCTTCTTCGGACTTCACCCCGATGGTTCCTTTATGGGTATTCACGATGATGTCGTGACTGATTTTCAGGCCCAGGCCTGTTCCCTCGCCGGGTGGTTTTGTGGTAAAGAATGCTGTGAAAAGTTTTTCCCTGACGGCAGCCGACATGCCAATTCCATTGTCAGTGATGCTGATTTCAACGTATTGTTCAATTTTTTTTGTCTTGACGGTCAGGAGTGGAAAGTAAGCATCGCCTAACTGTTTCTTTTTTTCATTGGTAGCATAGCAGGCGTTGTTTATCAGGTTGAGAAAAACACGGCTAAGGTCCTGAGGCACAACATTGATTTTGCCAATGCTGTCGTCGTAAGCAGTTTCGATACGTATATTAAAACTCACATCGCGCGCCCTTATAGCGTGGTAGGCAAGATTCAGGTATTCGGCCAGCAGACTGTTGATATCAGTTGGGATCAGTTCGCCGCTTTTTCCCCTGCTATGCAGCAACATGCCTGTGATAATGCGTTCGGCTCTTTGACCGTGCTCATCAATTTTCTGAAGGTTCGACCGAATGTCGGCCATCACTTCGCTGAGATAACTGTTATCGTCCTCAGTCAGGTTAGCGGAAATTTTATCAATGATTTCCTGCAGTTCGTCAATCAATCCTATGGTGAGCTTCGAAAAATTGTTGATAAAGTTGAGCGGGTTTTTTATTTCATGCGCGATGCCGGCACTCAGCTGCCCGAGCGATGCCATTTTTTCTGATTCCAACAGTTGTTTGCGCAGATTGATCAGTTCTGAATTCAATGACAGGTTGTTTTCTTCCATTTTTTCCATTTTTGAGACCTGAATAACCCGACCCGTGACTTAAGCTTTTTGAATCGCTTTCACGGATATTATTTTGTTACCATCCAATTTCATTACTATTCTTAATTTACGTAATTTCAATTAGATAAACCTTTTTTCACCGGCAACTTATCTATTTCCAACAAAAGTAAAAGAATAAAAATGAATTTACAACGATTTGTGCGAAAGTATTTTTTCAATTGTATCTTTACTTACTTTTTCGCGAAACTTCCCATCGCTGGAATGAAAGCGTTTTTTAGAGATTTTTGTCCGGTTTAGATTTCGAACTTAGCGGTTTTATAAAGTATAATCCTATTTTTTAACCAAATAAAAACAAAAGTATGGAAGAATCAAATCAGGAAAAAGCAGACAAGCTGTTAGCGAAAGCCTTGTTTGCTGCGGCAGAATTTCAACAATTTGACCAAAAGAAAACTGATGACATTGTGGAGGCTGTTTACAAAGCAGGACTGAATGAGCGCGTCAGGCTGGCACGTTTGGCTGTTGAGGAGACAGGCATGGGTGTGGTGGAACACAAGGTCTGGAAAAACGTTATCGGCACACAATTGGTTTACGAAAGCATTAAAAATGAACCTACTGTGGGTGTTATTTCCGATGATCCAGTCAGTGGAATCACGGAGGTTGCGCAACCCCTGGGGCCTGTATTCGCTGTGACTCCGGTGACGAACCCCACCTCAACAGCAATGTATAAAATTCTCATTGCCCTAAAAACGCGCAATCCGATAATCATCAGCGCACACCGCAGTGCCGCAAAATGCACCGCCGAAGCTGCCCGTG
>DISP01000037.1 GCA_002421995.1 Bacteroidales bacterium UBA6207 | reverse complement strand
TCGGTTTGCTCAAAAACTTCCTGCATATTAAACACACCTCCGGCAGGGACTTTACATTTTTTGCAAGCCTCCAACAAGTCGGTTCTGGCCATTTGTGCTATGAGCGATTTTAGCATTTCCTGCAGTAGAACGCGGTTTTTTACCCTCAGAAGATTTGTTTTGAAACGCTCATCGGTTATTAGATCAGCTTTACCTAAAATTTTACAAAGACTTGCAAATTGCTGATCAGTACCCACAGCTAAAACAACCGGTTTAGAATCGGATGTGTAGTAAATTGTTCCATAAGGGACGATGTTTGGGTGATCAGAACCCATGGCCTTTGGAATGCAATTGCCAACCAGCCAGTTTGTTGCCTGATTGGCTAATGAAGCCAGCCCGCTTCGGAAAAGTGAAACGTCAATGTAATTTCCTTCGCCGGTGCGTTCACGCTGAAAGAGCGCAAGAAAGATAGCTTCTTTAATATGATGTCCGGCGAGGATGTCCATCAGGGCCACCGGCATTTTCACGGGTTTGCATCCTGCCTCCCCATTCATCAGTGTGAATCCTGTTTCAGCCTGAATGATTGCATCGTAACCCGCACGATCGTTTTCAAGTCCGTAACCTGTCAGGTGTGCGTAGATAAGTTTTGGATTGATTTGTTTCAGGGTTTCATAGTCAACTTTCAGCTTTTCGGCATCACCGGGTTTGTAGCTTGCCAAAACGATATCGGTATGCTTGATTAATTGTTTTATTAGCCCAATTCCATCCGGTTTTTGCAAATCAATAGCCAACGATTGCTTACCCCAGTTTACGCAACTGAAATAGGCCGAGATGTCGGTGGCAGGGTCTTCGTCGGGTAACTTCCAACTTCTGGTAACATCACCATTGGTTTGGAGATTTTCAACTTTGATAACTTCTGCTCCCAGCTCGGCCAACATGGCGCCAACACCCGGTCCGGCCAAGACATTGGCTAACTCAAGCACTTTGATGGATGATAGAATTCCTTGCGACATCAGATGGCTTTTTTATTTCGGAATTTCGTAATAAGGTTGCCAATGATAATGAAAACAATGGCAAAGAAAACAGCACCATAGGTTTTGTCAATATTGAACCATTTCATTTTGGCAGCAAGCATAAACAGAAAAATGGCTGATGTGCCACCAATGAATGCGAGTTTGACGGCCAGCGGAGTGATGAATCTTTTTTGGTAAAGACCTAATAAAATGACAATGGCACCAATTGACCGGATGGCGTAGCTCACATAGGCAGCATCAAGGATTCCTTTTTGAAACACGATGGCAAGGGGTAAGGTGACCAAAGTGACAAGTATCACCAATTTTTTTGCTACTGAGATCACCTTTTGTTCCTCAGCTTTTGGGTTGATGAATCCGTGGTAGATATCTTTTGTGGCAATGGTTACAACTGCAAAGTTGACAGGACCGACAGTTGATAGGATGGCCGCAAGAATTCCGGCAAGTGCCAATGCACCCCAAACAGGATGAATAAATTCGGGATTGGTAAGTAAGGTTGTAAGGACCATTTTGGGGTTAACTGTTGCTGTATTAACATAATAACCCGTGGCGCCAATCAATCCGAGCAGTGCTGTCATCACACCAAAAGGTGCAATGAGTGCGCTTGATAGGAGGGCAGCTTTTTTTGCTGTTTCTGCATTTTTTGCAGCAAATATTGGCTGGATGCTTGCCTGTGCGGCCATTCCGCCCAAAACACCACCAAGTAGTAAGCTTAGTGCATCGCTAAGTCCTGCGCTGAATGGATTGTAAATGTTGGAGGGTGCTCCTTTGGCTGCGAGAATTGTTTGTAATGATTCAAAACCTCCGATGTTGATCATTCCAGTGATTGTAGCAATACCGATGCCAAAAAACATCATAAAAGTGTGCGCCACCGAAGTAATAGCCAGCGCATGCATACCTCCGACATAGGTGTAAAGTGTGATAACTACAGCTGAAACAATGATGGCGCTCAGCCAGCTGATTTGAAATATTGCACTCAAAACACTGGCTGCTGTTTGCATTTGCACATAGGCCAAGGTGATATAAGCAATCAGAAAAACGATGGCAGATATCTTCTTCGCATCCTTTCCAAAAAGAAAATCGAGCATCTCGCTCACTGTATGCACATTTTGCTGGCGATACCATTTGGCAACGGTGAAACCTATGATCAACATACCCATGGCCGTTGAAACATTGTAAAGTATTGGCTGAAAAGACATTGTGGTAAACGCTTTTTCGCTCACACCAATAGTGCTCATTCCCCCAAGCCACTCGGCAGCAACAACAACAGCGCAAAAAACCACACCAAGATTTCGACCCGCCACCAGGTAATCGGCAACACTTCGGCTGGCTAATTTTCTTGTGAAAAAGGATAAAAAAATGATCGCCGAAAAATAAATCAGCACGACCCAAAAGTATGTATTTGATAACAACATTTTAATTGAATTTTTTTGATTTTTACCATACTGTTCAGTTGGCAAAACTATAAAATTATTACATTGTTATTCTTATAACAATAAATCAAAAATAGCGTCAATACTGAAAGATAAAACGATTCTAAATAGGTAGGGCTGATTAACTTTCTTGATTTACTGTACGATTTAGGACAGGTCGTGTATTGTGTTTTATAAGTTCCGTTATTGATGGTGAAATTCGTTGCTTTCATTGAAAATCGGGATGAAAGAGTATCTTTGTACCATATCAAAAGTCAATGTCAGTTAACAAGGAACGTAAACAGATTATTGTAAGGGCCTCGGGAATCAGTATTGCTGCCAATGCAATGTTGTCGGTACTAAAAATTGTTGTTGGCTGGCTCACAGGCAGTCTTGCTGTTATCGCTGATGGTATTGATTCTTTTGGAGATGTTTTCACCTCGGTAATAACGCTTTTCACGGCCCGAATTATCAGCCAGCCACCCGACCACCGCCATCCTTATGGCTATGATAAAGCCGACACCGTTGCCTCAAAGCTGGTGGCATTTGTCATGTTTTTTGCCGGCGCACAACTTGCAATTTCAACCGTTCACAACCTGATTGGGGGAGTTGAGCGTGATGTACCTTCGGTTTACTCTATCATTGTCATCTTGCTTTCGATAGCGGGCAAAAGGTTGCTGGCGGCCTATTTGCTCCGGACAGGAAACCGCATTGACAGCCCCATGTTAAAGGCCAATGCACGAAATATGCAAAATGATGTGGTCATCTCTATATCTGTTTTAGTGGGTCTGATCATGACTCATGTGTTGCGAATGCCGGTTCTCGACTCGGTAACCGCTCTGGCCGTCAGCTTATGGATTATGTTTATTGCGGTGAAGATGATCATCAGCTCAAGCCGCGAACTGATGGATGGTGTTGAAGATCCGGGAATCTACGGGGTGATTATCAGGGCTGTTGCAGTGGTGCCGATGGCACGAAATCCACACAGAATACGCGTTAGAAAGATGGCCCATTATTATATGATCGCACTCGACATTGAGATTGATGGTTATCTGAGTCTTTTCGAGGCACACAGGATTGGACATGAAGTGGAAGACGAAATAAAAAAGGCTGTTCCAAACACCTATGATGTTGTTGTGCACATGGAACCGTTTGGTGAGCTACATCCGGCCGAGGCTTTTGGTGTTTCCGAAAAAAATCTTGAAAACTGAGTTTTTCACCACGTTCCTATTTGCCGTTTTGGCACCCTATGATCGTATCTTTTGATTAATTTTGCCAAAAATCAAAGCAATGTCACGCTTTTTCATTGGGGTTTTATTATTTCTGACCACTCTTTTCGCCGGTGCACAATTGGTTGAGCCTGTCAGACTTGAGATACCATCACGGATTGATGTTCCTTTGTACAATACGATTCCTCTGGCTCAAAAAGGTGTTTTGTTGTTCTACGAAAGCAATGAGCTTACGGATGAAGGAAAGCGTAAATGGTTTTTTAACCTGTTTGATTCGGTTTTTAACGAACAATGGCTGCAATATGTAGGTGTCACTGACGGACTGGTTCTTGTAAACACACAACAACTTTCGAATCAAACCCTGTTTTTGTTTGCAGTGCCGGAAAATAAAAAAAGCCGGGTGAGCAGCTACGAAATCTTGAAGTTTGAGCATGCGAGCAACAGCTTTCAGCTTTTAGGAGGAACGCTTCCGGAAAAATCCGGAGTTGCCGGTTTTGCTGCAGTTTCAAACAAGGTACTGATCGGACTAAACCTGCCGAAATATCAAACGGATTTATTGCTTTATGATCTTGACCGCTTGACGGTCGGAAGCATCTCACATGGAATCACCGGGCAATCGGTGGTGCAAAAATTACAGTCTGATACAGCAACTTCATCCCTATTAACTGGAATAAAGCGTTTTGAATCAGGAAGATATGTTGAAGATGTGTTTCTGGTTTTTGACCCGAACGGAAAGCTTATTAACAGATTTAGCTTTTCGATGCAGTCTGTATATCTTCACTCATACATTATGCATTTGGATACCACGGGCAAGCTGATTGTTGTTGGAAGCTATGATGACAATGCAACACGACGCAATGCTGTGCGCGATGCTTTGGAAGGCGATGAGCTGAATTTTGAGAGCAAAGGTTTGTTTTATCTGAGCTTTTCGCCAAATGGAATGATTCAGCAAAAGTTTCATCCTTTCAGCGCTTTTTCTCAGATTTTTAAAGCACTTCCGACTGAAAAACTGATGCGTGCAAGACAGAAACAGGCCAGAGGCAAAGAAACCGGTGCCGGCATGGATATTTCATTTCAGTTTTATAATCCCGGCCTTTTCAGCGCAGGAAACAATCTTGTTTTTGCTGCAGAAGCCTTTCAGCCGCAATACCGTACGGAAACACGCATGGATTATGATTTTTATGGCCGACTTGTGCCCTATACTTACACCATTTTTGAGGGATATAACTTTTTCTCTGCACTAATAGCAAGCTTTGACGCACAAGGCAATATCAGGTGGAGCAATGATTTGAAGCTCGATAACATCTTGTTGCCTTATCTGCATAATGTAACATCAGTTACTGCTGACAAGGATGATGTGGTTGCGGCCTATCTGACCAATGGTGTCCTAACTTCAAAAGTTTTTGACGGCAATGGCACTGAAAAAGGACAGACAGAGCAATCAAGAGTTGAAACCACTTACAAGAGCGACCGTGTTACGGAAGACAATTTTTCAGAAATAAGTTTTTGGTACGACAATTATTACATCATAAAAGGCTATCAGCAAATAACAAATAACCGCCTACATACAGATAACTCACGTAAGGTACTTTATCTTCAGAAGATGGTATTCGAATAAATTACTGAAAATGAACGTTCGTGGTATAATTCTTGTTTAAGTGCAACTTCTTTCAAACAAAAATGGTCTTATACCGATACTTTAATTCTTTTTTATGTCAAAGCTGCTTTTCAGACTAAAGAAATACTTCAACTACTACCTCGAAAAGAAAGGTCCGCACAAGATTCACTCACCTTTTGTGTTTGAATTAAGCACGAAAGTTATCAGAGATACAACACATCACGATGCATATAGCAAGATACTCAAAGCGCGCAGAATGATGCTTGGCAACCGAAATGTAATCGAGACAGTTGATTTTGGATCGGGCGCCGGCAACAAGAGTTTTGCAACCTACAGGGCCAGGGTTGGAAAACTTGCAAAAGCAAGAACCGGCAGCATCAAATACTATCTTTTGTTGTATCGCCTTGTTGCATATTTCAAACCAAAAACAATCCTCGAGTTTGGCACTTCCACCGGTTTGAGCACCATGAGCATGGCATTGGCCAACAACGATGCACATATTGTTACGATGGAAGGCTGCGCATCGGTTGCCAACGTGGCAACAAGTGTTTTTGAGCGTTTCGAGCTGAGAAATATTGATACGGCTATTGGCAATTTTAACAACATACTTGCAGAGAATCTGGCAGGAATAAACCAGCTTGATTGCGTGTTTTTTGATGGAAACCACAGAAAAGAACCCACCCTCGATTATTTTAACCATTGCCTTACCAAAGCAACTGCCCAAAGTTTCTTTATTTTTGATGATATTCACTGGTCGGAAGAAATGGAAGAAGCCTGGGATATTATAAAAAATCATAAAGAAGTCAGTGTCTCGGTTGATTTGTACCAGTTTGGGATTGTTTTTTTCCGGACGGGAATCGAAAAGCAGCATTTTGTTCTTAGTATGTAATAACTTTGTAGTCTTAACAACGATATATCATCATGAGTAATTCGGTAATCAGTCTTCGGGGAATTTCGCGACACTATAAGGTTGGCTCTGAAACAGTCAAAGCGTTGCGCAATGTGGATTTAGTTATTAACCGCAATGAGTATGTGGCGCTGATGGGGCCTTCAGGCTCAGGGAAGTCAACCTTGATGAATATTTTAGGTTGCCTTGATACCCCGACTTCGGGCACTTATATACTGAATGATCATGATGTGAGTAGTTTAAACGACAACCAGCTGGCAGAGATTCGCAACAAAGAGATCGGTTTTATTTTTCAAACGTTCAATCTTTTGCCGCGTTCCACCGCGCTTGAAAACGTGATGCTTCCACTTGTTTATGCCGGTATCGGAAAAGCAAACCGCATTGAGCTTGCAAAAAAGGTGATAGACGATGTGCAGTTGTCCGATCGCATGATGCACAAGCCGAATGAGTTATCTGGAGGTCAGCGTCAGCGCGTTGCAATTGCCAGGGCACTCGTAAACAATCCTTCGATTCTTTTGGCTGACGAGCCCACAGGAAATCTCGACTCAAAAACATCCATCGAGATTATGGGCCTGTTGCAGGAAATTCACCGCCGGGGAAATACAATTATTGTTGTTACACACGAAGAGGACATTGCCAAATATGCCCACCGCATCATCAGGCTCAAGGACGGGCTTGTTGAGTCGGACGAACAAAACAAAGAAATTAGCCAGGTCAAGAGCGCTAATTGAAACAATTTTAGTGTTTTCATGTTCTTTGAAAGCAAAAGTTAACCATTTCACACATGAAAATCTATACCAAAACCGGCGATAAGGGCACAACAGCGCTCATTGGCGGAACACGTGTTTCAAAAGCACATCCACGTATCGAGGCCTATGGCACCGTTGATGAGTTGAATGCTTTTATCGGTTTGTTGCGCGATTATCTTGAAGAAGACGATATCAATCGCAGTGTATTATTAACTATCCAGGAGAAACTTTTCAGGCTCGAGTCCCACCTTGCCGAAGACCATCAGGGAATACAGACCAGGGCATTGCCGGCATTGCATGAAGATGATGTTGTTTTTCTGGAGAACGAGATGGACCGCATGAATGACGCATTACCCGAGCTCACTCATTTTATTCTACCCGGTGGTCACAAAGTTGTTTCTTATTGTCATGTGGCACGCACGGTGTGCAGACGGGCCGAACGTATAGCAATTCACCTTGCTGAAGATTTTCCTGTTATGGAAATAGACATCCACTACCTGAACAGGCTGTCCGATTACTTTTTTGTTCTCGGAAGGAAGTATTCAAAACACTACAAAGTGGATGAAATACGCTGGAACCCTTGACAAATCAAGGTTTGAGCGCCTAATTCTTTTTACTTGACAAGCGCTCAAAATAAATTACTTTTGCAAAAAATTTCACTAACAACAATTTACGATGTACTGGACATTAGAATTAGCCTCAAAGCTTGAAGATGCACCTTGGCCTGCCACCAAGGAAGAGCTTTTGGAATGGGCAACACGCACTGGAGCACCGCAAGAAGTGATCGAAAACCTAACTGAAATGGAAGATGAAGGCGAAATATATGAACGTATTGAAGATATTTGGCCTGATTATCCCACCAAGGACGACTTCTTCTTTCATGAAGATGAATATTAATAAATAAACCGGCAACAGCCGGTTTTTTTATGCCAGGGTGTTGTCAATTTCCGGGCTGAAAAAGCTGAAATGAACTTTTCCGTATCGCCTGAGATCAAATAGATGAGGGTGCTCCATGAAATCTATTTTTTTCGAATGTTCGACCACCAGGGCGCCGTCATCAGTAAGTAGTTTTCTGTCGAAAATCAATGCAACAAGTTCGTGGTAAAGCGCTGCATCCATATCATAAGGCGGATCGGCGAAAATCAAGTCATAAGAAGTATTGAGGTTGGTCAGAAATTTAAATACATCCGACCGGATTACCCTCAAAGGCTGCATATCGAGCAACCTGGCTGTGTCTTCAATAAATTTGGTGCATTTAGGATGATTATCAACAGCCAAAACAGAAGCACAACCACGCGAGCAAAATTCGTAGGATATATTTCCAGTGCCCGCAAAAAGATCCAAAACTTTCAAGCCTTCGAGGTCGGTATCATTTTCAAGAATATTGAACAGGCTCTCCTTGGCCATGTCGGTTGTGGGACGAACAGGCAATCCCACGGGAACATGAATAACCCGACGCTGATATTTACCTCTTATAATTCGCATTGCAGGGCGTTGTAGATGATAAAGTGTTGATGAACAGGAATATCTTCAAGGATATAGCTGTATTCAAAGGTGGGATTTCTTTCTGCAAACCGGATGTTTCTGACGTATTGAAACAAAATGTCGTAGTTTTTCGATCCTTTCTCGATGATCCCCGAAAGCACCACCTGAACTGTTTCGGGGTTTAGCCTCAGCTGATCGAAGCTAAAAAGTACAAAATAAATAAAATCCTCGGGGGTGTTGAACCTGAAGTTGTTGATAAATAGTAGTTTGTCGTTTTTCAGAACGATAAGATCGAAGTTGTCATGACGCAAATGAATAAAAGCCGTTTGATCGCTTTGTTGATTGCGGTGGGTGATAAGAAGGCTCTCTACAAGGACCGATTGTAGATGAACGATCCTGGCATTAGCCCAAATATCCTTAACTTTTTCGACCAGCGGATTTGGCAGGTAATAGAGATTATAAGCTTCGGCTGCTTTCAGAAGGTCGGATTGTATCCTGCTGTTGTCCTGAAATTCCTGGTTGAATGCCAGGTAAACACCTTTCTCTTTTTCCTCGTAAAGTGATACCGGTATCAAGGTATTGAAAGTGTTGTCAACAATCACCACAACACTGTGAAAAGGATAGGTGATCCATTGCCTGAGGATGCAAAGCT
This sequence comes from Bacteroidales bacterium UBA6207, assembly GCA_002421995.1. Lineage (GTDB taxonomy): Bacteria > Bacteroidota > Bacteroidia > Bacteroidales > F082 > JALNZU01. The sequence goes on along the minus strand of DISP01000037.1, from coordinate 390 downwards.
CATCAAGCGCTGCAGCTAACTTGGCTTGCTGGTCAATACGTTTAATCTGAAATGTTTCCAGGCCGAGGTAGCGATTTTTGTCGAGCGAGAAAACAACAAAAGAAAAACCATCCGGTGAAACCCGGATGGTCAGATGATAATTTCTTGTATAATCTTCTTTAAAGGCCTTGTCGTAGCGGCTTAACAAAGGTTTTGTAGAAGTGATCATGGCAATAGTCTTAAACTATTCCCAGTTTCCGTCGGTGGAGGGCTCTGTCATTGAACCAACTTTCAAACCAGGAAATCTCTCGATGGCTTCTTCTGAAGCGACAAGGTTTAAAATGGTTTGTTCGTCGAGGCCAACAAGATAGGATTTAAAAGGAGCTTTCACTTCGAAAACACCTACCTTCA
>DISP01000081.1 GCA_002421995.1 Bacteroidales bacterium UBA6207 | reverse complement strand
CGCCCGACCCAGGCCAAATCTCTTCAAAATTAAACACGAGCACCACCTCATGTCGTTTCGCGTTTTCGGCTGCAATCCAGGCAACATTGGTGGCAGCTGTTGAAGCAAAATTAAACCGGTTGGTAGGCTGGGTAATAGAAAAATCTTTTACAATGTTTGTGCTTGATTCAACCACATGATTTTCACGCATGATCTCAAGCGAATAACTTGCTTCCGGATCAATAGGTGTAGTGGTAAAATAAAGTTTCTGCTGTGGGAAATAAAAAATACTGTCACCTGCAAGTTTGTTCTTGATGGTAATGGTATCGAGCTGAATAACAGGGAGATCAAAATTATTTTTCTTCCCTTTCAGTTTAACATCAAGTTTTCCAGCATAATTACTCGAATCAGGATTCTTGGCCATAACCAAGGCATTTCCAGGCCCAAGATAAGCTTTTGTAATTTTCAGAAAGGTGGTATCGCTATTGCTCTCGAGCAATCCATACACAATCGTAATATCTTTATAATCAGCATAATTATCAACGTCGGTGCTGCAAGAAAACAATAATCCGAAGAGAACAAACACCAGTACCGTATATAGAAAACTTCTCATAGAAATGAAATTTGACCGCAAAGATAGATAAACTATATGGAGAAAAACTGAATGCAGATGTTAAATCGTGCGTTGGTTTGTGTTGTTTTCACAGTCGGGGCCTTTGTCTTTTCGACTTAATTGACGCTCGTATAATGCATTGCTTTTTTTTTCGCTGCACACAAAAACCTTTACCTTTGCCGATCATTTTAAGCATTTGATCATGTACCTTTCAAGTAATGTTTCAAAAATTACAACCCATGTGCTTCAGGAGATGAAGCTGAAGGGCGAAAAAATTGCCATGCTCACAGCCTATGATTATTCCATGGCAAAAATTCTCGACGAAGCAGGCATTGATGTGATTCTTGTTGGCGATAGTGCCTCCAATGTGATGGCCGGACATAAAACAACATTGCCCATTACGCTCAATGAGATGATTTACCATGCATCTTCGGTGATGCGTGCCGTTAACAGGAGCCTTGTTGTTGTTGACATGCCTTTTGGCACCTATCAGGGCAATTCAAAAGAGGCCCTTCAATCTGCCATCCGTATCATGAAGGAGTCGGGAGCCAATGCTGTGAAAATGGAAGGCGGAGAGGAAATCAGGGAATCTATTGACAGAATTTTAAGCGCCGGTATTCCAATCCTAGGGCATCTGGGTTTAACACCACAGAGTATCAATAAGTTCGGAACTTATGTTGTACGTGCCACCGAAGAGAGAGAGGCTGAAAAATTGCGCCGCGATGCCAAAATTCTCGAAGAATCGGGTTGTTTTGGTATTGTACTCGAAAAAATACCATCGAAACTTGCGGCAGAAGTAACAGAATCTGTCAGAATCCCAACGATTGGAATCGGTGCCGGAAACGGTGTTGACGGGCAAGTGCTTGTATTGCACGATATGCTGGGCATCAACCAGAAGTTCTCACCAAGATTTTTACGTCGCTACAACAATCTCTACGACGAGATTCATGGTTCGGTGACTCATTATATCGGTGATGTAAAATCGCGCAGTTTCCCATCGGAAAGAGAGCAATACTAATCAGAAACGTATGACTTCACTCGCTGAAAGAATACTCTTTGAGGACAATCACTTATTGATTGTGAATAAGTTACCATCAGAGATTGTTCAGGGCGACAAGACGGGCGATGTGCCTTTGCTCGATAAGGTAAAGCAATATATCGGTGGAAAATACAATAAGCCCGGAGCAGTTTTTGCCGGACTCGTTCACCGGATTGACAGGCCTGTCAGTGGCGCGGTTGTTTTTGCCCGTACGAGCAAGGCGCTGAGTCGTATGACTGAAAAACTCAAATCGCGCGATTTTGACAAAACCTACCTTGCCATTGTGCGCAATGCACCACAAACATCGGAGGCCCTGCTTGAACATTTCCTTGCAAAAAATGAACAACAAAACAAGTCATATACCGTAAACGAAGTAAGCCCCAATGCCAAACTTGCCCGGCTCAGCTATAAGCAGATTGCGCACTCTGATTCCTTTACTTTACTGGAAATAAATCTCTTAACCGGCAGGCATCATCAAATTCGCGCGCAGCTTGCAGCTATTGGGTGTCCCATTCTTGGCGATCTTAAATATGGCGATCGTCGTTCGCTGCCTGACGGCTCTATTGCCTTACATGCCGTTCGGCTCGGCTTTGATCACCCTGTTGGTGACAAACATCTTTCAGTGCATGCCGAACCAAACTGGAACAGCCGCCACTGGACAATTTTCAGGGATACCATTCTGAAAACGTATTTCTCTATGCAATAGCTCCTTGCTGTGGATCAAAAGCAAAGGTTTTGTCATTGCCATTCGCGGATGATACTTTAGAAAAAATCAGGATACAGGCTGAAACGATAATTCCTTGCACTGATAAAAAGATAAGCATAGCTTTGTCTTTCCAATTTAAACTTTATGCGCAGCTTTGAATGCAAGTTCTGGAAACCCCTGGCGATACTTATTTTGCTGTTGCTGGCGGGTGAAGCAAAAACACAATATTACCTGAGCGGACAGGATGCATCATCGCTGCGATGGAAACGGATTAAAAGCGATCATTTCACAATCATTTTTCCAAATGATTATGCTTCCGAAGCCAACCGCATTGCCCGTTTGCTCGAGACCTCCTATCCTGTTTTGAGGGCCACATACGAGGCTCGGGCAAAGTCAACACCGGTCATCATTCATCCACATTCAGTCATCCCAAATGCCTCGGCTACCTGGGCTCCCCGACGCATGGATTTTTACCAAACCAGCCCGCAAGACGGCTATTCGCAGGATTGGATGAAACAACTAAGTCTGCACGAACTGCGCCATATTGTGCAGTTTAGCACATTAGACAAGGGTTTTGGCAAGCTTATCAGCGCCCTCAGCGGACAACAGGGTACAGCGGCTGTGATGGGAGCATTTGTGCCACTGTGGTTCATCGAAGGGGATGCCGTTACAAGCGAGACGATTTTTTCTTCGTCAGGAAGAGGAAGGCAAACAAGGTTTTCAGCCGGACTAAAAGCACAATTGCAAAATTTGGGAGCCTATTCCTATGGGAAGGCTTACTTCGGATCATACAAAGACCATGTTCCTGATATCTATGAGCTTGGTTATCATATTGTTGCATACAATCAAATGAAATTTGGCGACAAGCTTTGGCATACTGCCCTCGACAGAACAGCAAAACAGCCCTGGCGCATCAAACCTTTCACATCAGGTATTCGAAAAGTTTCGGGAATGAATAAAATTCAGCTCTACAAAACAAGCATGGCGGGGTTGAATGAAGCATGGAAAAATCAGAATGAAGCGATGAAAATTCAAACGACTGATTATCTTTCGCCTGTTGGTAAGGTTTTTACGAACTATAAATCGCCCAGATTGCTGAAAAACGGAAACATCGTTGCACTCAAAAACAGCATGGATGATATTTCCGCTATCGTTATGCTCGATTCGCAACACGAAACCATCGTTCACCGTCCGGGCATTATGCTGCATGACTGGCTGTCGGGCAGCGACTCTCTTATTGTTTGGGCCGAATTTCAACCCGACGAAAGATGGTCGAATGTGAGTTACAGCGTGATTAAAAGTTATTCATTGTCAACAAAAAAAACACGTCAGTTGACCTGCCTGACACGGTATTTTGCGCCGGATCTGTCAGCAGACAATGCGTCTATTGCAGCAGTTGAACAAGGCAAAATCAGCGGATCATCTCTGGTAATCATTGATTTACAATCACTCGAAGTAAAACAACGTTATGCTGATGATGAAATGGCGTTTCAAACACCTCGCTGGAATCCCGATGCAACAAAAGTATTTTTCACAGCCATTGCCGATGATGGGAAAGCTATCTTTGAATGGCAGCCGGATAAGGATTCAGTCCGGCGTTTGACACCTTTCACCTTCACGGATTTTGCCTTGTCGCAGGTGACAGATGAGGGAATTTTGCTTCAGGGCGATTGGCAGGGAACAGCTGGTATTTTCTTCTGGCGGTTTTCGACACAAACACTGGAAATGCTGACCGAGCGACCTTATTCGGCCATTGACCCTGCATTTGATCACGATGGGAATTTGATTTTTTCGGATTATTCGGCCAATGGCTATCGGGTGGCCACTTTGCCCGGACGCGTTGAGATTAAGCAGCCGGTGCCATTTGAACAGCAAGGAAGCTTTTTGATTGCCGACCGGCTCAGCCAACCACTTTTCAACCTCGACGCAGTTTTACGCGATACAGTGTCGTATCATTCAGAGAAATACAATCGCCTTTTACATCTTTTTGATTTTCACAGCTGGTCGCCAGTGCATATTGATGCCAACAACCGGGAGCTGAGTCCCGGTATCAGTTTGTTTTCGCAAAATGCCTTGAGCACGATGGTCACAGAGTTAGGTTATAAATACGACATGAATGAGCAAACCGGAAAATACATAGCCAATCTGACCTATCTTGGATGGTATCCGGAGCTTACTTTTGGAATGAGTCATGGATTGCGTAAAGGCGTCGCCATGAATGAAAACAAGCCTGTGGGGCTCAAATGGAAAGAAACCGATCTGAGTTTTGGAGCGGTTGTTCCGCTTAATTTCAGCAAAGGCATCTGGCTGAGGGGAGCACGGACATCAGTTTCATTCAGGCATCTGTTTCGGAATATGGAAGCAGGCATTCCACCGAGATTTAATCAGAGCAGCTCCGATATGTTGTCCTACAGCACTGTTCTCTACAATCAACGCAGGATGGCAAAGCGCGATCTTTATCCCAGATACGGTCAAGTTGTTCAATTGGTTTTCAGACACTCCCCTTTTGATGCAGATCCTGCCGACCAGTTTTTCGCCGGTGGAGTATTTTATTTTCCGGGGTTTGTAAAAAACCACGGTTTCAAGCTTTACGCCTCCTACCAAACAGAAAACACCGGCTTTGTGAGTTTTGGAAACCTTGCAGCAATTCCAAGAGGCTATGCCGGCATCAATGCCTCAACACAAACCATGCTCAAACTTGACTATGCTGCACCCCTGTTTTACCCCGATTTCGATCTTCCGACAATCATGTACCTGAAACGTATAAAAGCTTATTTTTTTGCTGATTACCTGAAGGTTTCATCCGGCAGTTTGTTTTCATCAGGTGTCGAAATCATGAGCGACTGGCATTTTTTCAATTTACCTGCCCCCGTGAGTATCGGGCTCAGGATCAGTTACAGGGATTATTACCGGGATGTTAACCCTGAGTTGCTCTTCGGGATAAATTTTGACGACCTATAGGAAAATCTTCCTAATTTTACATCAAATTTCTATAGATGAAGAGTCGTACCATCACCTTCACACCTGACCTGGAGGCTATCATTAAACGTTGTGAAACATGTGTTGTCGCGATGACTGATCCTGAGGGACTTCCATATGCCCTGCCCATGAATTTCGGCTGGAATGATGGTGTTGTTTACCTGCATTCGGCACCCGAGGGCAAGAAGATTGCTTTTCTTAAAGCAAAACCTGAAGTTTGTCTCGTTTTTAGCGCCGACCACCAATTGCGTTGGCAAAACAGCGAAATAGCCTGTAGCTATTCTATGAAATACAGGTCGGTTTTGATCTTTGGCAAGGTTGAGTTTATCACGGATTTTGAAGAAAAAGAAAGTGCACTCGACAGCATTATGCAGCAGTATGGTGCGAAGGATTATAAATACAGCGAACCGGCCATTCGCAATGTCTGTGTGATGAAAATCAAAGCCAAAAAGATAGAAGGCAGGGTTTACGGGTATTAAAAAAAATGTCAATGTATCTAAATTTGAACCTGAAATTATTCGTTCTTGTTTTGTTCTTGCTTGCAACAGGCTGCCTTGCCCTGTCGTGCCGGAAAAAACCGGCCGCTGGCGAAGAATACCTGATAAAAACAGACAGCATCGTTGTGCCCGACACTGTGAGGCTGAACCAATCGTTTCAGTTAGCTTTTTATGGAACAATCGGTGAGAATGGCTGCTATCGTTTTTCTAGATTTCACATCGAGAAAAACCAGAATAAAATTCAAATCCAGGTGATTGGTGAAGTTAAAACGGGTGAAAATCTGAACTGCCCTCAAAACCTTCCCGACTTAAACGGGCAAGCCCTGCTCTTGCAAGCCGACAGTCTCGGGCTTTTGAAACTCGAGGTGCTAAACCCGGGACTTAACCAATTGATGCGTAAAACGATAATGGTTATTCCCTAAGTCTGAAGTTGCAATCAATAATCTTCAGGCGATCCGGGAATGAAATAATTAGCCGGCCGCAGCACCTTATCGAAAACAAAATATTGTATCAGCACAA
>DISP01000177.1 GCA_002421995.1 Bacteroidales bacterium UBA6207 | reverse complement strand
AATATGGTGTATAGCTTCCATAAATACTGGACCTATAACACCCTGGAATCTATACAGTGGATGATCAATTTGCGAAACTCACACAACATTCCCATCTGGCTGGGCGAATCGGGCGAAAACTCAAATTCGTGGTTCACCAGTTTGATTGCCCTTTGCGAGAACAATAAAATAGGCTGGTCGTGGTGGCCTGTGAAAAAAGCAGGAATCAACAATGTTTTGATGGTGCCTGAAAGTCCGTCCTATAATAACCTTATCTCCTATTGGAAAACAGGAAGTCCGCAAATGACTGCAACACAAGCTTTTGAGGCTGTTCTTGACTGGGCAGATAACCACAGAATCGAAAATTGCAAGGTGCAAAAGGATGTGATTGATGCAATGATTCGTCAACCATTCCAAAACACATCGCGCCCCTATCTAAACCACCACATCTCTGCAGCTGTTAATGTTTCTGATTATGACCTTGGCAAGTGTTCAGTGGCCTACTGGGATGCTGACACTGCCAATTACCACCTCAACACCAATACCTATACCAATTGGAATCAGGGATGGAGCTACAGAAATGATGGTGTTGATATTGAGTCAATTACAGAATCTCATCCTTCCTCCAACGGTTATGGAGTTGGTTGGACCGAAAACAACGAATGGCTCCAGTTTACGATCAACAGCGACAGCGCTGCAGCCTATGAACTGATGATTCGTTCGGCATCAAACGCATCTCCTGCCATCCTGCATTTTGAGTGTAACGGTTTGGATATTAGCGCACCCATTCAACTTCCAAATACTGGAGGGTGGCAAATCTGGAACACAACCACTGTGCAGAACGTGATTGTGCCGGCCGGAAGTTCTAAAATCAAGTTGTTCTTCAATCAGGGAGGCTCCAACATCAGTCTTTTTCGCTTCATCAATCCAAAATCCGTTGATCTTGTCAATTTCGAGTTTATCTCGGGAGAAACATCAAGCGATGGTAACTCCCTGTTTATCACACTCAATAAGGAGGCAAGCTCACTTGATTTCTCGCTTAACGATATGGAACTCCGGGTAAATGGTGTGGTCACAAATATCAGTTCCTGCATTGTGCATCCTCAAAACCCGCGTCAGCTGCTATTGAGCATCCCCACCACAATACGATACGGACAGACAATAAGTCTTTCCTATTCAGGCACGGGTATTCTGTCTCAAACGCAGGAATTACAACATTTTACCAACAAATCAATCAAAAATAACCTTCCACGCCGGCAAGTTCTACCGCTGCGTATTCAGGCCGAAGACTTCGACTTTAACAACGGTTTCCAGCTCGAAGACTGCACTGATGTTGGATTGGGTAAAAGCGTTGGTTTCGCCAATAACGGGGATTATCTCGATTACAAGATCTATGTGCCCGAGGCAGGTGAATATACACTGAATTTCAGACTTGCTTCAAACTATTCCAATGGACGAATCGCGCTAAGAATCGGAGAGGGCAGCAACTTCACAACCTTGCAAACCCTCTCGGTGAATGCTACAGGAGGATGGCAAAGTTGGAAAACCCAAACGATTAAAGTTAACCTGCCTGCCGGAAACACTACCTTCAGACTGTATTCAACAGCAGGCGAATACAACATGAACTGGTTCGAATTTCTTGCACTTACCGATTTGAATCAAATACCTGATATGGAGCATCTTAACATCTTTCCAAATCCATCAAACGGGAGTTTTTTTATAGATGCAGCTTTCAGTGAATCAACGAGCCTTATACTAAAACTCACCGATGTGTCGGGAAGGCAGATTTGGGTCAAAACGATTGCTTCGGAATCGGCTTTTTCCGAAAAAATCAATTGTGTCAATTGTAAATCAGGAACTTACTTTTTACACCTTACATCTGACAAAGGCAGTGTAACAAGGCGACTGGTAGTAAACCACGGCAGTATCTGAGCAACTCATGACTTCAGCCTTTTGATGGCCCGGCCTAAATATGCCACGATATCTGATGCGATCAAACTCTCAACAGATTCGGAATCAAGCGCTAAATCTCCTGCCATTCCATGAAGAAATACGGCAGAAAGAGCAGCCTCATAAGGTGAATAATGTTGTGCCAATAAGCCTAAAATAATACCGGTAAGCGCATCACCACTGCCTGCAGTGGCCATTCCGGGATTTCCGGTCGGGTTTAAAAATGTCTTCCCGTCGGGGAAAGCGATGCTGGTGTAAGCACCTTTCAAAACAACGATAATTCCATGACGCACAGCAAATTGTTGCTGCATCTCCAGGCGATCGAAACCATTGAGACTTTTTCCGGCCAGCCGCTCAAATTCTTTTAGATGCGGTGTGAGTATGCTGTTTTTTGGCAAAAAAGCGATCCATGTTTTGTTTTCGGCCAGGATATTCAAGGCATCAGCATCCAAAACCAGAGGCGTTTTTGCCTCTTGAATGAGCAGCTTCAACACATTGGCTGTTTCGGTTTCCCGTCCGATTCCCGGTCCAATACCAATGGCATTATAGGCACCCAAATCAGGTAATTCACTGATTATATTATTGTTGGAGTCGCGGCTTATCATGGCTTCCGGGAGCTGACTTTGCATGGCCACAACAGCTTTCCGGGGAAGATGCACATGCACCAAACCTGCTCCCGAGCGCAGACACGCTTTGGCAGCAAGCACAGCGGCACCGGTTTTGTCGGCAGAGCCGGCCAACAACAGTGCATGACCAAAACTGCCTTTGTGACTAAACTTCGGACGGTTTCGCAGCATCGGACGAATGTCGTCAAAAGTTAAAAGCCCGAACGAAACCTGCTCTTTGTGCCTGTCAGCATGTAAACCGATCGGCACAAGCTCCCAGCTCCCGACAAAAAACTCGTTTTCAGGAATGAAAAAAGCGCGTTTCGGCCACTCGAAGGTGTAGGTGTAGTCGGCCTTGACAATGGCAGAAGCAGGGTTGGTGAAGGTGTCGGCAAACAAACCCGATGGTATGTCAACGGAAACAACAACCGCTTTTTGTTTATTAATAAAGTCAATGAGTTTCGCTGCAAATCCATCTAAGGTGTTGTTTAACCCCGAACCAAACAAAGCATCAATCACAATGCAATCAGAACCGAGCGTTGCCGGAAGTTCATTTTCACTCCCGGGTACCTTAACTTTGATTCCAAGAGACTCCAACCTGCGAAGATTTATGGTAAAATCGGCACTAAATTTCTTTGCCGGCAACACAAAAACTTCCACGTCAAACCCTTGAAGCGACAAAAGCCGTGCAATTACCAGCCCATCGCCCCCATTGTTGCCCGGACCGGCAAAAACAACCACTTTTTGTTCAGGCAGCAGCTTTGACAGCAGGCGCCTGCAAAATGCATCAGCTGCTCTTTCCATCAAATCAATTGATGCTATTGGCTCATTGTCAATGGTATATAAATCCGAATCTCTTATAAAAGATGTATCAGGAATTCTGATCATGATGTCAAATGTTTTGGAAACAACGAGTAAAATTAAGTCAATTACAGACAAAGCAGCCCAATTCAGGGTGAAATATCACACAATAATCATATTCAGATTAGGATATATATGCAGAAAGTTTTATTTTTGAGTCCTAATCAAACCATAATTAACAATGAAGAAACTCATTCTGGCAGGAGCAATTTTTGGCTTTTTCTTTTCCTCCTGCGGCAATCAGGGTACGAAACCCGAAGAACAAAAAATGACGGATGCCGATTTGAAACTGATCGAAACGGCAAAAAACTACTTCAGCCAATTGCCTCCGGCTGCTGATCCCACAACACCTTTGGCACAGCTTGGCAAAAAACTCTATTACGATGACAGCTTCTCGGCCAATGGTAAAATGAGCTGCAACACCTGTCATCCGATAGCTAACTATGGCGTTGACAATGAGCGCACTTCGCCCGGGCATGACGGCACACGCGGCACAAGAAACAGCCCGACAACCTTCAACGCCTATTTCCATGTAGCACAATTTTGGGATGGCCGCTCACCCGACCTTGCCGATCAGGCCAAAGGCCCTGTGCTCAACCCTGTTGAGATGGGTCTGAAAACCGGTGATGATGTGGTTGCCATTATGAAAAGTTCCGAAGAATACCAAAGCATGTTCAAAGCAGCTTTCCCGGATGAGACTGATCCTGTTAGCTTCGACAACTTTGCCAAAGCTGTTGCCGAATTTGAAGCCACATTGGCCACTCCCGCAGCTTTTGATGGATTCCTTGATGGTGCTGTCAACATGCTCGATGACGAACAGAAAAAAGGACTAAGTCTTTTCATCGAAACAGGTTGCATAGCCTGCCATATTGGTCCCGGCCTGGGTGGAAACATGATGCAACGCTTTGGTCTTGTGCATGGTCCGTATTGGGAATTTACAGGATCGGATTTAAAGGACGAAGGAAAATTTGTTGTCACAGGAAACGAAGCCGACAAAAACGTCTTCAAATCGCCATCGCTGCGCAACATTGAGAAAACAGCACCTTATTTTCATGATGGTAGCGCAGAAAGTCTGGAAGAAGCTGTTAGAATAATGGCTTACACACAGTTAGGAAAAGAATTGAGCAAGGAAGAAATTGACAAAATGATTGCTTTCTTCAAAAGCCTGACCGGGAAAATCCCTGACCACGCGCTCTAAATTATTGGTCTGTAAGGACTTGTGGTTAAGCTTTATAGTTTGAAGACAAAGCATCAAAGGAACGATTGACGCAGCCATCAAAGCTGTCTGACCATAAAGACATCACTATTCAAAACCATTGTTGTCCGATAAAAAATAAGA
>DISP01000207.1:7382-7715 GCA_002421995.1 Bacteroidales bacterium UBA6207 | reverse complement strand
GCGAACTGAGCGAACTGAGCGAACGAAGCGACTTTAGCGAACTTAGCGAACGGAGCGACTTTAGCGAACTGAGCGACTTTAGCGAACTTAGCGAACGGAGCGACTTTAGCGAACTTAGCGAATGGGCGAATGAAGCGATTGGAAATCATTGATTTCTCTGCGTCCTCTGCGCCCCCTTCGTGGTCTCTGCGGTTAAAAAAAAGAACACTACCGAAGCCTTTTCAATCAATGACTACTTCGAATTCAGATCGGGATGCAAGCTTTTTGAGGTAAACAGATTCAAATGCGTGCACAAATAATACAAAATACAAGTATAATTTATTGATATTGATT
>DISP01000207.1:0-7298 GCA_002421995.1 Bacteroidales bacterium UBA6207 | reverse complement strand
ACATGAACATCGGTGTTGGCATAGGGTTTCACCTGTACTCCTCCAACAGTTTCGGTGAAGTCCTTGTTGAAGAAATTGGTGAGGTAGTACTTAAACTTCAGGTTGGCGCCGCCTTTGAACTGTATGCCGGCCATCACCGTATGGTAAAAGGTTGGCACACGTTTGCTGAACCAAACATTGAAACGGTCGGTGCGTTTTTCGTTTTCGAAAGTCTTTTCCTTATAATTGATCGGAAACTCGATTTCATAGCCGGCATAGAGAAATGATTTGTTCATTGCACCCAGTTTAATGCCAACGGGCACGCCGATGTTGTAGTTGCGGTGTTTGGTGCGGATGTCGGTGCCTTCGTGTTTGCGGATGAAACCCACGTTGCGCAGGTTGATGCCGGTGAATATGCCAAAGTTTTCGCTCAAATCCTTGTTCAGGTGGTTTTGGCTGTTGAAAACAGGGGAGAAACGCACAACACTTCCGCCTTCGGTGCCATTGTGGTTGATGGTAGCCGACGAAAAAATGATTTCACCGGCCGAGCTGTAATACCATTTTTCGCGTTGTGCCTGAAGCGTTAAACCAATGGTAATGAATGTAATGAGGAGTAAGAGTTTTTTTTTCATAAAATTGATTTTTGGTGATTTTGTAACAACAAAGCTGCTGTTTTTGTTGCAAAGAAAACAAATTTCTTTCATGCAACAAACCTGGCCTGTTTGCCGGAGCAAGGAGCCGTCAGCTTGTTGAGCTTGTTGAGCTTGTTGAAAGAAAGCAATACGCTTTGTGCTGCGTTTATTGGGGAACGTTTGTAGCCAAAAACTTCAAAACTTCATACACTAAAAATGCAGGCCATACGAGCGCTTTTAAAAATCCAAGCAAACCGGCCCAGAAACCAGTGGCAACGGAGATATAATACACGGCAGCACCAATCAGTCCGAGGCCGTAAACTGCACCATTTGAAGCGTTTTTGTTCATCTTATCTTTCATTTGCTTGTGGGGATTGAAATGTAATGCAAATCTAAGGGGATTCGATTACAACAGAAAATATTCGCAAAAATTAATATAACGCAGCCCTCGCGAATCACTGCCCTGAATCTTCAAATACTACCCTAACTTACTGATTGTCCTTAACTTCTCTTTGTCAGTTATGGTGATCGTATGTCCGCTTACTGCAATCAGGTTGTCGTTGCGGAAGTTGATCAATGTGCGTGTCACACTTTCGCGGCGGGCATGAACAAAATCGCCAAGGTCGGTGCGGTTGAGTGGCATATTGAAGGTGTCGTTGTCAAAAATATGCTCTGCCAGAAAAAGCAAAGCGCCTGCAACGCGCCCATGAATCTGTTTCTGCGCCTGATTGATGCTGCGGTGAAAATATTCGAGTTCATCCTGACACAAGGTGTTGATGATTTCGTTGCCAAAGCGTCCGTTGAGCAGGATGAGCCGCCTGAAGGTGTCGGAAGATATAAAACAGATATGGGTGGTTTCGAGCGCTGTGACTGAATATTGATTTACCTTACCGGCCAATACGGTGGGTATGCCGATGTATTGCGGCGGACGAATGATTTTGAGTATCTGCTCGTGCGAGGGACCTGTTTTATGGAGTTTCACCAGACCCGATTTCACATAAGCAATGCCTGAATGAGGTCGCCCCTCACGAAATATCCGCTCGTGGCGCTTGAAAACAACTCCCGAGCAGTTTTGTGCCATGATCTGCAACTCATTGCTGTCGAGCACTTCGGCTGCACACGACTTAAACCGGCATGCCTCGCAATTGGTTTTTTCGAGTTGTTTCATCTTTATGGTATTCGCTACCTTTTTGGTTATGGCAAAGGTACTGAAGCTTTGTGATTCATCGCACAGAAAAGATGTGATCCAGATCACTTTTTTGTTTCATTTCAGACTTGTTTTCCTTCTATGTTTGCTAAAAATCTTACAACGATGTGCAAATTTGGAAAATACTTTATGAATCTTGGTCTGGGCGCCTTTCTGATGAGCATACTGACCATGATTACCGGATGGTTTCTACTTGAAATCAATGTCTGCATTGCCGCCATGTTTCTGATGAGTCTGTCGGCCCTGAGCTTTGTACTCTGCATGTTTTGCAATTGTGCCAATGAAAGAAGGCTGAGTAAAACGAAGGGGTGAGGTCTGATGTTTTGCGTTCTGCAATTTGAATGAGGTTGAGTCTGAAAGTTCTACATATTTCAGGCTTTGAAACAGCATTGTTTGTTGCTGAAAGGTTTTAAGGGTTGAGATGGATAAATACACTGAATTGAAAACAATTTTTAAAAAATCATTCACCATCCTGTTGAATCCTTATTTTTGTGACTAAACCGTCACAGGCATGATACTGAATCAGCTGTTTAAAACAACTGGTGATGTCAATAATAAGTGCAGACTGCATCACCGTAGTTTTGTGGTAATTTTGATCACGCTGTTTATTTTCGGGTCAATCATTGATCTGAATGCAAATTCTTTTAAACAGGTTGATACACAAACACGTTCCGACATCAGAAGTTTGCAAGTGACCGATGATGGTCATTGTTTTTATCTTACCAACAGGGTTTTTATTATTAATCCACAAAAGAAAGGAAATCCTACCTTTATTTCCGAACGTAAAGCTGATGTTTTCGGGGCTGTTTCGGGGAATGAATTGTGGATTAGTCAAATGCTTGATTCTTATATTTCACAAGTTTTTCATTACCATCATGGTATTGCCGAAGAGGTTATACCACCATTTGCAAATTATATCACTTCCATGCAGTTTGATGCTTCAGGTGAACAAGGATTGTTTGCAAGCTGGTCTGAAGTTGCACGTTACCACAAAGGTAGCTTCTTCAGTTATCCACCCGCTCCTACAAGCAATGCCATTGAAAAACTTTGCTATGTTTCGCCGGATGAGTTTTACGCCTTGTCAAACCGTGGCGAGCTGCTGCACTGGTACCATGGTAAGTACGAACATTTGGAACCAGAAGCAAAGATTTTAGATTTTCAAAATGTACCTCAACTCGGGGTGTATTTTTTGACGCAGAATGCACTAAAGCGATTTTTTCAGGGGAAAATTAGTATTGTTGTTCAAGATGATATATTTGAAGGAGCAAAAGTGCTTGGCATCGTTTCCGAGACCGAGCAATATGTTGCAGGCCGTAACGGCTTGCTTCTAAGCATTACTAAAGGAAAATTAGACATAGTGCGAACACAAAACCGGGAGGATTTTACAGCATTATGTGTCTTTAATAACGAAGTTTGGGTGGCAGGCAAAGGCGGGAAGCTTTTTTATAAGGGAACCAGGTTGTTTGAGCCATTTCAGGAGCATGAAAATGGATTTTCATCGCGTCGTCTCATATCAACCGGAATCCCTACCAACAATGAATACGGAGTGGCAGTTGGGGATGTGAACGGAGACCGGATTCCTGATTTATACACTGTTTGTCAATCAGGGCCTAATAGATTGTATATTAATAGATTAGAAAGTAGCAAAAGTAAGAATAGCATTTGGTTCACCGAAGAAGCTTTTCGCAGAAGCTGCTCCGGAGAACGGCCTGATGACGAGAATGTTAGTGTCCTTTCCTACAAATTAGGTGCTGCCATGGCAGATGTTGACAATGACGGTGATCAGGATTTGTATGTATGTCACCTCATAGGTTCAAACCAATTGTTTTTGAATAAAGGAAATGGTTATTTCAGGTCGGTTGCTTATCAGTCAAACAGGGCAAGTGAGGATTTGAAACGATCAAATATGGCGGTTTTTTCCGATGTTGACCTGGATGGCGATCTTGATCTTTTTGTAACCAGTGAAGAAGGCACGAACCATCTCTTTGCCAATGATGGGACCGGACATTTTCTCGATGTGACCTACAAGGCCGGATTAACCACTGGAAAAGGTGGAATGTGTGCTGCAATTTCGGATATAAACCATGATGGGTTGCCAGATTTGGCTGTATCATCTTGGCTAACTGGAGATAAAGTTTATTTGAATCACTCAGAAAACGGTCAGATACGATTCGAAGATATCAGCCAAAACACAGCAATCGGGTTGGGAAAAGCAGTAAAAAGCAATGGCATTGCTTTTGCCGATGTAAACAATGATGGACATGCAGATTTATTTATTGCCAGAAGAAATGCACAAAACTCACTTTATCTGAACCCGGGTAATGGCTATTTCACTGATGTGACGGCAACCTATTTTAATGATCAGAATCCAATGTTGTCGAATGGAGTTCTTTTTGAAGATTTAAATATGGATGGGTTTACCGACCTGTATGTTTCAAACGTTGGAAAGAATACCTTTTTCAAAAATGAACAAGGTAGATATTTTAGAGAAATGACTGCCACTTTCGGACTTGAAATGGAAGGATACAGCACTGGTTTGGCTACTGGTGACTTTGACGGAGATCATACTCCAGATGTTTATGCTGCAAATTTTGTGAATGGTAACTCCATGCTTTTACTTAATTTAATTGATAAGCCATGCGCTGTCAAATTCAGACTTCATGGTGTTAAGTCAAACCGTGATGCGATTGGAAGTTGTATCTGGGTTTACGAATCAACAAACATTCATGAAAAACCGGTCTTGGCAGCATACCGTGAGTTAAGCGCTGGTGCAGGCTACGGTTCAACTTCTGACAAAGACCTTATCATTGCAATAAAGCCAGGTCTAAGTTATTTTGCAAGAATAAAATTCCCGTTGAGGCGGGATACATTGACAATTTCCGGTATTCAGCCTGGAACAATCGTCGAGGTTCAGGAATATTCCGGAGTTGAAAAATTGGCAACTGAGTCGTTGAAGGCTGTTTATAGATATCTAAAAGACAGGGAGATGCAGCCTGAAATACTAAAATATTTGCTTGTGATCCTGTGTCTTTTTTGTTATGTTTTGTGGCAAATTAAACAACACGAAAAACATTTCAGACGATTTTACCTTTTTTCTGCACCAATGATTTTTGTAGTCTTCATGCTTGTAAATCAAGTGTATATTTTTTCGGAAAAGCCGCTTTATTTTTATATCGGACCTCTGTCAGCCTTAATTTTTCTATTACTGACACACTTTTTGATGATGACAGTTATTAACAAGCAAATGATACGCAGGAAACAACGAGAGCTGAGGGAGAAGCTTGCACGTGATTTACATGACGATTTGGCCTCGACACTTGGTAGTGTGAATATTTATGCCGAAACGCTTGTTCAGCAATCGCCCGAATCGCCCAATCGTACGGTTTATCTCTCGCAGAAAATATCCAGCCTCAGCCAAAACGCACTGAATGCAATTTCCGAGATTATCTGGATGACTTCTCCCAGAAACGATACTTTGCAAAGCCTGATTAATAAAGCTACTAATAATATGCAGGAGCTGTTTTCTGATAACAATATAATGTTTGAGTCGGAAATTGAAATTGATTCACAAGTGATTGCACTCGAGGAGCATTTGAAAAACAATATTTTTTTGATCCTCAAGGAAGCAGTAAATAACATTGTTATGCACGCGGAAACAACAAAGGTGTTCTTTGCAGCGGTCATAAAGGAAAGACAATGCCATCTCACACTTTCGGATTATGGGAAAGGTTTTTCTGATAGCATGAATGATTCAAAAGGCCAGCATGGGAATGGTTTGGGAAATATGCACCGACGTGCCATGGATTCGAATCTGGATTTGGAGATAATTTCAACCCCTGGAAAGGGTACAACATTGTATATCAATTTCAAAATTTGACCCAATCAGGCTATTATTTTGCTTTAAAATAGTGCTTAAATTGCAAAGCAAATTTAGAGAATGAAAATATCCATCATCGAAGATCATAAGGAGCTCCGGCACAGTCTTGAGTTTCTCATTGGATCGTTTTCCGATTATCAGCTTGTATGCAGTGTTGATTCGGTTGAGGCATTTCTCGGGTATGGAAAGCCGGCAGATGTTTTGTTGCTCGATATTAATTTACCCGGAATGAGTGGAATAGAAGCGCTTCCTGTTTTAAAGCAGAAATTTCCGCAAACAAAGGTTATTATGCTTACAATCCTTGACGATGATAAACATATTATGGAAGCGATTTGTCAGGGTGCTGATGGATACATTTTAAAAAGAACCCAACCCCACAAGATTCTTGATGCTGTGCAGCAGGTTTATGATGGAGGAGCCGTACTTACACCCCTTGTTGCAAGACAGGTGCTTTCATTTTTTCATAAACCGCCTAAACCCGCCGTACATGCTCAGGACGATCTTACCCCCAGGGAACGTGAAATTTTGTCATTGATAACCAATGGGATAACGACTGATAAAATCGCCTCTGGTCTATTTATCAGCCCGCAAACAGTGCGCAACCACATAAAAAATATTTACGGAAAATTACAGGTTCACTCGCGTGCACAGGCGGTTTCAAAAGCGATTCGGGAAAAACTTATTTGATTAAACCTTATTCGCCTCATAGGAAGTTATTAGTCCTTTGATGGTCTCAGCTGCAAATAGGGGCCTGTCTCTTTCAGCATACAAAATGACCCAAACAGGCTATTGATATAGCTTGTAGCCGATACTAATTTTGCTGGAGATTAGTCCTTATTTAAACTATTAAAACCGGCAATATGAAACGTGACTTTCTTCGTGGCACACTAATTTTTCTGACATTTTCACCAATTGTTATGCTACTTTTTTTTGGCTGTACAAAAAATGACCCGACAACAGAAATAACCCCCGACACAACTATAGAGGACGTTGACGGCAACAGCTATCATACGGTAACTATAGGTACACAAACCTGGCTGGTTGAAAACCTTAAAACAACAAAATACAGAAACGGCGATCCGATACCAAATCTCCAAAGCGATAATCAGTGGGCAACAACATCAGATGGCGCATATTCCGACTATGCCAATAATCCTGCGTTAAGTACTGACAGAGGAAAATTATACAACTGGTTTGCAGTGAATGATGCACGCAATATCGCTCCTGCCGGATATCATGTGCCAAATGCTGAGGAGTGGGAAGAGCTTGTGCAGTATCTTGGCGGTGAAGCCATTGCGGGTGGCAAACTTAAGGAAGCCGGACTTGGACATTGGGCAGACCCAAATACTGGTGCCACCAACAGCAGTGGTTTTACTGCACTTCCCACAGGATTTCGTAGCAGGGATGGATCTTTCAGCGGCTTAAGTGGTTTTGGCTATTATTGGAGCGCATCAGAAAACTACCAACAAACAAGCGCGTGGTATTTTGGAATGAATATGGACTGGGCAGGAATAGAAAAAGCAATTGAATTTGAAAAAACCGGTCATGCCGTAAGATGTATCAAAGACTAAAAGTTATTGATGATACCTTAAATAGTTTTTTT
>DISP01000185.1 GCA_002421995.1 Bacteroidales bacterium UBA6207 | reverse complement strand
ACGATTTTCAACAGACAAGGCCGTATTCTGTACGAGTCATCCGATTATAATAACGACTGGGGTGGCGAAGGATTGAGTGATGGTGTTTACTTCTATGTACTTAAATGTGAAGGCTTTAAAAGCAATGAAGTCTATCAAGGCGCTATCACTATTTTTGGAAGTGGTAATTAATCAAATCCATCATCACCTTTTTTATTAACTTTGCTGCGTTTCAGTGGCAGCATTCCAAAATGAAACTGCCGGCTGCTTGTTTTCACTTTAATAATTGTTACGAATGCTTGTTTTATCGCGTAATTCCCGCATGGTTCTCTTGATTGCATTGATTGCATTCACAGCCTGTAGCCAGCCGAAAGGAAAGGATACTTCGCTTGTTAACAATCCTAAAACAGCTTCAGGTGAGTCTGATGGCAAGGTTGCCGGAATCAGCTTTGTAAAAACCGAACATGACTTCGGAAAACTCATTCAGGGTGAAAAGGTTGTGCATGTTTTTCATTTTAAAAACACGGGAACTTCCGACCTTATTATCAGCCAGGTGAGTGTTAGTTGTGGTTGCACGGCAAGTAAATACACAAAAGAAGCCATTAAACCCGGTGCTGAAGGCAAAATTGAAGTTACACTCGATACTGAAGGTCAGAAAGGAATCCAAAACAAGTCCATTACCGTGATTAGCAATGGAATACCTCAAAGTACTACCCTGTGGCTTAAGGCACAGGTAGCAATTCCGTCATCCTATTAATATACAATAAATATGAATTATCTGAACATTTTACTTTTTGCACCCCCGGCCGAAGGCCAGGAAGGCGGCGGACTTATGTCTTTTCTGCCTTTGGTACTGATTATGGTTGTCTTTTATTTTTTCTTCATCCGTCCTCAGATGAAGAAAGCCAAAGATCAGCGTAAATTCCGTGAAGCCCTCAAAAAAGGCGATAAAGTTGTTACCATTGGCGGAATTCATGGAAAAATCGCCAGCATGGACGATACAACAGTTATGTTGGAAGTGGAAGGCGGCGTTAAACTCCAGATCGAGAAAAGTGCCATCCTCTCTGATGCTACACAAGTCGGCATGACGAAATAATTATTTTCCGGCAGTTTGCTCAAATCAAACTGCCGGGTATTTTTTCTGTTATGCAAAAACAAACGGAAACAGACAGCAATCAAAAAGCTGATAAGCCCAGAAAAAGAAGGCTTTATGCTTTCACATTTTTTTTGATCATCTCATCGGTATTGTGGCTGTTCGTTAAACTGGCTGATACCTATTCCGTGGTTTTACCACTCAAAATTCAACTCACCGACCCACAACCCGAATACTGGATTTCTGAACAACAAGCCGGACAGCTTGTTAACGCAACTGTTTCGTCGAAAGGGTTTAAACTGCTCACATTTTATGCCTCCGGTTTCAACAATCAGCACATCAATGTGCCTTTGGGTCAGGTGACGCTCCGCAAACAAAACCATAACACATTTTATATCACATCGCTTAGCCTTAAGTCTTACCTCGCCAGCGTTCTTGGATTAGATGAAGATGAGATAATGCTTGCCGATGGCGATCTCTATTTCAACATGGAAACACTCACCGAGAAGAAAGTTCCTGTTGTTGTTAACCATTCCATCCAATTTATTGAACAGTTTGGTTTGTACGGAAGAATCCGAACGAATCCCGACAGTGTTCTTGTACTCGCCCCTTCGCCAGTGCTCGACACCATCCGATTTGTAGCAACCGAATCATACTCAGCCACAGGCATCTCTTCCACTTTTACCAAAACCATTCCTCTTACTTACGATCAGACCCTGTTGCATCTGAAACAAACCACTGTGGATGCTACTTTTGAGGTGGAAAGATTTACCGAATCAGTTGCTTCTATCAAAATAAACAAACCCGGAAGCCTGCGTATGCGTCTTTTTCCTTCGGAAACCAAGATAACCTTTTCTGTTGCGATGAAGGATTTTCATAGCATCAGTCCTGAACAGTTTTATCTTGAACCTGATACTACAGGCCTTTCTACACGTATAAAATTTCTGGGCATAAAGATTATTCAAAAGCCGGAAAAGGTCAGCATAACGCGTATCGAACCCGACCAATTGGAATACATCCTCGTGAAATGAACATGAAAGTAGCTGTAACCGGCAATATGGGAAGCGGAAAGACAACGGTCTGTCAGCTTTTCGCACAGCTTGGTGTTCCGGTCTTTTATGCCGACAAAGAAGCTAAAAAACTCTATAACAGAGAAGATGTCCGTAGTGCTGTGGTGGCGCGTTTTGGACCAAAGACCTATGACACTGACGGTGTGTTACGTTCTGATCTGCTTGCTTCGCTTCTGTTTTCTGACAAGGAGGCTCTTACCTTTCTTGAAGCGCTTATTCATCCCCTGGTTCATGAAACCTACCTTTTATGGCATGAGCAAAACAACAGCTTTCCCTATACCATTTATGAAGCCGCTATTCTTTTCGAGAAAAACCGTGCCAACGATTTTGATCAAATTATTTATGTCGCTGCCTCCGAAGCAGTGAGGCTTCAACGTTTGCTTGCACGCGATAAATCCACTGCTTCGCTGCTGAGCGAGCGCATGAAGCTGCAATGGCCTGATGAGATAAAAGCCAGTCAAAGTCATTTTGTAATCCATAACAATGATAATTTGCCACTGTCCAAACAAGTCAATTCCATCCATCTCCGGCTTTTATCACTCATTAAAGGATAATACCCGGCAAAACCCAATTTCGATTTGCAACTCATATTAGGAAAAGTTTTCCATAAATTGGAAGAAAACCGCTTTATAAAATTTCAAAAAAAAAATCATACAGCTTCATTTCCAGTATCTAACTGAAATTACGTATTTTACGGTACGATTATTGTGGTTTAAATACGGATAAATAGTGTTTTATAAAAAAACATTTGCTTAATGAGCGTATTTTTACGAAGTATAATGATTTTGCTTTTCCTTATCCTCACTGGGTTTGAGGGCTTTACCACTGTTGGTAGCGACCGGGAAATGCCCATTAACTGCGTAAACAATCATTCTTGGTTTGAATCTTATTCCCAAAAATGGAATCAAGGGCTACCGTCCAATTTCTTTCTAGCAAACGACCACCAACGCGTCAATGCATTCAACGGCCACTCTTCACCATCAGGCAGACAAACCGACTTTAATCCGGACACGATACTTTTGTACTCTCTGGGAGATAACCCGCTGCGTTACACTTACTTATATAATAACAACGGCAAACTGCTGATTACTTTTGTAAAAGAGTTTGTCAATAGCCAATGGGTCAATGTCGCGATGGAAAACAAAACCTGGGACAACCAGGGCAATGAGCTTGTTTCTCTCTGGCAAACATGGCAAGGCGGAAACTGGACCAACAACCTGAAAACCACAACTACCTATGTGAACAATCAGGCCGAAACAGTGACCACCCAAATCTGGTCGGCAGGGCAATGGCTCAACCAAAAGAGGGTTACAAATACCTATGACGTTGCTTTCAACCTTGTTTCGCGCTTCACGGAAGTATGGGGAGCAGGCAGCTGGAACAACAGCGCCATTGAACTTTTTCAATATGATGATAACAACAACCTGCTGAACCAAACCGGCCAAGTTTGGAATGCCGTATATTGGCTCAATGACTACCAGGTTGAGTTTACTTATAATGGTAATAATAAACTTGCTACGGCTGAATTCCGCCAGTGGTTCGCTGATGCATGGCTTAACAATTACCGTGAAGAGTATGTGTATGACAACCTTCAGAATCTTATCCAATATACCGGTAAAATCTGGCTGGGAAACGGTTGGATATTCGCTGACAAATACGCTTACACTTATGTACCTGAAGGATGGGTTGAAACAGCATCTTATCAGCAATGGCAAACAAACCAATGGATAAACAGCCAAAAGTCAAACTTTGTTTATCATGGTTTTGGAGGCATTCAGTCTGCTCTTTATCAGCAGTGGACTGCGAATCAGTGGGCGAATGACGGATTGACCAATTGCAGCTACGATTCGGACGGAAATGCCAGCCAGTGCGCGTTCTTCAATTGGAACGGAACAACCTGGGAACAAAACGAAAACGCTGTTTTGGAACTTACCTATTCAAATGGTGTAAAAATCAAAAGGCTGAGCGGTTATGAAGCAAGAGCTTCCTATGTTTCTTACCTTGTTGGTCAGAACGAAGTGAATAGAACCAATAATATTACCCTGAGCCCAAATCCTGCAACAGATCATCTTAACATCGTGGTCAATGAAGCAATTGATTATCAATGGAGAATTTATTCTGTTTCAGGGCAGCTTTTGCTTGAGGGCAGGCACAATTCAGCACATAGCATAAATCTGACTTCATTCGAGAATGGCTTATATATTCTTTCAGTCAATTACGGAAGAGAAAACATTAATCAGAAATTTATTAAAAAATAGAAATAACACTAATACTCAACCTATGAAACAACTCTTACATTCTGCAAAATCTCTGCTCCTGGGTCTTTTGATCCTCACGGGCAGTTTGGCTTCAGCGCAACCATTTGTTGAAGTTTTACAACCTCAGCTTGGGGATACCTGGGTTATCGGAACCAGCAAACTCATTTCGTGGAACACAAACTTCACACAGCCGGTGAAGATTGATCTGGTAGATTATACCAACCCGCTTTTGCCTGTTGTAACACCCATTGTTGCATCAACTGTAAATTCTACTTACAGTTGGTTTATTGACGGTGGTACGTTTGTTGCCGGAACACAGTACAAGGTGAAGGTAACGAGCACAGTAACGAGTATGTATTCCGATGAAAGCGATTTCTTCACGCTGGCAGCCTCTGCTCCGGGAACTTATGTTTCTCTGGAGCAACCCAATGTCTCCGGAATCAATTGGTTGAATAATTCAACCTATTTGATCTCATGGGACAGTGATCTGGGCGGAACATTTAAAATAGAATTGCTTAAAGCCGGTTTATCTGTGGCAACAATTGCTGCAGCAGCCCCCATGTCAACCTATGAATGGACCATTGGCGGTGCTGTTGAAGCCGGAAATGACTATAAGATCAAAATCACGAGCAACAACGATCCTTCAAAAAGCGATGTAAGCGAACAGTTCTTCACCATCTCTTACAGTCCGACAGGAGCTACAATCACCGTTTTGCAACCTTCTGATGCCGGAATCACGCTCGTAAGAGGAAGTGATTACCTGATCTCCTGGATTGACAATGTTCCTGAAGTTCTTGATATAGAACTATATAGCACCGAGCCTTTCACACTCGCTACTGATGATGCTGACAACTATGGCGGACTTTGGGCCGATGGCGATAATGAAGGTAGTGGTTTCGAAGCATGGGACATTACTACACATACTGACGGAATTGCCGGGGTTGCCTCCGCTTTTATCGGTGACCCTGCTCTTGGCGGCATTGTTGGAATGAGCAATCCTGCCTTTGGTGTGGTGGCCTATTCCAATCCTACCAGCAACGACAATTACGTGTATGCTGACCGTGAGTTATCCGATGCTCTTGAGCCAGGCAGCACACTCTCTTTAGACTGGGCATTCCTTTGGGCAACCGGCAGTGCCGGTGGCGACAAAGGTATCGTTCTATATGGTGGCGGAGTTGGCGGAACAGAACTCATCCGCATCCATGTTGAAAATGACGTGGCTCCTATCACCATCAATGGTTCAACCATGTTCAGTAATTTTGGAAACAATGCAATGGATCTGAGCTTTGAATTGATTGATGATGTAACGCTGCGCGTAAGCGGCACCGGACGTGATGGTCTTGAAACCTATACACATGATTTTACGATAGCTGTTGCTCCGGATGCCTTGCGTTTTTATTCTGTTGCACAGAGCGATGCCGGGTATCTTAACAGGGCTGTTTATTTCAATAACCTGCGTGTAACGCGTCACACTATGATTATAGCTGAGGATGTTGTAGGTTCAACCTATGTTTGGAGCATTCCGGGAAGTCTTAGTACTTCGGCTTCCTACCGAGTGATTGTGAAGGACCAGAGTGAAGAAATTACTGATCAGAGCGACAATTTCTTCCATCTTTCGGCAAATCCGGCTGGCACAACAGTTACAGTACTTCAACCCGATGAACTTGGTTTAACACTGGTTAAAGGCACTTCCTACCTGATTTCATGGATAGACAATATTCCCGGACCGGTTGATATTTATTTATCCGGAACACAGATTGCCAATGATGTTGTTGGTTCGACATGGGTTTGGGACATTCCCGGAGCTTTAGCAAACGGATCATATTTTATCAGGGTACAAGCAGCCAATAATTCAGGTGTGTTTGATGTTGGCCAAAACTTCACTATTTCCGGATATCCGGCCGGTGGCACCATCGAAGTGCTTCAACCCAATGTGCCGGGAATCGTTTGGTTGTCAAACCAAAGCTACCTTATCAGCTGGACATCAAATTTTGCAACAGGACCTGTCAATATCGAATTATGGAAAGGCGCAGCAAAGACAGCCGACCTTGCTACCAACTACTCCGGCTCAACCTACGTTTGGGATTTGTCAGCAGGTGTTTACGTGCTTGGAACAGATTATTCCATTAAGGTAACAGCCATGGGCGGAAGTGTTTCTGATGAAAGCGACAATGATTTCGAAATCTCAGAAACACCCGGTGGAACCGTTGAAGTGTTGCAGCCAAATGGCGGCGAAACGCTTTATGCAGGCCAGGGTTACCTTATTGCCTGGATTGACAATGTTCCGGAGCCAATGCGCATCATCCTGTATGATGATTTAAACGTAACAACCACCGTACTTGCCAATAATGTGATAGGCTCAACATGGGTTTGGGATATTCCACTTGGTTTCACCGCCCACTCACAATACCGCATCAGGGTGCGCAGCATTTATTCAGACCTGATTGGCGATTTCAGCGATGGACAATTTACGATCAGTCCGCTGCCAATGACTTTCAGCCTCTATCCAAATCCGGCAAAGGATTTTGTTACTGTAAAATTTGATGAGCTGGCAAACAGCAGTTTCACGCTGCAAATAAGCGACAGATTCAATACTGTTGTTTTGTCGAAGGTTGTGAATGCCGAAGCCATGAAAGAATACAGGATTTCGACAGATGAACTACCTAACGGTATTTATTTCCTGACAATCACTTCCGACAACTTCCGCAGTGTTCAGAAAGTGATGGTTCAAAGGTTCTGATGAAAACATCCGTAAAAAAAGCCCGGCCTTTTGGTCGGGCTTTTTTTTTCGATCCCGATTTGGTTAGGTTCTCATAAACCAACCCATTTTCAGTAATTAGACTCAGATCAGGCAATCACTCGTTTTTTGACTTTCTTGTGTTTTTCAACGTTGCTTTTTTTGAATCAAAATACCAATAAATTCAATGATTTGCACACAATTTTTTCAAAGAAAATTTGTTATTTTGCAAACAGTGTAACTCAAACCCAAATCAATGATGTCAATGGATCTGACCTTAGGTATCGGAACACGCGTAAAACACCCACAGTATGGAAAAGGTGTTGTCATTCAGGTTTATACTGATTCTTATGAAATCACTTTTCTTGACTATGGTATTAAAACCATCCTTAAATCCTTTCAGGGTCTCGAAGTGCTTGACTTTGTTTCGGACGAGACCGATCTGCTCAGCTTCGAGAAAGTTGAAAAGGTATTCACACGTATCATCCGTAAAATGTCGGACATACAGGAAGTGGTGCATATGGGCAATAAGTGGAATGCCGGCGTGATGATTTTGCAACCCGGTGATAAAAGTTTGAAAGCGAAAGAGATTCCAATCGAAACATTTTTTCATAAGATTGTGATGGTGCGTGATCGCCTGCGCGTGATGGAACAACGCATCAATGCCTCTAAGCTAACCGATGAAGAAAAGATTGACCTTCAGCAATATATCACCAAGATATACGGTAGTCTGACCACCTTCAACACCTTATTTGCCGAGAAAGACGACTATTTTGTTGGCGATTCCAAGTAAACCCTGCCATCATTTTTAAGTCTTAGGGAGAAGCTAAACTTATCGAATTGTTGCAAAGCTTTTGAGCCGGAAGCGCTTTTGGACTTGCCGCATTTAACTTAGTTTGCTGTCGGCGGACCACTGACTTTTTCCATGCGGTAACGCACCACAAGGCCATTGGCACGATAAGCGGTCCAGCGCATTGTGTTTCCCGTCATTTCTATATACCAACACTCATAAGCAAGACCTGTACTGCCCGAAATCAAGTCATTGGTCCAGTTGGTTGCCAAAAGGTTGTCATGAAGATAGTATTTCCCCTCGTTGTCCGACTTTCTGATCCAGTCTGCTGTTGGTGACTGTCGGTAATAGTAATCATAGCTTCCGTTGGCGAAGTAATCCCAATAGTGATAGTCAAGATCGGTACTTCCTTCGTATTCTGAAATACCATACCATGTGCCAACAAAAGATTCGTTTAAATTCTGATTAGCTTTTTTGCAAACATAGATTTTATCATCAGGATATTCTGTGCCGTTTACTTTGAAACTGTTTACCTTGTAGCTCAAATTCAGGCTGTCAATGGTTCTGATTTCGAATTCCATCGCCATATCGTTGCCACTGTTATCTTTACCTGCAATTTTGATAAGCTTTCCCTCTGTTTCAAAATCGTAAACCTGCCTGTCAAACCATTTTTTACTCGAATCGCTGATCTTCATGCCTGCGGAATAATATTCCTTGTCGCCGGCAAATTCCATCACAAAAACATTGTCAGTCTCAACCTGTTGCTGATCAACAACGGTGTTGATCCAGACACCTTTAAGCAGGCTTTCGTAGTCGGGTTGTTCGGTTTTGCTACAAGCCACAAAAAGAACGGACGAAATAGCAAGCCATAGAAATATATTTTTCATGATTGTTGAAATTAGTAAATGTAAAATATTCTTTTTCAATTACATTGGGAACCATTTGTTTTTTATCGCTGTATAAGTTCCGTCTGTTTTCATGGCATTGAGTGCTTGCTGCCATGGCAGGATAACATCCTCCGGCGTACCTTTTGAAAAAGCGATATAGTAGTCTGTTGCCATCAATGAGAAGGATGGCTGAATTTGCTGATAAGTGTAACCAGTTGAGACCAGAATATCGCCAATTGTCACATCGGAACACACAGCAGCCTGCACTTCGCCTTGCATGAGCTTTTCGACCATTTCGGCAGGGTTGTCAACAGCCACGAGATTTGTGAATCCCTTTTCCCTGAGGTATTGATCAGAAAACCAACTGCTGACGGTACCTACGTGCTGCAAAGCCCTGGCATCATCAATGGTATTGATGGTGACAGACGAACCGGTTTTTGTGTAAAAGAAAGTAGTGTTGGTTCCAATAGGGCCCACCCAGTTAAACAATGTTTCACGAATTGGAGTTCTGTCCATCGTAAAAAGACAAAAAGAGGGATTGTTGAGGGCAAGGTTGTAGCCATTGCTCCAAAGACTCAGACGAATGTCTTGGTATTGGCCGCTGCGTTTCATGATCTCGTACACGATGTCGCTTCCGAAACCTGTGATGTCGCCAAAGCTGTTTCTAAATGTCAGTGGCGGGTAATCTTCGGTGTAAACCTGCAACAGTCCGGGTGCGCGTGGCGACTGCATAAACTGCCGGTACAAAGCGTCGAGGCTGCCATCAGTTTTCATGGCATCAATTTTAGCCTGGAAGTCGTTTACAACGGCATCGGGGGTTTGCTTGTTAAACGCGAAATAAACCAGTTCAGTACGTATCACCAGCCTTGCAGCAACATCATAGATTGAATGCCCGATGGATGTGAGTGCTGCATCAGCCGTTATTCGGTCTGATGGAAAAAGGTCAATCTCGCCGGCCAGGAGTTTTTGAAAAGCATCAACATTGTTGTCGCAATAAACGAAGTTGTTGAAGTTTTCACTTTGCAGGTATTGGGTGATGGAATAGTCCTGAAGCACTCCAATCTTGCCTGCGCCGCGTGCCTGGTCCATGCTGATGCTTGAGGTGCCCTGCGCAGAGGCAGAATAAAACTGCCAGTCGAGCGAGGCAAATGGTCCAGCCCATTTAAATTCGTCTTTCCTGGTTTCGTTGAGTATTGTCGAGAACAGAACGGTGTTTTCCTGCTGCCGTGTACGTTCCATGGCATCACTCCATGGCAGCATCTCGACCTCGAAAGGGATATCGTTCTTCAGACAAATCTCTTTGAGGATTTCGGGAGCCAGTCCTGTTACTTTTCCTGCCTCAGTATAATTGAACGGACGGTATTCCTCCGAAACAAAATAAAGTTTGTGTGGGTATGCACTGTTTTGTTCTTTGCATGCATTCAAAAACAGCATTGCCGATGCAAGCATAATGATGCTTAAAGTGGTGATTCTGGTCATTGTTGCTTGAATAAAAAATCGCCTGCAAGGTACAAATAATCTAGCAGCCGATTTGTTAAAACGGGTGGTAAAACAAAAGAAATCCTTCAGCTTTGGAAATAAAATCCGGAACAACAAAAGAAAGACAGGCGTTTTTATTTAAGCCGGAGCAACTCCCCTTTGCGCTTAACGAGGTTTTTGTAGTCCCATTGTATGTCGCGTGCTTTGGAGAGCCAGCGTTTGAGTTCGCCGGTTGGCATATTGGTCATTGAAGCAAGCATATATTCAGCCGCTTTGAAGCTTCCGGAAGCCTTCAGCAACGGTTCTTCGAAGGACTGACCACTCCAAAACAGGAGAACCACTCCCCTTTTCCGGAGGTTATAGCCCACCACGGGATTGGCATCGAGAAACCATACAGGATGTCCGTGCCAGACTTTGGATTCGGCTTCGGGCAATGCTGATGAGATTATTGAATGAAGGGTCATGCAAATGTCGCCTGCAGCTTCAGGAAGCTGCTGATGATACTGTTCAATCGTCAGGTTCATAGTTTTGAGTTAGTAAGATGGTTTGCAAAGAAAACAAAAAATAAAAACCAGCGACCTGATTTTTTGAAGAACGAATGATCCCGGCAGGTGAAATAATAAAAAAGCTTTTCCGGTGCGGTATAAAAAGGATAATTGTTTACTTTTGCGCCCTTATCGCGCTGACTCAAGTCTGCTCACGTATTATTACCGGGGCAATTTGCATCAGTTTTTCGGTAAGACGCATTAACAACCGGAGAGATGGCAGAGCGGTTGAATGCGGCGGTCTCGAAAACCGTTGTTCCGTATCCACGGAACCGGGGGTTCGAATCCCCCTCTCTCCGCTGAAAATCCCTGGCATTAGGTCGGGGATTTTTTTTGTAATGAAAGACAATTTATGACGGATCCAGCCAGAATTTACGAATTGCTAGCTTACTACCTCATGCTTCCGTTAATTGTTTTGAAATATAATTCGAAAGTCGTAATAAAATGAAATGTTTACGAATTGGCTATTATATTTCGCGAATCACTGGTCTAATTATGAGAATTGAGTTCATTATTGAGCGATATAATCCTTATCGTCTTCAAACCAATCAAACAAGAATTCCTCTCTGTATTCCACATCGAATTTTTGCATAAATTCGAGAAATTCCTCTTTGAATGTTCGCTTTTTATGATGAATCTTTTGATTTTCAATATAGTTAATAACGTCTGGAATTTGTGAATGGCTGTATGAAAAAGCACCAAAACCTTCTTGCCACTGAAATTTGAATGGGGTTAATCTATTATCGTTTACAAATGAATTGGATGATTTCTTGACCTCTCTTACTAAATCAGACAAACAGCAATTTGGTTTCATACCGATGAAAAGATGAATATGGTTTGATGTTCCATTGATCACAAGTAGTTTTTGACCCTTATTTGTTACGATGCCAGTTATAAATTTATAAAGTTCAACTTCCCAAGATGAATTAATAAGTGCTTTCCTGTTTTGCACAGCAAAAACAATTTGAATATAAATTTGAGAGTAAATATCGGCCATGTGTATTTTAAATTTAGAAACCAAACGGTTGATGGATGTGTTTTGATTGAATTGGAATTACGTTTGAAATTATAAAGCCATAAGGAACGAATTTAAACATTTGAAATTATCTAATAAGCACAAACAAATTGTAAGGGAGAATGATTTTACATAACAACCGCGTTCTTTTACAGATGAATACAAATGTAGTGTAATGTTTATAAGGCGGGTAACAATCGGACAAATTTTATAAGCAAAATAAATTGATTGGTATAAATTACTGGAGTTCAATACAATTTTAAGATGTGCGACCCCGCCGGGGTCGTCAAGACATAACTAAACTGATTTCTATAGATATATGACCCCGCCGGGGTCATCCCAATCTTCCTTTTTACTTCAACGAGGCTTATTCAAAGCAAATCAATGTTGCATAAAAGGCCTTCTGCATTCCACTATTTCCAGAAGTTTCATCAGTGGACAGAGGTAACTTTCTGAAAGATAAACGACCCCGGAGGGGTCGAACAGCAGTGTCTTGCTGGGAGCTTTTCAGTTGGAGAAATGTGCGACCCCGCCCGGGTCATTCCAAAACTATTTATTACTTCAACGAGGCTTATTCAAAGCAAATCAATGTTGCATAAAAGGCCTTCTGCACTCCATTATTTCCAGAAGTTTCATCAGTGGACAGATGTAACTTTCTGAAAGATAAACGACCCCGGAGGGGTCGAATGTCTATAAAAAAATCCCAACGCTAAACTACTTCGACCCCTCCGGGGTCGAACAGCAGTGTCCGGAAGAAAAAATAACACCTTTCAAAAAATATTGACTTCCATAGTTTGAATATCAATTCAGTATAATTCACGAAGTCAACAATCAGGGAATTCATCGCATTGACCAAAAAACAAAAACAATGGAAAAATAGCATTCAACACATTAGTAAAACAACTTAACTCACGTGATTTGCATAAGAATCGTAATTTTGTGATGAAGATTATGGGGTTTGATTAATTAGACTGAATTAAATCTAAAAAGTTAAACTGATGAAAGCCAACAACAAAGCCAATTTATTTATCGTCCTATTCCTGCTTTTTCACACACTGTTAAATGCACAGGCCGATGAAAAAATATTCGAACGTTTAAATGGTTTGAAAAACAATGTCTTCGACTTTTACAACGTTGATGGGTATGAAATCAGCTTCATTACAATGAGTGGAAACTTTGACCCCAAAACCATCAGCAAGAGATACAGAGGTTTCAAATTGAAAGCTGATGCAATTGTAAATTCCGACAGTAGTTTGCCTTTAGAGAACTATGTTGTTCATAAACAGCTTGGTACAGGAGATGAATTGGAAGGCTACGCTTCTTATTATTTTATGAAAACAGGTAATAAAGACATTGCAGCAGTCTCTTTTGTTTCGAATCATGTGACCGACCTTGCCTTCCAGCGACACTTCGTTGGATTAATACTCGGAAAAAAGATACCCGATAATGTTTATTCCTCGCCACGTACTGATAGTGTCAACTTTGGCGGACGTAAACTGTATCTGGGAGGAGTTTGTCATTGGATGAATCCCAATAACATACAATGTTCAGGAAATGGACAAATGAATTGGAGTGTATGTAAAAGTCAGGAACAGGCCGATTTTGTTCTCGAACAGCAGCGTATCAGCGTAATGAAGCAAAGGAATGGCAAAGTTTTAACAGACGAAATGGTTGATATCATATTTGAAGGTAGTGAAGTCAAAGCTAGAAAGGTGATTTGGGATTTCACCGGAATCACTTCGGTGTTAGTAGGTATGACCGGAGGTAAAACACTGACAATCTTCTTTGTGTCAGCACCTGTAAGAGGAAACTTCATCAGTTGTGTGTTGAGTTTCTGGAACAACGACAGGATAACCAAAAGTGGCCTTGCACCATTACTCGATGAAGTGATGACGATTCCTGCCGGAATAGAAAAGAAAGAAGAAGAATAACTTATAAATTCCTCCATAGCATCATTAAATCCGTCAAACACCAAAAATATATGACCATATCTATTGAAGAGGATAAAACTTTTGAACGCATCAACTTCCGTGAGGCTCCGCTTCCAAAAATGGAGTACGAAAACTGCCGGTTTATTGATTGCGATTTCTCCAATGCCGAACTCTCCGGCTTTAAATTTGTTGAGTGCCTTTTCACCAACTGCGATCTGAGTTTGGCCAGACTTTATGAAACCGCCTTGCGCGATGTCAGCTTCAAACAATGCAAAATGCTTGGACTTCAGATTGACAGCTGCAACAAGTTCGGTCTTTCGTTTAGCTTTGAGGGCTGTCGGCTCGACAATTCCTCATTTTACAAGACGAAAATCAGGCAAACAGTATTCAGAAACTGTCAGTTGCACGAAGCCGACTTCACCGAAGCCGATCTGGGTGCTGCTGTTTTTGACCGTTGCGACCTGAGCTTAGCTGTGTTTGACCATTGTATGCTCGAAAAGGCCGATTTTCGTGGTTCTTATAACTTCTCCATTGATCCCGAAACCAACAGATTAGCAAAGGCGAGGTTCTCCGTTGACGGCCTTCCGGGTTTGTTGCATAAATACCAGCTAAGGATAGATTTCTGAAGTTTTAAGGCGTGAATTCATCCAGAACAGTCATGGACTCGCTCACAGTTTGAGAATCAGAAACAACTGATTTTTTGGCAACTCCAGACCCAAATTGTTTCTACTCCCCTTTTCATCATTAAATTCTTGTTATTTTTTATATAAATATTTAGGTAGCGTATTGCTTATTAATTACTAAATATTATTTTTGGCTTGACATTCAAAGGTTTAAAGTAAAATTTCGAGCAAATGACTACTAAAACTCCCGTTCCGGTTCATCGCATTACGTTGTTCTGCCTGATCATTTATTTGCACTTCGCTCCGCAGCTCAACGCGCAAACCCTTGTCATTACCGAAAACACCAGTACCGAGGAAGCCATGCAGATGGTCCATAGCATGCTTGTTTCCGGGGGCATTCAGGTCGAGAATGTGCAGTTCAGCGGATACCCCCAATCAAGTGGAACTTTTTATGGCGAAGCAGGCATTGGTTTGACCTCAGGCTTGTTGCTAACCTCAGGCAAGGCCGGACTGGCCGCAGGACCAAATAATTCGACAGGTGCCGGAAGAAATAACAACATTGGCGGCGATGCTGACCTGAGCATACTGGCCGATGATGACACCTATGATGCCAGTGTATTGGATTTTGATTTTATTCCAGCAACAGACCATATCTCCATCACATTTGTTTTCGCTTCGGAGGAATATCCCGAAGGGGTGAACGCCAACTGGAATGATGCTTTTGGCATTTTTCTTTCAGGACCTGGCATCGAAGGCCCATTCACCAACGGCGCCATCAACCTGGCTGTTTTGCCGGGTACAAGCATCCCAATCTCAGTGAACACTGTCAACAGCGACAGCAATGCCGTGTTTTTTATCAGCAACACCAATCCGGTGGTAAATAACAACATCCAGTACGATGGCTATACTGTTGTTTTGACTGCAGAAGCAAACGTGACACCACTGTTGACATATCACATGAAGATTGCCATTGCCGATGGTGGCGACAGGGTTTACGACTCAGGTTTATGGCTGATGGAAGACGGTTTTACCGACTATTTTACAACGCATGTTGACAAGCAAATGTCAGCATTTCCTTTTGTCATCCTGCAGCAAAAGGCATCACGCAGCATCGAAGTGAGGATGACTGAAACTGTTGGCCAGTTTGAACTTCACCTTTTTGATGTTACGGGGCGTAAAATCAGGAGTCAATCGGGCAATTTGAGATTTACAGGGCTTCAACAGGGTTTATATACCCTTGTCCTCGAAAGCCGTCATGGCACCTTTGCAAAAAAAGTAATGGTAAATTGAGGGTTAACACACCATTTTTAATTGCATTATCACTTACCCAAACAAAAACCTCTTTTGACGCGCCACAGGAATCCTTTGACCATTGATCAGCTCAACCTTACTCTCAGTACGCTGATAAGCGCGTACATGCCGCTTGTTCACTAAAAAGGATTTATGCACCCTGATGAAGCCATGTGGCACCAACTCTTTTTCATAATGGCTCAGGTTGTTGCTGCTTAACATGGTTTTTTGTTCCAGGTTTTCCGTATAACAGATTTTGGTATAGCTTTCGTTGGCTTCAAGGCAGCTGATTTTTTCGATATTCAGGTATTGAACAGTGGTCTTTTCCCTGATGGCAAGCATATGGTTGTTGTATTGATTCAGCGCAGCTGCGATTTCGCGAATGTCAGTCAATTGATGATCCTTACCCAGCCTGCCAACAGCTTCTTTTAGCTCTTCAGCCTGAATTGGTTTGAGCAAATAGTGCAGGGCATTTACCTGAAACGCCTTGATGGCCCAATCCTGATAAGCAGTGGTAAAAATGACACTGAAATCGTTCCAATTCATTTTGTTGAGCAACTGAAAGGCATCCATATCACCCAGATCAATGTCGAGAAAAAGCAGATCAGGTGCATGTAGCGGAATTTGTTCGAGAGCTTCTTTACCGGATTTGCAAACCTTCATGATCCTGATCTGTGGAAAGCCAGCATGCAATAAATCCACAAGGTGCTCCAGGTGAAAGGAGTCATCTTCCACAATGATAGTGTTGTAAGTTTTCATCTTTTTTTTTGTTGGTTATCTTTTTAAGGTCAATCAGTATCAAGGCCTGAAACCTGCCAACCATTTTGTTGACAACAATTTCTGATCTTCCGCCAATGATCTTCAACCTGTCGCGGATGATCGTGAGGGCAAGGTGATGACCTTCATTGCCCCGCATCGAATCCTGTTCCACTTCGTTGACAACCGATATTGAAAGCAACTCATCGTGGCACTGAATATTCACCAAGACAGATGTTGTGTGTTGATCCGTTGAGTGTGGTCCATATTTAATGGCGTTTTCAATCAGCGGCTGAAGCAGGAAAGGCAAAACCATCATCTTTGCCGGATCAAGACCATCCTCTTTAGTAATATCAAGCTGAATGTTTTTAGAGGTCACATTCTCCATCGCCACATACGAACGTATGAGTTCGAGTTCTTCCTCAAGACTCACGAAATCGGCACGTAAAAAGCGCATGTTACGCTGCAGGAATCTTGTGAAATACAACCCAAACTCAGAAGCCCTGTCATACAAGCCCTTCTGATTCATCAGTGTAATCTTCGAGATGTTGTTGGCGAGGAAATGATGGTCTATCTGTACGCTGAGGGCTGCACTCCGCAGGCGGTTAAGTTCCAGCTGTCCGCGTTCATGTCGTTGTTTTCTTTGCATCAACAGGATGACAAAACCTGCCACAAGTCCAGCAGCAACAAGGATCAACAATGCCACAAACCACCATTTCATCCAGTAAGGTGGTAAAACAGTGAGTTGAACCTTAGCTACCGGCACATCTTCAAACGACTCACTGCGGCTTGCCCTCACTTTCAACACATAGTTTCCCGGCTCAAGATTGTCGAAGTGAAGGTTGTTTTCGTCATCCAATCTGAGCCAGTTATCATGTCTTCCTTCGAGCAGGTATTCAAAACGCAGCGATTCAGGAAAATCGAGTTCAACAGCCTCAAACACAAACGAAAGGTTGTTGAATTCATAGTCCACGGTGATGCTCGATTCTTCAGAGAAAAACAAGGTGTCTGAGTAAGATTCATTCACCGCCATTGCACTTACCATGTTTGCAACAGGATAATGCTTAGGCAGGATCAATTCAGCGGGATCAATTTTTACGACATGTTCCACCGTTGGCAGCCAAAGACAACCCTTATCATCTTTATGAAAGGAATTCTGCCCCGGCTCAAGGGGCTCATAGCCGGCACTTTCACGGTAAGTAAGCAGGTAATGAGGTAGCTTTTGATGGTATTTATTAAGATCAATCGTAAAAAGTGCCGTCACACCCGCAATGAACAGGCGGTTGTCGTCCGACCGCTCAATGGTCAGCAGGTTCTCACGGATCAGTGAAGGCAAGACAGGCTGCAGCGAATCAGCCTGCCATGTAAACAAACCCTGGTCGGTGGCTAGCCAGATCATGCCTGTGGTATCGGCTGTCAAATCGCTCACACGCATCGTTTTATTGATGAGAAGCTTACCTTTATCAGTAGAGGGGTCGTACACCCCAAAACCCTTCGACATGCCAAGGTAATACAAATCCTTGTGCGGCAGGATGCTGATGATGGTTTGGTAGGGTCCGATCTCGGATGTTTCGAACAGGAGTTTGGTTTGATACAGCGTATCAATGCTGTATATTTTGTCCATGGTGCCTGTCAGAACCAGTTTGTGCGCATCGTCTGCAGCCAGACCAAGCGTTGTTTTATCAAATGGAATCTCTTTCAGAATTCTTCCATTTTGTTTAAAAACACTGACACCAATATGTGAGGGGAACAAGATGTCGTTATGATAACCCTTGACTGCACTGTTGTAATACACCTTCAAAAGCTTTGTTTCGATGGGTTTAACACGCTTGCCGTCATACACAAACACATCCTTGCTGTTGAAGCCGGCAAACCAAATCCTGCCGGCAGAATCGGGCATAGCCGACCATACATCTTTCGGAAAACCGTCTGAAGCCCTGAAATATTCAAAGCCGGCCATTTCAAGCTTGTAGATGCCATTGTCAGTTCCTAAATACCAATATTTATCACGAACCAGGTTATCGTGATGGATGGAGGAAATATCGGCCAAAATTTTAGGTTTACCATCCATGATTTTATAAAGTTTCAAATCCAGATCCAGAAATCTGAATTTACTTTCTCCGGTGCAAATTGAATAAGACAAGGTCCTTGTGAGGGTCGTATCGTTCGCACCCAGCACCTTAGTGAGAGGAAAACCACGGCTGGGATTGACGTAATACAAGGCATCGAAGGCTGAGACATTATACGTTTTCAATTGCCTGAAAGCCACAAAACCATTGTGAAGTTGAGCCGGAATGATCCCTGAATCACTTTCGGCACAAGTCCTTCTCCGCGCACTAAGATCTCTTAGTGAAATATTAAATAATGCATTCGGTCCTAGACTCAAGGCGCTGTCCTGCCAGGGAATAATCCCACCTAAGATGGGTATGCTGTCCTCACAAAAAACCTTGCTGAAGAAATTCTTTGCACGTACATCGAAAATTTGAAAGACGTTTTTCAACTTTTCGTTTGTCGGTGAGTTCACATTGATCAGGTAAAACAAATCCTTGTATTTGTAAAACTGACCATAATACATGCCCATTGAGGGACTCTTGAAATAGTTTGTCAGCCTGTTATTGACGAGGATGTCTATGCCGTCTCGGGTTGAAATCCAAAGAGTGTCATCTGCATCCATCGTACCAAATACGATATTGGTTTGCAGGCCTTCGCTGATGGTATAGTTCGTAAACTTTTTCCCGTTGAAACGGCTCAGTCCCCCATAAGTACTCAGCCACAGCGCCCCATCTCCTGCCTGATTGATCATAATCACCTGATTCTGCACCAGCGCGGTATTGCGGGTATTGTAGTGTTTGAGAGCAATGGATTGCGGCAAGACATTTTGCACAGTAACAAAAAGTAAAACTGCGAGCAAAAACCGGTGCATGATTGATTGAAATTAGGTGCGCAAGGTACGTGATTTTTAGCTTAAGAGGGATTGCTCGCAGGAATTTTTGATACCACTCAAAGGTTAAATGGTACACTTCATGTATAGTATTTAACCATTCATAAATTAAGCGGAAAAGTGTTTGTTAATCGAATTACGATGATATAACTTTGAAACATTAAAAGGTAAAATAACTAAACTATATAACCAATTTGGATCTTTTAAACCCATGATTTCAAACTTTGCACCAATTCTTGATAGAATGGTATTTATGGTTCAAAAAACAATGATCAAAAACTGGTATGGACAGGATAGTTATCAGGTAATCTGGCAATTACTTTTTATAAGAGCAAGATTGCGAGTACTCCTATCTTATCAATCTTTTTTGTCATGACCAATCCTGTTCGCCTCGAATACTTTTATTCAAATTGAAGCAATGCTGTTGAAACTTCAACCAAGTAAAACACGAATCCTGTCCACCGAAAAAAAAGAAAACAAATGAGAGCTAGCAAAATCATCATTGTCTTTACAGCATTGCTTTTTGCAAACGGAGCCTGTTGCCAAACGTTTGAGCATTTGACCCTCAAAAATTCCATTGGTAAGAAAGTTCTTGTTAACGAGGTTTTCTCTCAATCAAAACCAAATCTGATTATTTTTTGGAAAATGACAGATCAACGAAGCTGCAATAATCTGAAAGAGACAATCCAGGTCGTCATTGATTCAATTGGATTGGAAAAGATCGAGGTGGTTGCTGTCTGTAGTGGTGAACCTGGCAGTTTTGCATTGGCTGAACCATGGTTTAAAAGTCAGGGGTTTGATCTAGATTTCTACTATGAAATAAACGAAGAATTTAGCAGACAAATAGGCATTAAAGCTCCATATACTATAATCATGCATCCCAAATTGAATTTGGTTTATAGAAATTGTAATTATTCATTTGGTAATGAGGCGATTATATGTTCGGTTCTACAGGACTGTTTATCTCAAACAACTGAAAAATAAATAAGTAGGATCATATACACCATCTTAAAGATTCATTTTAATCAAAAAAAGTCCTTAACTAGGGTCTGCTGAAAAACCCTTAAG
>DISP01000022.1:4813-5510 GCA_002421995.1 Bacteroidales bacterium UBA6207 | reverse complement strand
CCCCCTACAAAGCCATTTTGTCGAGCTGGTCTATGGCATAAGCATAAGCCCCGATGGCCACTGCCGAAGAGGTGCCAAGCTTGCTGATTCCGACACCGGTTTTTTTGGAAGGATCATACCACAGCCACACTTCGCGTCCCGTTTTTGGCACCTTTATCATCGTACCTGTTTTCTCGGTAAAGGCAACGAGATCGGCCGGATTTTGAAGATTAAAGGTTTTAATCTCCATCCTGTCAACATTTTTGCCCTGCAAATCCGTAAAAGAGGCATTCATATAATTGACTAAGGGCTCCATGAAAACCGGCCATGCGCCTGATAGTCCGCCACCTATCACAACCAATCCATCAACAAGCGTCACGGCATTGGCAATGCTATCGGCCAACACGCGTGCCAGTTCGTCCCAGGCCTTGAGTGCAGCGCTTTTGTCACCGTCTTTCCGGCCCATGGCAATCTCGTAGATACCAAATGGGTCGGGACTGGCAGCAATATCTATTCCGGCTTCGCGCGCAAACACGCGTTTCACCGCCCTGATCGAGATGCTGTCTTCCGCACTCGTGGCGGGATACAGGAAATTGCGCATACGGTTTATTTCGCCACCGGCCGAATTATCGCCGCGCAAAAGTGTTCCATCGAGCACGATACCGCCGCCAAAACCGGTTCCAAGTGTGACACCGATCAGGTTTTTGTAGCGTTTCGG
>DISP01000022.1:2679-4628 GCA_002421995.1 Bacteroidales bacterium UBA6207 | reverse complement strand
GTTCCTCCGGCATCCAAAACATAGATCGTCTTTGCTTCGCGCATTGCTTTAAAATTTGGTCTGTAAAATTAAGTTTTCCGCCTCAACTGACCAACCTTTTCGCAAATTAATGATCAAAGAAGGCGGTGGCGTTCAATTTCTGCATGATTACTTTTCGTTTTGCAGCAAAAAGAAAGGCTGTTGACAGAAGCACCAAAGCAGCAAAGGTGAAGGTGGGTGCAGCCCCAATACGTTCGGAGAGCAAGCCCAGAAGCAGACTCCCAACCGGTGTGAAACCCATGAACGACATGCTGTAGAACGACAACACCCTGCCCCGTTTATCCTCATCAACAACAGACTGCAACAGGGTGTTCGTGGCCGAAAACTGTGTTATCAGGCCAAAACCGCTGAAATACAATATGAGCACCGAGAGCCATATCACCTTTGAAAGGCTGAAGATGAGCAAGCCAACAGCGAAGGTGAAGGCCGAAAGACGAATGATAAAAGGCAGTTTGTTGATGCTTTCTCTTGTTGCTAAGTAAAAAGCACCGGTGAGCGCTCCCGCACCCACAGCACCTGTCAGAAAACCGAGCAGCTGCGAGTCGCCTCCCAGGATGTCGCGGGCAAAAACAGGCAGAAACGATTGAAACGACAAGCCAAACGCGCTCGTAAAAATCACAAGTAAGATCATGTAGCGGGCCGGCAGGAACGACCAGGTGTATCGAAAACCCGATTTGAGGTCATGGAGCACTGAGCGGTCAATCTTTTTCCGCACAAACGAAGGCACCTTCATGAGCAGCAGCGCCACCACCATTGCCAGGAACGACAAGCCGTTGATGAAAAAACAAACTGCCTCGCCATACAGCGCCACAAGTATGCCGCCTATCCCCGGCCCCAGAAACCTGGCCGTATTCACCAGGGTGGAGTTGAGAGCTACAGCGTTAGAAATCAACCGCTTGTCGCCAATCATTTCCAGCAGGAAGGCATGACGAAATGGTGTATCAAACGAAAGTGCAAACCCGTTGATCACCACAATCACGATGACGATTCCAATGCTTATCTGATCGAAAAAAACCAGCGCCGACAACACAAATGCCAGTACCATCGGTATGGCCTGGGTAATGAGCAAAATCTTTCTGCGATTAAGCCGGTCGGCATACACGCCGGCCACAGGTGCAAGAAAAAGTCCGGGAATCTGCCCTGCAAAACCTACTAATCCAAGGTAAAAAGCCGAATCGGTAAGGCGGTAAACCAACCAACCCAGGGCTAAGTTCTGAATCCAGGTGCCCATCAGGGAAACCAGGCCGGCATAAAAGAAAAGTCGAAAATTGCGGCTTCCAAGCGCCCTGAAAGCAAAACCAACGCGTTCGCGCAGATGACCAAAACCCACAACTTTCATCATTGCTCAATTTCTACGCAAAGATACTGTATGCCTGCCGACCTATAGGCCCGGCAACGTCCTTGATTAAAAAAAAAGACCCGGCATCGCTGCCAGGCCCTTACACATCAATCAAGCAATGTTTTTGCTAATGAGGGACTGCTAAAAAACCATTAAGTGAATCAATATCAATAAATTAAACCTGTTTTTTGTATTATTTGTGCACGCATTTGAATCTGTTTACCTCAAAAAGCTTGCATCCTGATCGAAATTCGAAGCTCGGATTGAATGAAAAGACTTCGATAGTGTTCTTTTTTTTAACCGCAGAGACCACGAAGGGGGCGCAGAGGACACAGAGAAATATCGCTACGTCCGCTACATCGCTTAGTTCGCTTAAGGCGCTCAGTTCGCTCAGTTCGCTCAGTTCGCTTCATTCGCTCAGTTCGCTTAAGTCCCTACGTTCGCTCAGTTCGCTCAGTTCGCTTAAGTCCCTATGTTCGCTCAGTTCGCTCAGTTCGCTTCATTCGCTCAGTTCGCTTCGTTCGCTTAAGTCGCTACGTTCGCTTAAGTCGCTCAGTTCGCTCAGTTCGCT
>DISP01000022.1:0-2582 GCA_002421995.1 Bacteroidales bacterium UBA6207 | reverse complement strand
TCGCTCAGTTCGCTCAGTTCGCTTCGTTCGCTTAAGTCGCTTCGTTCGCTTAAGTCGCTTCGTTCGATTAAGTCACTTCGTTCGCTCAGTTCGCTTCGTTCGCTTCGTTCTTATAACAAGTAACAATACGCCAACTCTTCGCGAATGAAAGTCAAGACTTTACGAATGTAAATGACTGGAATTAAAGACGCACATAAAAAAGCCATCAGCTCTTAAAGTCACATGCAAACTACAAATTCTGCGGATGGTCTTTGTGGTTTTTGTCTTTCCACACAATGGCACTCACAAAACTCTGGTCCACCATTTCATCGGTTACCTCGGTACCGTCAGCAAATTTTGTGTCGAGGACATACATGATATTGCTTCCATCGGCATAAAAGAACACCTGTCCTTTATGTGCCATGTGTTTCATCTCGCGCCGCAGCTTTCTGACTTCCCTGGCACTCATGCCGGCATGCACATTGTAGTAATCTTTGTGGTGATGCTTGTTGTCGAAAATAATATGGTCAATCTCTCCGTTTCCGTTGCTCACAACAAGCGCGGCACCCTCAAATTTCCCTTTCTCGGTATAGGCCGTAACAGTTTGCGTTTCATCGAGCGGAATGGCAAGCTCCGTAACTTCGGTAACCGGCACCGGCACCAATTCTTCCGACTCTTTAACGGCCAGATGGAGTTCCTCAGCGGCTTTGACTGAATAGTCAAGCTGTCCGGCAGGCTCTGCTTCGATTCTGTTAATCACCTTGGGCGATTCTTTCTTAACCCTTGGCTTGGCAGCAGGATGATTTGTAACCGGTATTTCGTTGATGTGATGCTCATCAACAACCCACACATGCTCAGTCACAACAACTTCTTCAACGACGGGAGCGGTTTGGCTTTGTTCGACCTTGGTTTGACTTTGCTGGCAGGATGCCAAAAACAACAATGCTCCTGAAAACAGGATTGGGAGTGTTTTTTTGTTCATAAATATTACAATTAGTTAGGCCGCGAAAATAGCCAAACATCATGTGACATTGCAAGTCAAAAGAGCGAAAAGCCGGGTTACACAAAGCTTACAGCGACTAAATGCTTCTATAAAACATAGGTAGCCAGCACTTTATGAACTTCATACACATCCACCGACCGGTTAAACTGTTTCACGATGCCCGGTGTCTGCTCGCTCGATACCCATATCTTGAGCTCAGCTTCCAAATCAAACGGGCCGGCAGTTTCAATGCTAAAACGCGAAATACTCTTGTACGAGACAGAGAAATAATCAATCTTTGAACCCGTGATCCCTTGCTTTTCGATAAGAATCAAACGTTTATTTGTGAAGATAAATACGTCTCTGATGAGTTTAAAACCCAGCTCAATTTCTTCATGTTCAATAAGAAGTTTCCCATATTCCTTGATGAGTGTTTCGGGGTTAATATGGCCTGCATTGCCGAGAAGTGCTGAAAAAAGTCCCATTTCTGTTGTGTTTTTTTTTGATAATAATGAAATAAACCTACCGTTTGCCCCGACAATTCATCCTGTTGACGTCGAAGTAAACCGAAAGCTAAATTAACAATTGTTTCAGCATATTTGACCAAAAAATGCAATACAATGCGCAGTAAAACAAATAAAAACGCTTTGCACCGAGGCTGGGATGTTTGCCACTGTTTGAGCAGAAATGTAAAGTCGTAAAGCCATCATCAGCCCGTTCAGTTTATCTGAGGCCGGCAACAATACCACAATATAGCAGCAAATTCTTCAAAAATCATCCGGCAGGAGTGTATTTCACCGAAGCCAATCGTATATTTGTTGTTTCTAAAACGTAAATTGAATATGCCAAATAGTTTCAAAGTAAGTGGTCAGATTGTTGACCTTATCAGTGAGTCCATTTTTCCGGGTACCATACATATTGAAGACGGGAAGATTGTTTCAATCGTTAAGGAAGAGGTTAAAGAACAGCACTTTATATTGCCTGGGCTGATTGATGCCCACATCCACATTGAAAGTTCAATGCTCACGCCGGCAGCTTTTGCGTATATGGCTGTGGTGCACGGAACGGTTGCAACTGTTTCTGATCCGCACGAGATTGCCAATGTGTTGGGAATTGAAGGCGTGGAGTTTATGATCGAAAACGGCAAAAGAGTCCCTTTCAAATTTTTCTTCGGCGCGCCCAGTTGTGTGCCGGCCACCGGCTTTGAGAGCTCAGGAGCAGTTTTGGATTCCGGCGCGGTTGAATCACTGCTTGCGAA
The DNA here is from genome assembly GCA_002421995.1 of Bacteroidales bacterium UBA6207. Lineage (GTDB taxonomy): Bacteria > Bacteroidota > Bacteroidia > Bacteroidales > F082 > JALNZU01. Next base: position 363 of record DISP01000022.1, on the reverse strand, counting down.
GCCCGAAATTCCCTATCTGGCCGAGATGATGAACTATCCGGGTGTCTTGTTTCACGACAGTGAGGTGATGGCGAAACTTGCCGCTGCAAAAAAATTCAACAAGCCTGTGGATGGTCATGCACCGGGCCTGATGGGGGAAGATGCGAAAAACTATATCGCTGCCGGCATCACCACCGATCATGAATGTTTCACAATGGAAGAGGCCTTGGAAAAGATTCGCTATGGCATGAAGATTCAGATAAGGGAAGGAAGTGCGGCGAAAAATTTCGATGCCCTGATTGACTTATTGCAGGACCATCCGGAGAGCGTGCTGTTTTGCAGCGACGACAAACACCCCGATGATCTTGCCTGCGGACACATCAA
>DISP01000183.1 GCA_002421995.1 Bacteroidales bacterium UBA6207 | reverse complement strand
GCTCTTTCACGCGACATTTCCCTGTTTTTTCCTCTGGCGCGCCGCTCAATCTCAACAAAACCTGATCCGTTTTTTTCGCAATCGAAATAGACCCTGGGTGTTCCAAACAATTTCCCGTTTCTGAGAAAAAACTGTTCGTCAAAAGCCGTGATCTCTGTACCGTTTTTTACACCATTGTCTAAAGCCATTAAATAAAATGTTTTCTCTTGCGGGCTAACCAGTTCTTTTTTCTGGCCTTCAAAAAAATGTTGTTCTTTTACATCCACCAATAGTGTCATGCCCACATAAAACAGCCCAATCACACTGGCAATCCATAGTCCGGTAGCAATATTTCCCAAACCGGGTATTTTAAAGGTTTCGCCGGCAATCAGCCTGAGTCCGGCATAAACCAGCATGATAAGTGGCACCGCAACAAACACACCAATGGCTAATGGAGCAATGCTCGCTGATAAGGGACTGCTAAAGAGAAGTTCCCAAAGTTGTTCGCCACCGGCAAAAGGTAGATCAGCATCCGACCAGATATCAAAATCGTTCCAGCCCAAAAAGAGCGAACCGGCAACTAATGTGAGTGCAAGACCAATTGTTAGAAACAACAACCCGAATAAAATCCCGAAAAACCTGGCAATACCTCTTATAATCTGCATCACCGGATCATTGAGCCTGCCGGCTGTTTGTCCGGCTTTTCTGCCGGTTCGGTTCAGCCCTTCTCTGGCCTCATTGGCATATTCATTGAAAGTGCCTTTAACAGATTCGTATTCTTTTTTTATACTTTGTTCGATGGTAGCCACGTTTACCGGTTCTCCGCGCATTTCGAGTTTATCGGCTGTGGTCACCGCTTCGGGAATGAAAATCCACAAGGCGATATACACAAAGAAGCCAACACCGGAAGTTAAGAACAGAATCACAAAAACCAACCTCACCCACAGCGGGTCTAAGCTGAAATACTGACCAATTCCGGCTGCCACACCACCAAGCTTTTTGTTGTCCGGATCGCGGAAAAGCCTTTTTCTATGGTTTGATTTCTTTTTTTTCTCTTGTTTTTCCGCTTCAGCCTCGGATTCATCCATTTCTGATGGCTGTCCAAGCGCAGCTATTACTTCTTCCACATCGGCGATGCAGATCACCTGTTTTTGTTCGGTGATTTTGGGCTGAAGCAGTTCTGCTATTCTGCTTTCGATGTCGGAGATAATGTCCTGGTTTCCTTCGGTCGAACCGAAATGATTGCGGATACTCTCCGTGTATTGGTTTAACCGCAGGTAGGCATCTTCGTCAATATTGAATATCAAACCACTGATGTTGATGGAAAGTGTTTTTTTCATGATGGTTCTTTTTCTGTTTTAATTAATTGATCTACTGCACTTACAAGCTCATTCCAGCCTGTAGTCAGTTCTGTAAGCAATGCATCACCTGATGGGGTGATCTGGTAGTATTTTCTTGGAGGTCCGGATTTGGACTCCTCCCATCTGTAGCTGAGCAGGCCGTCGTTTTTCAAACGGGTCAGCAAAGGGTAAAGGGTGCCTTCCACAACAATGAGCTCGGCTGTCTTCAAACGGTCAAGAATGTCGGAAGCATACACATCGCCATTGTGGCTAATGATGGCCAGAATGCATAGTTCCAGCACTCCTTTACGCATCTGTGAGATATTCTTTTCTGTATTCATGCTGCAAATATATATACATATTAGTACTATGCAACACATAGTAGTAAAATATTTTTAATAATTTATTTAACAAGGTAATGAATATTTTCTAATAAATTAATAATCAACATAATACAACCTAAACAATTTTGGAATTTTTTAAGTTTGATAGATTAAACACGTAAAAGACAGACTAAAGAGCAAGTAAAACCGGGTTTTATCCTGATTGTGCTTTAGAAGTATTGTTGCTCGTAGGCTTGCAGATACAACAAAATGAGCTATCTTTGCCGCCCAAAATCATTGACAATGAGCGAAAAAGAATCGGGCGGGAAGCGCGCACCGAGAAAAAGAATTCAAACCGGATCAGCAGAACAGGGAAGCAGAAACTATAAGAGCGAAGGAAGCGAGCGGTCCGGATTTGGCGCAGCAAGATCAGGAGAACGCAAGCCTTTTGGCCGTCCTGCTGATGGCGATGCACCAGGTTCGCGCCCTTTCAAAAGCCGTGAAGAATCGTCGGATCGTCCGCGTAAATCATACGGTCGCCCTTCAGATGGCGATGCGCCACGTTCGCGCCCATTCAACAATCGAGAAGAATCATCGGATCGTCCGCGTAAATCTTTTGGAAGATCTGCAGATGGCGAAGGTGCCGGCAGCAGACCTTATAAAAGACGTGATGAATTTAAGTCGGATGACAGGCCTGCACGCAGAAGCTATAAAGATGACACATCATTTGAGCGCAGAGGCAATTCGCGCAGGGCAAAACCGGTGGATGAAATCCCGGGCAGGATGCCTGAAAAGAAGGAGTTTATCCGTTTGAATAAATACCTTGCTGATGCCGGAATTTGTTCACGCCGCGAAGCCGATCAACTGATACAGGCTGGAACTGTGATGGTTAACGGTGAGATCGTGACACAGCTTGGCACAAAAGTGAGTATCAACGACAAGGTGAATTATGGCGGACAAACCTTACGAAGAGAAAAGCTTCGCTATGTGTTGCTCAACAAGCCAAAAGGTTATATCACCACTGCTGATGATCCGTTTGAGAGAAAAACAGTGATGGAGTTGGTAAAAAACGCTTGCGAGGAGCGTCTCTATCCTGTTGGACGTCTCGATCGTAACACATTGGGATTGTTATTGTTGACCAATGATGGTGATTTGGCTAAAAAAATGACGCACCCAAAGCATGGTGTTAAGAAACTTTATCATGTTGAATTGGACAAGCCGCTAACAAAGCACGACATGCTTCGCATTGCCGAAGGCCTGGAGCTGGAAGACGGCGTTGCAGAGGTGGATGCCATTTCTTATGTGAGCAAAGACGAATCGCGCAGAGAAGTTGGCATTGAAATTCATTCCGGTAAAAACCGTATTGTAAGACGTATTTTTGAACAGCTTGATTATAAAGTAGTTAAACTGGATAGGGTAATACTTGCCGGGTTGACAAAACTTGATTTGCCGCGCGGAATGTTTCGTCATCTAACACCTGCAGAGGTTTCTATGCTGATGCGAATTAAATAGTGCTTGTCTTTAAAGTCTTATGGCTTCGTTATGCGCGTCATTCATGTCAGTCATTTACTTTAGTAAACTCCTGACATTCATTCCTTGCATGCCTCGCCCTCAAACTTTAAAGCTCAAGCCCAAGACATTATAGGCAGACACTAAATAGTGCTTGTCTTTAAAGTCTGATGGCTTCGTTATGCGTGTCATTCATGTCAGTCATTTACTTTAGTAAACTCCTGACATTCATTTCTAAACATGCCTCGCCATCAATTTTCATTGCATAGGCATTTCAATCAGTAGTAGCTGAAGCGTATCGTTCGCATTTAGGCAAATATGATTTGTCTCGCTAATGGCGAGGGCATCACGTTTTTTTAATGTCTCGTTGTTCCACGAAGCTTCTCCTTCAATCACAAAAAGATACATGCCATTTTCCGGGCGATGTATTTTGTAGTCAATCATTTGGCCTTTTTCAAACACGCCCATGCTCAACCATGCTTGCTGTCCGATGGTCAGGGAATCATTTTCGCCATTGGGAGACACAATGTTGAGCAGCTTGTTTTTCATGGCGTTCGTGTCGAAGGCTTTCTGGGCGTAGCCGGGTTTGGTGTTGTGTTTTTCGGGAAAAATCCAGATTTGCAGAAAGCCGCCTTCCTCTTCCAAAGGATTGAACTCGCTGTGTCGGATTCCCGTACCGGCGTGCATCAGCTGTATCTCTCCGGGGCGTATTACGCTGCCATTGCCCATGCTGTCGCGATGTTCTAAGGCTCCGAAAAGCGGTATGGAAACAATTTCCATATTGTCGTGAGGGTGCATGCCAAAGCCTTGCCCTCCGGCGATAATGTCATCGTTCAGAACCCTCAGCATTCCGAAATGAATGCGTTCGGGATCGTAATAAGCTGCAAAACTGAAACTAAAACGCGATTTGAGCCAGCCATGATTGGCCACACCACGCGATTCGGAATGTATAATTGTATATTTCATCTTCTTCAAAAAGTTTTTGAGGCAGCATCCGGAATTCGGAATGGGAATCCAAAATACTCGCCGGTTAATAAACAGATTATTGGCAAATATGTTTAATCGGGCAGGTAAACAGCACTTAACCAAGGTTTAGCAAACAATATCTATCGTTGAAACAACCAAAATGGAATATTTTTGCGGTTGGTACTGTCATATAGACAGTTAATACAGGATGGACCAGATACGCAACTCATTGTCAACAAGCAGGGATTATTCGGCGCTTGATGAGCAGATGCTCGTTTTGGAAGTGCGCAAAGGCAATGAAGCTGCAATGGAGGAAATTGTAAACCGAAACAAAAAGGCAGTTGCAACCGTGTTGAAAGCCATTCTTGGCGACACGCAGGAGGCCGAAGATGTTGGTCAGGAAACGTTTATCCGGTTTTGGTGCAACATCGAATCTTACAGGCACGAGGCCAGGGTTTCGACCTATCTTACAAGAATTGCCATCAACCTTGCCATCAACGAAGGGAGGCGTCAGAAACGCCGTACCACCATTTTGCATTCCATCAACAACCGACAATTAAATGGCAATAGCGATATCTATCTATCAGAAGCACAGCGCTATGACGATGTTTCGCATCTTCAGGTAGCGCTGAGCCGACTCGATGATGACCAGCGAATGGTTGTTGTTTTAAGAATGCTGCAGGGCTATTCAACCAAGGAAACTTCCAAATTACTCAATATTCCCACAGGAACTGTTTTATCGCGCCTTTCGAGAGCGTTGGACAAATTAAAAGTCATTCTCCTTAAACTGGAAAAAGTATGAGAAAACATGACAATAATCAGTTTATCGGAGCATTGCTTCGCGAACTGGATGAAAATAAAAAAAAACCGGCAGGCGATGATTCTGCAACCGATTCAGACAGAGAACTAACCGCCACTCAACTGCATCGGTTGAAAGTAGCCTTCGAAAGTCATGCAAGCGATTTTCGCAATGATTTCACTAACAGGGTGATGTCGCAAATCGGTCAGATGGATTACCGACAGCGCAACCAGCAATTGGTTTTCAATCTTTTAATGCGCATGAGTATGACGGCGGCTGCGGCAGTTTTATTGCTTTTGCTTTTTGTAGTCTGGCAGGAAAATAGCATAAGCATTGATGGCTTACTTGGTATTGCCGGGCTCAAATCAGATGATTTTAGTACTTTTCTCGCAAGTTACTAATGTTAAAATTGAATACCATGAAAACAAAATTAACGTTATTGCTTATAACAAGTCTGCTCATTGGTTTTTTAATTGGTTTTCTGGCTTCAGGACGTATGACCAAAACCAAGGTGGAAAAAATCAAGTCGTGGAACACACGCGAAGGTTTTCGGACGCATCTTTTTGACATTATGGAAGCCGATGAAATGCAGCGCGCTGAGTTGAAAGTGTTGATGGATTCTTTCAGCGATCTTCACTGGAAGATGGTGAATCAACATTGGGAAAACCAAAATGTATTTTTCGATTCATTGTATAATCAACTTGAAAAACGTGTTACGAAAGAACAATTTGATAAGCTTATTGAACATCGTGACAAGGTTAGGGCTGAAAAAACTCAAAAGAAAGCTCAGCGCGATCAACAAAAATAATTGATTAAAAAACAGATATACAGTCAGTTACTTTTAATTCCCTGCCTTTAGTTTGAACACCTTTGCGTAGAGCTTCATCTGCTGAACCATTGAGAGGAGACCGTTGGAGCGGGTAGGTGAGAGGTGTTCTTTCAAGCCAATCTGATCCAGAAAACCAAGATCTGTTGCCAGAATATCGTCAGGGCTTTGTCCTGAAAGCGCCCGGATGAGGAGGTTCACGATTCCCTTGGTGATGACAGCATCACTGTCGGCAGTGAAAAAAACTTTGCCATCAACATATTCGGCATGAAGCCAAACTTTTGATTGGCAACCACTTATTAAATGATTATTGGTTTTAAAGCGCGCATCAATCATGGGGGTGTCTTTACCCATCTCGATGAGGAGGTTGTATTTGTCCATCCAGTCATCAAAAGCTGCAAATTCACTGATTATTTGAGCTTGTATTTCTTCTGTTTTCATGATCATCGGTTTTACAAAAAACTAAGCCAGCATGGCTGATGCTTTTTTTATTGCGGCAATAAATGTGTCAATTTCCTGAAAAGTGTTATAGACAGCAAAGGAGGCCCTCACCGTTCCGGGAACATCAAAAGCATCCATAACGGGTTGCGCACAATGATGCCCGGTACGCACGGCAATACCCATTTTGTCCAGCAATGTTCCCATGTCGAAAGGATGAATATTGCCAATCTGGAACGAAATCACTGCTGCTTTATGTGGTGAGCTGCCGAAGATTTTCATATCTTCTATTTCCATCAGCTTTTGTGTGGCATAACGGAGCAAAGCATCTTCATGAGCTGTAATATTCTCATAACCAATTTCTTTAACAAACTTCAAAGCTGTTTCCATTCCTAAAACAGCTTCAACATTTGGTGTTCCGGCTTCAAATTTAAATGGCAGTATATTGAATGTGGTTTCAGTAAAATTCACTTTATCAACCATTTCGCCGCCAAAATGATACGGAGGCATTTTTTCGAGCCATTTCGTTTTGCCATACAAAACGCCTGCGCCCATCGGACCGTAGGCTTTGTGGGCCGAAAAAGCAAAGAAGTCGCAATCAAGTTGCTGAACGTCAATGGCTGAGTGGGCTATGGACTGAGCACCATCAACCAACACAGGTATGCCTTGCTCGTGCGACAACCGAATCATTTCCTGAATAGGATTTATTGTGCCTAAAGCATTGGATATATGTGCGATGGCTACAATTTTTGGTTTCCGGGTCAGCAATTCTTTGAAGTGGTTCAGGTCGGTAGTTCCTGTTTCATCGAAGCGGGTTACGAGCAGTTCTCCCCGGTGTTTGATGCACAACTGCTGCCATGGCACGAGATTGCTGTGATGTTCCATGGCGGTGATGAGCACTTTGTCGCCCTGCTGCATAAGCAGGTTTCCAAGCGAGGAAGCCACAAGGTTGATGCTCTCGGTTGTTCCGCGTGTGAAAATGATTTCGTGCGAATGATTTGCGTTGATCAATCCGGCAATAAACACACGCGCTGACTCATATGCTAATGTTGCCTTTTGGCTCAAATGATGAACACCCCGATGTATGTTGCTGTTTTCCTGACTATAATAATCCACCAAACGATCAATCACTTGTTGTGGTTTTTGCGTGGTGGCTGCATTGTCGAGGTAAATCAGCGGTTTGCCGTACACCTCCTGATGCAAAGCAGGAAAAAGTTTTCTTATGGAGGCTACATCCGGCATTGGCTTTAAAGTTTACTAAGGTCTATTTCGAAATTGTATTCTTTTTCGGGCGATCCGCAATGCAGCACACATTTTTCGCAAACCGAAAGTTCGCCCCGCAAACGCTTTTTCACCATATCGTCAATGCGTGTTTTCAATCCTTCGATTGTGATGGCATTGATCACATCAGCAGCAAAAGCATACATCAGTAACAAGCGTGCGTTTGCAAGGCTGATACCGCGTGAACGCAGGTAGAACATGGCTTCCTGATCGAGCTGGCCAATGGTAGCGCCGTGACTGCACTTCACATCATCAGCATAGATTTCGAGGAAAGGCATAGTGTTGATGGTGGCGGTTGGTTTGAGCAGGATGTTCTTGTTGTTCTGATACGCATTGGTTTTTTGCGCATCGGGCTTCACATGTATATATCCATTGAAAACAGCCGAAGCTTCGTCATCAAGAATTCCTTTAAACAACTCATTGCTTGTACACTGAGCCACATTGTGAAGTATTCTGATCTGGTTGTCAACATGTTGCTGCTTATCCATCAGGTAAAGTCCCAACACATCGGCATGGGCGCCTTTGCCGTCAAGTGAAACTTCGATGTTGTTGCGAATCATTCCGCAATTGAATGTGAGTGTATTGGTTTTTACGGTACTGTCAGCATGTTGTTGGACAAATAGCGAGTTGACAAGCGCTGAGGCATCGTTGAGGTTTTGTAGTTTATATAGTTCAAAATGAGCATTCTCTGCCACAAAAACTTCAGTTACTGTATTTACAAGGCTTGAATGGTGGTTGATAGAATCATCACAGTGCATCAGGTTGAGCTTGCTACCGGCTTCGAGGATGATGAGGTGGCGATTTTGGACGAAAATATTTTCGTTTTTATCAATCATCTTGATGATTTGCAGTGTTTTGGTCGCTTCAACGCCTTTAGGCACATGAATGAAAACGCCATCCTGGGCCATTGCGGTGTTCAGATTCACAAAACTGTTGTTTTCGGCATGGGCGATGGTTCCGAAAAAGCGGTCGAAGAGTTCGGGGAAGGCTTTTTTAGCTGCATTGAGCGAGCCGTAGATCACGCCGTCTTCGTTGGTTATCAGCGCACCCTTTTCGCTGTAGTAGCATCCGTTGAGCACGGAGATGATTTCCGATTTGAAGTTATGCACTTCGCAACGGAAAAGCTCTTCGATGTTTGTGTTTGGATTTTCGCAAGTCAGATTGTGTGTAAATGACTGATCCAAAGCAGATTCTATTTCGGTGAAGCGCCATTTTTCCTGACTGCTGTCCGGAAAGCCTTTTTCTTTAAACTCAAGAAAATGCTTTTTGCGCAAATCCTTAATTCGGGGAGAATCGTTGGAAAGCAACAGCGCTTCATTGGCTTCAAACTGCTCAATCAGAAGCGAATCAAGGGTTTGTGTCATTTCTGTTTGTGTTGTATTCATGTTTTTCAAACAAAATTTTGCTCCTTGATCCACTCATAACCTTTGGCTTCCAATTCGAGCGCGAGGTTTTTGCCACCGGTTTTAACAATTCTGCCATCATACATAACATGCACAAAATCAGGAACAATGTAATCAAGCAGGCGCTGATAGTGGGTGATTACAACAAATGCATTTTCGGATGAACGCAACTGGTTTACACCTTTGGCCACAACTTTCAGGGCATCAATATCGAGGCCTGAATCGGTTTCGTCAAGGATAGCAAGCGAAGGTTCGAGCATGGCCATTTGAAAAATCTCGTTTCGTTTTTTTTCGCCGCCCGAGAAACCTTCATTCACCGATCTGTTGGTGAGTTTGGCGTGAATTTCGACTAAGTTTTTCTTTTCTTCCATCAATTTTAGAAACTCACCGGCAGCGATTGGCGGCTGGTTGTTGTATTCTCTTTTGGCGTTGATGGCAGTGCGCATAAAATTGTTCATGCTGACACCCGGAATCTCAACCGGATACTGAAAACTGAGAAATACGCCTAAATTGGCACGTTCGTCAGGTTCCATATCATTGATATTGATGCCTTTAAACCAAATTTCGCCGGCGGTAATTTCATAACCTTCGCGGCCTGTAATGGCAGCCGCCAGTGTGCTTTTTCCTGTACCGTTAGGACCCATGATGGCATGAATTTCACCTTTGTTTACACCGAGGTTAAGACCTTTGATGATTTCCTTACCGTCAATTTCAACGTGTAAGTTCTTTATATTGAGTAACATGATCTGTTATTATTGATTTTAAATTCTTATTTATCAGCCTACGCTTCCTTCGAGTGTTATGGCGAGAAGCTTTTGGGCTTCTACAGCAAATTCCATTGGCAATTTGTTGAGCACCTCCTTGGCATAACCATTCACGATAAGGCCAATAGCTTTTTCGGTGTCAATTCCCCTTTGGTTGCAATAAAACAGCTGGTCCTCAGAGATTTTGGAAGTAGTGGCTTCGTGTTCGATGATGCTCGATTCGTTTTTTGCTTCAATATAGGGAAAAGTATGTGCACCGCATTTATCACCGAGCAGCAGTGAGTCGCATTGTGAGAAATTACGCGCGTTGGTTGCCTTAGGCAGTATTCTCACAAGTCCGCGGTAGCTGTTATTGCTTTTTCCGGCTGATATGCCTTTTGAAATGATGGTGCTACGTGTGTTTTTACCGATATGGATCATTTTTGTTCCGGTGTCGGCTTGTTGAAAGTTGTTGGTAACGGCTACAGAGTAAAACTCACCAACTGAATTCTCACCCATCAACACGCAACTGGGATATTTCCAGGTGATTGCCGAACCGGTTTCGACCTGTGTCCATGAAATTTTTGAGTTTTTTCCTTTACACAAGCCGCGTTTGGTTACGAAGTTATACACACCGCCTTTTCCTTCCTTGTCGCCCGGATACCAGTTTTGTACGGTAGAGTATTTTACTTCGGCATCGTCCAGGGCTGTTATTTCCACGATGGCTGCATGAAGCTGGTTTTCATCGCGTTGTGGAGCTGTGCAACCTTCCATATAGCTCACATAACTGCCTTTGTCAGCCACAATGAGTGTGCGTTCAAACTGTCCGGTGTTGGCGGCATTGATACGGAAATAGGTTGAGAGTTCAAGCGGGCAGCGCACTCCTTCGGGGATGTAGCAGAACGAACCATCGCTGAAAACTGCCGAGTTGAGGGCTGCAAAATAGTTGTCGGTGTAGGCAACCACTGTCCCCATGTATTTCTTCACCAGTTCGGGATGTTCGCGCACTGCTTCGCTGAATGAGCAAAAGATGATGCCATGTTTGGCAAGTGTATCCTGAAACGTTGTTTTGACCGAAACACTATCAATCACCGCGTCCACGGCTACTCCAGAGAGCATTTTTTGCTCTTCGAGTGAGATGCCAAGCTTATTAAAAGTGTCGAGCAGCTCCGGGTCAACCTCGTCCAGGCTGGCTAATTCTTTTTTCTTTTTTGGAGCTGCGTAATAGATAATTTCCTGGTAATTAATTTTTGGATAATGAAGGTGTGCCCATTCGGGTTCTTTGAGTGTCAGCCAGTGCCGAAAAGCTTTCAGCCTGAATTCCAGCATCCATTCCGGCTCTTCCTTTTTTGTCGAAATCAGGCGAACAATGTCCTCATTGAGGCCTTTCGGAGCAAGATCGTTTTCAATATCGGTATAAAAACCATACTTATAATCGCTGCTCGTTACCTGTTCAAGTATATTTTCGTTTGTGTTGACTTCCATGAATAAATACCTTATTTAGATAGTTTATAAATAAAGGCGCAAAGATAGGATATTTGTAGCATTTTGCAGATCAATAGCTTCTTAAACCTTGTTAAGTGCAGAATGTTCAATCTGTGTTTCCGTTGAGCGAATGGTTATTTTCTGCTGTGTCAACAATTTTATAAACCTTGTCGTTTCGCCTCACGGTGTCGCTCACTGCTATGGAGCAATGTTCGCCTTTCACTGTTTGTTCAACAGCCTGGAGCTCAACCCTTATTTCGTCCAATTTGGCTTCATACACACCGGTTGAAGGGCCGATGATTAGGATTTCATCCCCAACTTGCAGTGATTGGGTTTCCATCTTTATTTCGGCTACACCGATTTTCTGGAAGTAATTGTTGATTTTGCCAACATATACCTTTCGCTTTGTAGCCTGTGAGCCGTAAGCCTCGGTCCACTCACCAAGTTTTTTTCCCAGGTAATAACCATCCCAGAAGCCACGGTTGTAAACTGTAGCGAGTTTTTCGTTCCAGAGGGCTACTTTTTCAGGATTAAATGTGCCTTCCTGTGCTGCTTTTACTGCTTCTTTATATACCTGTGTAACGGTTTTCACATATTCAGCCGACCGGCCACGCCCTTCAATTTTGAGTACTTCGACACCTGCATCAAGAATACGATCGAGAAAAGCGAGGGTATTCAGGTCTTTGGGCGACATTATGTATTCATTCTCCACCTCCATTTCCACTTGCTCGTCGCGGTCTTTCACGGTGTAGGCCCGGCGGCAAGGCTGCAGACAAGCGCCACGGTTGGCCGAAGAGTTCATCAGGTCGAGGCTCAGGTAGCATTTTCCTGAAACAGCCATGCAAAGTGCACCATGAACAAAAATCTCGATTTTCACCAATTCGCCCGATGGACCTTTGATTTGTTCTTTTTCAATAGCAGCGGTGATGGCTTTCACCTGCTCAAGCGAAAGTTCACGAGCTGTTACCATCACATCGGCAAAGTTGGCGTAAAACTTCACGGCTTCGATGTTGGTGATGTTGGATTGGGTGGACATGTGCACTTCAACACCTTGGCTTCGTGCGTATTGTATCACTGCCTGATCAGATGCAATCACTGCACTGATGCCGTTTTGTTTCACGGCATCAACCAGTTGGCGCATGGCTTGCAACTCGCTGTCGAAAACAACTGTGTTGATGGTTACATAGCTTTTTACTCCTTGGCTGCGGCAACTTTCAGCAATCTGAGCAAGGTCGGCGAGGGTGAAGTTTTGCGATGATTTGCTACGCATATTCAGGTTTCCGACACCAAAATAAACCGAACCGGCTCCGGCTTGAATGGCGGCGGTGAGGGACTCATAAGAGCCCACCGGTGCCATGATTTCAATTTCTTTCATGCGGCAAAGGTAGCAAGGTTTTGACAATTTAGTAAAATAGGATCAAAAAGTCTTATTATAGCAATCCGGCTGATTAATAGCTATTGCGCCTTACCACTTTATCGAAAGGCTTTCTGACTTTTTTGCGAAGGGGATAATTTTCAGCAGGATAACCAAGCGTGATGAGCAGTCCGACAACTTTTTCGTGGGGTATATGCAGCAAATCTTTTACCGCTTTTTCGTCAAACCAGCCCAGCATGCAGGTGCCCAGTCCAAGCTCAGCAGCCTGAAGGCAAAAATGTTCGGCAGCAATACCAAGGTCAATGAGCGAATACTCTTTATTTTTGAGTCTTCCACCCATTTCGGTGAGTACTTTTGGTTTTTCGATTACCATAACCACCAATACAGGAGCCTGACTCACGAAGTTGTTGAAAGTACCAAGAGGTCCACGGCTGGCTTTGGCAAGAAGAGTCAGGAGCTCAGGATCATCAATCCAAATAAATGTCCAGGGCTGTGAGTTGCTTGCTGAGGGTGCAAGACGGGCAGCCTCGAGACAAAGTTGAATTTTTTCGGTCTCAACAGGCTTGTTGCTGTATTTTCTTACACTTTGACGGTTTACAATCAGATGCTGAAAATCCATGTGTTATAATGAGGTTATTATGGGAGTTTATTTATTTTTCAGCCTGAATGAATTTTTAGTGCTTTGTCATCATCTGTGAGCTGAAATCTGGTGAATGTTAAAGTTTTGGCAATAAGAAAACACACGCTCTGCATTTACAATTTCTCAGCAAGCACGGTTAGTATCTGCTCTGCGGTTGTTCCATTACCATACAAATCAGGATGATATACAGGTATCAGAATATTATTGAAAGCGTTCATTATCTTATCTTTGCTTGCACCAACAAGGATGTTCCAGCCTGTGTCAACAGTTTCGGTCCATTCGGTTTCGTTGCGCAATGTGATGCAAGGTTTTTGCATGAAATAGGCTTCTTTTTGCACTCCTCCCGAATCCGTAATGATGCAGCTTGCTTTTTGTTCGAGCGCCAGCATTTCAAAGTATCCAAGTGGTTCGGTGAGTTGGATGTGTTTTGCGGGAAGAAAGTTTAAAGCTTCAATTTTTTTGCGTGTCCGGGGATGCAAAGGCAGGATGATATCAACCGGAAGTGCATTAAGTGCTTCCATTATCTGCCCTAAACGTATTTCATTTTCGGTGTTTTCTTCCCTGTGCAAGGTGGCCAAAACAAATGATGTTTGATTTGACACGAATTTTGACTGGTAGTTTTGAATTTTTTTCCGGTAAAAAATAGTTGCATCGAGCATGATATCGCCCACCTGATGCACCCCTTTGGTGATGTTTTCGACTTTGAGGTTTTCAACTGCCTTGTCAGTCGGACAAAACAACCAGGTTGCAAGGTTGTCGGCAATGATGCGGTTTTGTTCTTCGGGCATTTGTTTGTTATAACTACGCAATCCCGCTTCGATGTGTGCAACAGGAATATGAAGTTTGGAGGCTGCCAAAGCACCTGCCAAAGTTGTATTGGTATCGCCGTACACAATCACAAGGTCGGGATTTTCACGCAATAAAATGTCTTCAATACCAATAAGCATCCGGCCGGTCATTTTGCCATGTGTTGTTCCTCCTGCTTCAAGTTGATAATCCGGAGAAGGAATTTCCATTTCACGAAAAAACACCGCCGACATATTGTCGTCATAATGCTGCCCGGTATGCACCATCTTTTCCTGAAAAACTTCGCTCCAGCGGCCGGTTCGGATGAGTCTGCTCAATACAGCCGCTTTTACAAACTGAGGACGAGCACCAAGAATTGTAACTATCTTCTTTTGTGTATTAGCATGCGCTTGACCCATTGTATTGATTTTGAATTGATTCGGAATACCAATCTTTGATAACCATTGCAGATGCATGCTTTGTCAAAGCAGAAATTCCTCAGCGAAAATAGTCAATATCAGCAACAATCGAACGACTGTTGACAAAGTGTTCAATTTTGAAAAAACAAGAAAAGATATTTGAGGCAGGAATGTTTCACCTATAACCTGGCATCCACTATTTCTTTTGGCAAAATGCCCTTCACATCATAAATGATTGTACCACCGGTTTTGTGGGCAGCCATGTCTATGGTTTTAAATTCGTTGTGTGCCACTGCCAGTATGATTGCGGCGTAGGAAGCGACGGGTGACTGAGTGACGGAGTGACTTGGGTATTCAGACAGGATATCAAGTCCGTATTCATGTTTTACCTCTTCGGCATCGGCCCATGGATCATAGATGTCAACCTCCATGCCAAACGAAACAAGCTCGTGATAGATGTCGGTGGCACGGGTGTTGCGGATGTCGGGGCAGTTTTCCTTGAAGGTGATGCCCAGCATGAGGGCTTTGGCGCCCCTCACAGGCTTGCCGGCTTTGAGCAACAGTTTCACCACTTCGCCGGCCACATAGGCGCCCATGCCATCGTTGAGACGGCGTCCGGCCAGGATGATTTCGGGATGATAGCCGACTTCCTGCGCTTTTTGTGCAAGATAATAAGGGTCAACACCGATGCAATGGCCACCCACCAGACCCGGACGGAAAGGCAGGAAGTTCCATTTGGTGCCGGCGGCTTCGAGCACCTCTAAGGTGTCGATGCCCATCTTATGAAAAATCTTGCTGAGCTCATTCACAAAGGCGATGTTGATGTCGCGTTGTGAGTTTTCGATCACCTTGGCAGCTTCGGCCACCTTGATGCTTGGCGCTAAATGTGTTCCGGCCACGATGATCTCGCGGTAGAGAGCGTCCACCTCTTGACCGATTTCCGGTGTGCTTCCGCTTGTCACCTTTTTGATGGTGGTGAGGGTGTGGAGTTTATCGCCGGGGTTGATGCGCTCGGGGCTGTAGCCCACGAAAAAATGTTCGTTCATCTTTTTGCCGGAGGTCTTTTCGAGCACCGGCACGCAGTCCTCTTCCGTAGCACCCGGATATACAGTGCTTTCGTAGATGACGATGTCGCCGTCTTTGAGTACTTTACCCACAGTTTCGGAGGCTTTCACAAGCGGAGTGAGGTCGGGGCGGTTATTTTTGTCAGTCGGAGTTGGTACGGCAACAATGTAGATCTGGCAGTCCTGTATGTTCAGGAGCTGGTTTGTGATAACAAGACCGTTGGCTTTTGGCTCTTGGTTATTGGCATTCAAAAGTACGGCTTTCAGGTCCTCGTCAGAGACTTCAAGCGTGGGGTCGTGGCCCTCGTTGAGTTCTTTGATGCGTTGCGGCTTGATGTCGAAACCAACAACAGGGCGTTTTTTGGCAAATTCAACTGCAAGCGGAAGGCCCACATAACCGAGGCCAATGACACATATCTTTTTCATCATGAAAGTATTATAATGATAATCAGGTTTGTTGCATAAAATAATTTTATCCAGGGATGGCGCTACACATCCTGAAAATTGTGTTTTTAAGAGTAGCAAAATTACTCATACAAATGGAATATACAAGTCCAACGCGGCAAGTTACTGAAAGATTGTGACAATCTTTATTGAAAATTAATGCAGAATGCAATGAAATGTGTTTTCTGTGATGTTTTTTACAGCTTGTTTCGAGTGATACCCGGGTTACAAACAATTCGAAAAATGGCAATTATTGCCTATTTTTGCCGCAAAATAAATCTTTATGACTACGCCTATTCTCATTATTGCTGCCATTTTGTTGGGTTTTTTCCTTTTCAATGGCTATCGCCGCTATGCCCAGCTGAAAAACTACAAACCATCTGATGACAGCCGACACTTGTTGAAAATCACAGATGCCACATTCAGCAAAACAACTTCCAAAGGACTTGTTCTTGTTGATTTTTGGGCTCCCTGGTGCACGCCTTGTAAAATGATTGCGCCCATGGTGAGTGAGCTTGCCAATGAATATGAGGGAAAGGTGAAAGTTGGAAAACTCAATGTGGATGAAAACCAGCAAACCTCTTCACGCCTCGGCATTCGTTCAATTCCGACACTGATCCTTTTCAAGGATGGAAAAGCGGTTGAACAATTTGTGGGTGTTAAACCAAAAGGAAGTTTTCAGAAAGCAATAAACAAGCACCTTGATTAGTTTGCCTATTTAATTGTAGATCAATCATATATAATTGCAATACTTTCTAGAACGAAAACCAGGGGTAAGGTTCATTCATGAAGTTTAGCGCCCTGGGCAATCCATCGCCGGGCAGGGTTTCCAACACAGGCTCTACCGATGGATTGGCAGGATATTTTTTACCATCAAAGCGCATGATATGGTGCTTGCCTGCGCTGTAAATAAACAGATCATTCCAGGCATTGCTGCGACTTCTGTCAATCACCACAGGATAGTCCGACACAGTGAAAATAGTGTTGACATTCAGCTGATTGTCAAAAAGGTAAATGGTGCAGCCACCACTCCCGCAAAAGTACATTCCGGTGAAACCTACAAGGATTTCTTTCAGGCTGTCGCCGTTCAGATCGTATTCAAAGAAAACAAACCGCCGGCTGTTATCATCAATGAGCGACTTTTCCAAATCATCCTTAAACAACTGCTGCAACCTGGATCTTGTTTTCGAAGCCGTTTCTATCGAAGAGCTGTTTATTCCATGACTGCCTGCAGGATAATTGTCGGTGGTATCCGGATCGGTGGCTGTGATACCAACAGAGGTGTTTTCGCTAACCTGAGATATAACTTTTGCTGCCTTGTCTGCACTTTCAATGTTGGTGCATGAACATAGAAAAACCAAACAACCTGTAAGGAAGTATAATGCTTTCATAAATAGTTATATATTAGTAAGTTATCAGCTAATGATTTCGCAGCTTGCCATAAGCAAACGGAATCTGATACCCGACACCCCATTCAATAAAGTCGGCTACAGCACCATTTCGTGTTTTAAGTGCTGCCCTCACAAACAGGTTTTCGTTGACATGGAAACTGCCACCCACCTGAATATATGTCTTGCCTTTGTGTTTCACATGATCGGAAATATTAAATCCGAATTGCGTGACAAATGAAAGTCTGTAAATGCGCAGGTAATGAGAGATGTGCCAGCCGAGGTAGCTTAAATCGGTAAACCCGGCGTTGTGGATTTTTGTGGGATAGTCGCGCAGTGCCGATTCATAAAAACCATCGAGACCAACCCCAACTTTCCCAAGATGGTGATAAGCCCATGCATAATCTGCTGACATAGAAGCAATAAAATAGGTTGGGCCATCATAAATTTGCGTTGTGGTTGTTTTTCCACCCATGCTGGCAAACAGGATCAGGTCGGAATGGCGCTGGTATTTTTTCATTTTCTTTTTCAGCAGCACCGGCTTTACGGAGGGCTTGAAGCTGCTGTCAACAGCCCTCGTAAGGTTGCGCACTGGATTGAAGCTGTAGCGTCCGCCAAGTGTTATTCCAGCCAGGTTAATACCCAGATTGGGTGTTCGTGTTGAGCCATTGGAAAAGTGAGTAAGATCTAAATCAAAGGTGATATCAAACCTTTTATTGAGGGCATAAGAAAGCCCGGTGGCTGCGTTGAAATATACATTATGTTCAGAACCAATCACTTGCTGTGCCGGGTTCACATTGGGATCGTATTTGTAAAATCCGTAGGAAAGTCCTGCAGCAAGTTCCCAGTTCCATCTGAGCCGATGACCTCTTATGACCGGTGCGCGCATAAACAAATACAATGCCTGCGGCGACCCCATCTCTCCGCCTTTAAAGAATGCCTTGTAAAACCCTACACCATAAACCGGAAAACCATAAAGCTGGTCATACTTTTGTTTCAAACCGGTTGATTGAAACCCGATGCGAATGTCGGTCGCATCGTATGGATTGTCCATGATGTCGTTCAACGACCCGCTGTTTTTCAAGAAACGCCCGTGATGGTATTTCACATCTACCACATTAAAAAAGCCATAATCGGCAGAATTTCGCTTTTCTCTCAACATTTTTTGATAATCCTGTGCCGAAAGAGCGGTCCCAATCAAAACGAAAAAAAGACCCGCTAAATAAACGCTGTAATTGATTCTCATGGCTTCACCTCCTTGTTTTCTGTAGCCTCACCAACAGGAATCAGCTCATATTTTAAATTTCGGGTGTTTGGCCGGTAGATATTTCCATTAGCTGCGTCAACAAGCAATGGAAGTGCCCCTGTAAGAATGTCGGCAGCAAATTAAAGAAGGTGAGGACTTCTTACGACTTCAAATTTTTGTGTTTGATAGCCTTCTTTACGAATCTCAAGCAGACTGCCATGCTGCAGTTTGTATTTCGAAATACGTGTTTTTAACGGTGTCTCACCCAAAAAGACGCCATCAAGGTAAACTTCGGCTTTTTCAGGATTCCCGACCATCACGCTAATCGTATTCTTTTTTCCTCCAAAGACTGTGGCACATGCCCCAAAACTGAAGCTCAGTAACAGAAAAAGGAGCAATCGAAATAGTATTTTAAACCCGGAAGCAAGTTTCATAGGCGAATTGTTTTTTGCAAAATTAACCAATAAGATGTTTTTACCATACAAGCCGGCAAAAATCCAGTGTTACAAATAGTAAACGGATGAGTTATTGAGCCAGTATTGTGAAGCGTATCAATGATAACTGTTTCATGGTAAGATGCGAATTGAATGTTCTGAAACAAAAATGGAGTCGCCTTCATGGCAACCCCTTATTTGGATTTTTTGGCAGCGGCAACAGGCTTATTTTTTTCTGATTTTTTTTCCTATTTCGGAAAGCATCAGTTCGGTCATGCTGTCGAGGTTGAAGGCATCACTCAGGCCCCAGTCGGCACGGGCCACACTGTCGTCGATGCTGGCCGGCCAGCTGTCGGCGATAGCCTGACGGAAATCGGGTTCGAAGGTAACTGAAAAATCAGGTTGATGTTTTCGGATAGCAGCCACCACCTCTTTGGGAGTAAAACTCATGCCCCCCACATTGTAGCTCGAGCGGAGCGAGAGCCTGGCAGGATCGGCTTCCATGAGCTGAATCGTAGCTTTGATGGCATCGTCCATAAACATCATGGGCAGGGCAGTGTCTTCGCGCAAAAAGCAATTGTAGCTGTTGTTGCGGATGGCTTCGTAATAGATCTCAACAGCATAGTCGGTGGTTCCGCCGCCGGCTTCGGTTTTGTAGCTGATGAGTCCGGGATAGCGCAGGCTGCGGAAATCAACCCCATAGCGCCGGTGGTAATACTCGCCCCAGCGTTCACCGGCCAGCTTGCTGATGCCGTAAACGGTGTTGGGTTCCATCACCGTTAGCTGAGGGGTGTTGTGGCGCGGAGTCGTCGGCCCGAATACGGCGATCGAACTGGGCCAAAACAATTTTTTAGCATCCGAATCACGTGCCAGCTCGAGTGTATTCATCAAAGCACGCATATTGATTTCCCAGGCTTGTTGCGGAATTTTTTCGGCATTGCCCGAAAGCACCGCGGCCAGGTTATACACCTGAGTGATCTTGAACCTGACGGCAAAATGCAGCAGGTTATTGTAGTCCATCACGTCGAGTGTGTTGAAAGGGCCACTTTCAAGAATGTCTTTTGGCGGTTGCTTGATATCTGTGGCAAACACATTTTCATTGCCATAAATCTTTCTCAGGGCGAGGGTGAGTTCCGATCCTATCTGACCGGAGCAGCCGATAACGAGAATACGTTCCATAAAATTTTATCTGTTATTTATTTCACATTAAGCGCCAAAGTTATGTCATTTACCCGACAGCCCAAGTGCCGGAAACAGGAATGGATGAAATTTTGTAGCTTTGCAGTCCGAAAGATTAGGCATCATGAATAAGTACCGCAACCCGGCCGATGTTGTTGTTTACAACAGTCTGAGCCGAAAAAAAGAAAAATTCGTTCCCATCCATCCGCTGCATATCGGGATGTATGTGTGCGGCCCCACCCTGTACGGTGATGCGCATCTGGGTCATGCACGCGCATACATTACCTTTGATCTTGTGTTTCGCTATTTTCGGCATCTGGGCTATAAGGTGCGCTATGTACGCAACATCACCGATGTGGGCCATCTGGAAAATGATGCCGACGAAGGCGAAGACAAGATTGCACAGAAAGCCCGGCTCGAACAAATCGAACCAATGGAAGTGGTGCAACAGTACACCGTTGGCTTTCATAAAAACATGGACCAACTTAATATTTTGCGGCCTTCGATCGAACCACATGCCTCCGGCCATCTCATCGAACAAATCGAAATGGTGAAGAAGATACTTGATGCCGGTTATGCTTATGAATCAGACAGTTCGGTGTATTTCGATGTTGAGAAATACAACCGGACACATCCTTATGGAATTCTCTCGGGCAGGAAAGTCGAAGAATTGATCAGCAATACGCGCGAGCTGGCCGGACAAAGCCAGAAAAGGAACAGCTTTGATTTTGCTATCTGGAAAAAAGCGGAGCCTTCACACATCATGCGTTGGCCTTCGCCCTGGGGCGACGGCTTCCCCGGCTGGCACATGGAATGCTCGGCCATGGGCTGCAAATATCTCGGCGAGCAGTTTGACATTCACGGCGGTGGCATGGATCTGCTTTTCCCGCACCATGAATCGGAAATTGCGCAATCAACAATAGCCAATGGCAAATCGCCTGTGCGCTATTGGATGCATAACAATATGATCACCCTCAACGGACAGAAAATGGGAAAATCGCTGGGCAATGCCATGTCGCTCGATGATGTTTTCGCCGGAAACCATCCATTGCTGGCACAAGCCTACAGCCCGATGACCATCCGCTTTTTTATGTTGCAGGCCCACTACCGCAGCACGCTCGATTTTAGCAACGAAGCGCTGCAGGCAGCCGAAAAAGGACTAAAAAAACTGTTGGCAGCCTCCCTCACCCTTCAAAAACTTAAACCATCGCAAGGTGCTGTTGACCAGGGTGTTGACATGATAGCCAAGGCTTGCTATGATGCCATGAACGATGACTTCAGCAGCCCTGTAGCCATTGCCTCCCTTTTTGATGCGGTCAAGCTGATTAATGCTGCCAACGATGGACACCTGCATTTGAATGCAGGCGAGCTGGAACAATTGCAGCAGCTTTTCAATGCTTTCCTTTTTGATATTCTTGGAATGCAGGCTGAAGATGCCGGCTCTGACCAGCAATTGGTTGACGGACTGATGCAAACCATCATCGGATTGCGACAGGAAGCCCGCGCCAGGAAAGACTTTGCCACCAGCGATGTGATCCGCGACAGCCTCTCGAAACTCAATATCGTACTCAAAGATGGCAAAGAAGGCACAAGCTGGGAAGTGAAGTGATGGAGAATAACACTCACTTATTGCTTTTTTGCCAGAAGCACCGTTTGTGTATCCGGGAAATCACTTTGAATCTCGTACAATTGTAAATTGCTGATTTTATTCAAGTCTTCTTTGTAGCAATAGATAAAATCGCCTAATATGGTGTATTCGTTGTCAATAATTACCTCTATTTGACCTTGCGTTTTCTCAGCATAGTATTTCAGCGAAGGAGATAAATACCAATAACTTACAACACTTTTTGGGTTTCTTACACTTTTACAATTTTGAATAGTTTCTATTACAATTTTCGTATTGGCATCACGTTTCCATTCGAATACGTATTTTGTATTGATGCTTTTTATGAAATGATACCCTAAGGGTAATGCAAACAAGATAACAAAAACATTCCGACAAGCCATGCAGTTTTATTGAAGCTTGATGAAACCCAGTTGCGCAAGTCAACGCCAATTTGAAAAAAGGTTAAACCTGCCAAAGGGATAAAAAACAAGGAAGTCCTCTCTGTTGGGAATGGGATTTGAAACAAGTAGAATTGCAAGACAGCAGCAGCAATCATCGTCACTAACAAAGCAAATATATGATTGAGTTGCGACTGGTTTTTTCTCAAAAGCAAAATGGTTATCAGGCCAAAAAAGACAATTAAAATTGCATAATAGATCCTTTGCCAAAAAACCTCTCCATAATAACTCAGGTAAATAGACCTATGGATTAGAACTCTAAGAGTTGACACAACAAACCCTTGCTGCCCACCAAAATATAGCTCTTTGTTTTCCTGCAAAACCAAGAGCTGATTGTAGATACTTCTAATGTGATGGATATCGAGTGCCAAAACAAGCACGATTCCAATATATATTAGTATGTTGCCTTTTAAGGGTTTTTGATCGTGGTAGCGCAATAACTTTAGTAAAAAAAACATCAATAGTGCAATATTCAGATTGATGAGAATAAAATTGGAGTAGGCAGCCAGTAGGCTAAAAAGCATCGAAAAAAAGAAATTACGGGCAAAGAATTGAATGTTTTGGAAATCATCATCTTTGAGATAGAAATAAACAGCGAGCAGGCCAAAACCCATTGCCAAACCATAACCACGGGCAACCGAAAAGAAATCAAGCAAATATGGATTGAGCAGCATCAAAACCATTCCAAAAAGAAAAAGAAATAAATCTTTCTGCCAGCGCTTGAGAAGCAGCCAAACAGCAAGGCTGTACACAAGAAATGCCAATACATTGGGAAAGCGAAGCGCCAATTCAGAACTGCTACCTGTGATGCTATAACTTTGGCGCATCAACCAAGTGTTGAGAGGATGATTGTTCGCAGAATGCTTGTAAGGATTATACGCGCCATCAGAAGGCTTCACATAAGAGAAAGTGTTGCATTCATCGTGTGTAAATGCCAGATTTGAAGCACGATACGCCACATAAATAAAAAGAAAAACAAACAGAGTCGCTGCTACAAAAACTGAGACAGTAGGCAAATGCTTCATAAAACAGGTAATTTGCTTTTATTTGTTTGGATGCACAAAGATATTCCTTTCTGCTATTCTTGACTCATTGCTTTTTTGCAAAACCAAAATCAAGATTGCAAGGATCCCTCAAAAAAACCGTTTCTATTTAACAAAAATCACGAGATTTTTTTGAATTTTAACCTATGTATATATCTGATATATAAACATATACATAACTAACAAAGTTGTTACTAACAAAGTTGTTACTAACAAAGTTGTTAGTTGTTACAAAATGCACTAACTTTGTTGGCTGATCCTAATCCTACATGCGATGCAAAAAGATATAAGTCCGTTTATTTTTGGACGAAAAGCAATAGGAGAAAGCTTTACTGATCGTGAAGCAGAAACCGCCCATTTGGTTGCAAACTTCAGGAATCGAGTTAACACGGTATTAATCTCACCACGCAGGTGGGGCAAGTCATCTCTTGTGAAAAAAGCAGGCGATCTTGCTCAATCACCAAAGTTGAAAGTAATTTACCTTGACGCATTCACCATGCGTGATGCCACTGATTTTTACACATCGCTAGCAAACGCGGTACTAAAAACCACCTATTCAACTTTGGAGGGCTGGATAGAACAGGCAAAACGGTTTTTTACAAGGATAACACCTCGATTTTCATTCGGCAATGACCCTATGAACAGTCTTGAGCTATCGTTTGAGTTAGAGGCAATTTCAAAGAATTACGAGGAAATTCTTTCGCTACCCGAAAAGGTGGCTATTGAAAAAGGTATTCATTTTGTGATTTGTATTGATGAATTTCAAAATACTTCGCTGTTCTCGGAGCATTCGTTGTTTCATAAAAGACTTCGCTCTGTTTGGCAAGATCAGCAACATGTCACATACTGCATTTATGGAAGCAAGCAACACATGATGATCTCCTTGTTTGAAAAACAATCCATGCCTTTTTATCGCTTCGGAGAGACTATCCACCTCGGTAAAATATCACTTGCCGATTGGGTGCTATATATTGAAAAACAATTTGAGAAAACAGCTAAAACAATTACTCCCTATTATGCTGAAGCTATTGCAAAAAACGTAAATTGTCATTCCTATTATGTGCAGCAGCTCGCCCACCTTGTGTGGCAACGCACACAGAATGCAGTAGATGATGAGATTATTACATCAGCAGTAGAGGATTTAATAAACCAAAACGAATTGCTTTATTTGCGTGATACAGAAATGCTTAGCGAAACACAACTTAATTTTTTAATAGCATTGGCTTCAGGTGTTTCTGATGGTTTTAGCAGAAAGGACATACTTCAGAAATACAAACTGGGCAGTTCGGCCAATGTCAGCCGCATAAAGACTGCACTCATCGAAAAAGAAATGATTGACTTATCCGGTAGAACCATCACTTTTCTCGACCCGGCTTATGCGTTGTGGTTTGTGAAGAGAATGCTGAAAAAAGAAACATTTCTTTAGTAGCCGCTCAGGCTTAATCCGGTTTCAAAGCTTCGTGGAGCATGCCAAAAATCTCAGCCGGGAGAAAAAACCGCAAATCTTTGCCGCGCTTAAATCCATCGCGAATAAAAGTGGATGACACCTCTAACAATGGAGCTTCGACAAGGTGAATGGACGGGTGCTTCATCAATGGTTGCTCCTGACTGCCCTTGCGCGGATATACCAGCAACTGGTAGTTTTCAAGAATCGTCGCGAAATCTTTCCAAAGGTGAAAACTCCCCAGACTGTCTTCTCCCATGATAAGGTGAAAATCAATTTCCGGAAATTCCCTTGCCAAAGCGTTGAGTGTGTGAATGGTATAAGATGGTTTTGGAAGACGAAACTCCGTGTCGCAGGCTTTGAAGCGCGCAAATCCTTCGATGGCTTTCTCAACCAGCCTAAAGCGAAAAGCCTCGGGCATTAGTTCATCCTGATTTTTGAGCGGGTTTTGTGGCGAAACAACAAACCAAACAGCATCAAGCGGCACAAACTCAAGCAAATAATTGGCCAGCATCAGGTGACCGTTATGCACCGGATTAAAAGAACCAAAAAAAAGTCCCACCTTTTTCATGATACAATCAAAAACGAATGAGCATCTTGCCTTCCGACATCGAACCGAGGTAGTGTCGCAGACCTTGAACCAAGGCATCAAGCGCAACGGTGATACTCACCGGGTTTTGCACTTTCTTTTCGGCAATCAAGGCACTCAGATGCTCTGCCGCCAACATTTTACGCTTATCGTCGGTGTTTGCAAACCAGGCATTGAGGTCGAAACCGGTTATGGTTAACTTTTTAAATATCAGTTGCAAAGAGTTGATGCCGGAGATTTCTTTTCCCGAAAGGCCACCATAAACAACAATTTTGCTGTTAAAGGGCATCAATCCGGCAATCATTCCGGTTTGCTCACCGGCTACAGCATCCAAAAAAATTGTTGGATTATATTTTGCAATCAAATCACTGAGTTTTGCAGCAAAATCGTTGTCGGTAGAAACCAGCAAACCGGCAAAGCCTTTGTTGGCCAGAGCAGCCGCAGTTTGTTCCTTGCGTACAATGCCAATCACGGCTACACCGTTTTTTTTAGCAAGTGCAAGCAGGTATTCGCTCAGGCGGCTTCCGGCTGCATTGATAACAAAGCAGGAGGCGCCATGAGCAGCCACCATCTCCATCAGGCCCCAGGCCGTGAAAGGATTTACAAAAAACATCGAAGCTTGTTCTGCCGATAGTTCTTGGGCAGCAGGTATCAGTTGTTCGGAGGTGCTAACAACATATTCGGCCCAGCTGCCATCTTCATTGCCCTGAATAAACAGTGAAACACGTTTTCCAATCCATTCGCTATCCACACCTTCACCCACATCGGCTACAATGCCACAGCCTTCGAAGCCGGGAACGGCAGGCAGTGCTTTCACCACATTGTATCCGCCTTGCATGAAAGCAATATCAGAAGGATTGCAGGGAGCAGCTTCCATCTTCACAAGCAGTTGTCCTGCGCCAAGACTTTTGATTTCTTTTTCGGTGATACGCAGGCTGAGCATAGCCCTCAGGGTGTTGGCGTTGTAGGATGGAAGCTCGGCGGCGCGATAGTGTATCGGATAGTGGGGTTTCATTCCTTTTCTAAAAATGATTTAACAAGCAGGGTGAGTTGTTCGCGGGCAACATTTAGGTCATCGTTGGTAAAGATCACATCGAACAGAGGTGCATAAGTCATCTCATGAGCTGCCTTTTCAACTCTTTGGCGGATGCTGTCTTCCGGGTCGCTGCTGCGGCTGCGAAGCCTTTGCTCAAGCACTCCGAGCGAGGGCGCTTGTATAAAAATACTCATGGCATCGTTGCCAAAATGTTTTTTAATGTTCACACCACCCACCACATCCACATCAAAGATCAGGTGTTTGCCTTGGCTGAGCATTCTGTTTACCTCGCTGAGCAATGTGCCGTAAAAAACGCCTTCGTACACCTCTTCCCATTCCAAAAAACCGCCTTCATCCACTTTTTGTTTGAAAGCCTCTTTGGTGAGAAAAAAATAGTCTTTCCCGTCTGTCTCATTTTCTCTTTTTGCTCTCGATGTTGCTGATACAGAGAATGAAAGCGAAGTAATTTGTGAAAGAAGATGTTTCACAAGGGTGGTTTTTCCGGCTCCGGAAGGCGCCGAAACAACCAACACTTTTCCTTTGTCGGGCCTTTGCATATCAGAGAATATTAAACAGTTGTTCTTTGATTTTTTCAAGCTCATCTTTCATCTGCACGACCAATTTCTGGATATTGGCATCATTGGCTTTTGAGCCGAGTGTGTTGATTTCGCGGCCGATTTCCTGAACGATAAACCCAAGTTTCTTGCCAGCAAAATCCTCATCTATGGCTTCCATGAAATAATTACAATGTTGCCTTAGCCGCACTTTTTCTTCGCTGATGTCTAATTTTTCAAGGTAGTAAATCAGCTCTTGCTCAAAGCGGTTTGGGTCGAATTTGAGGTTTTCGCTCACTTCCGATACATTCTTGGTGAGTCTGTTCTTGAGCAATTCAGTGCGTTGTTCCTCGAATGGAGAAACCTCATCGAGCAAGCTGATAATCAAAGCGATATGACTTACAATATCTGTTTTTAGTGCTACACCTTCCTGCAATCTGAAAGCATCAAACGCGTTTAAAGCTTTGCTTGAAGTTTCGGTGATTGCATGTGCAAACTCTTCGGGCAGCAGGGTTTCACTCTCGCCGTTTACCACCACGCCGGGAAACTTTAGCAGCAACGAAACCACATCGTCAGGCATATCAATGCGCAAGGCATAGGCCATATCGCTTAACTGCGTGAAAGCCAATGCGGCTGCTTCGTTGTCAATGCGTCCGGCTTTGAGCAGACCATTGCCTTCCACGTTGACTGTGAGATCAACTTTTCCTCTTTTTACGGTTTCCGAGATGCGGTTGCGCAGTTCGATTTCGAGCTGCTTCAGGTCGGAAGGAATACGCAGGTTCAAATCCAACTGTTTACTGTTCAGTGATTTAATCTCGATGATTATTTTGGAGGCTCCAAATTGTTGCTGAACCTTTCCGTAACCGGTCATTGATCTTATCATTTCGGCTGCTTTTTTGGCAAAGATAAACGAATTGATGCTCTGGTCAAAAGAATAAAGCAGGCGGTTTTTTTCTTTTATTTGGCTGCAGACAGACGATTATTCATTCCAAGTTTTCAGTTTTGGCATTGACAGAAAAAACGTAATATTGCTCCTTGTAATGAAGAAGAAAAATCTGATCATCCTGTTGTTTTTGAGCGTTTTTCGGTCTGTATTTCCGTTGAGCGAAGATGTTTCGCTGCAAAAGATTGACAGCCTGAACCGTGTTCTTGCTATTCAAAGTGGCAGCAGCCGTGTGGCAACTTTAATAGGCTTGTCGGAGGCATATCGCGTGCTTAGTCTCGACAAAAGCCTGAAAACAGGCCTCGATGCGCTCAACCTTGCCACCGGGCAACAGCTTGGTACGATGAAAGCAGAAGTGCTGAAAAGCCTGGGACAAAGTGCTCAACTGGCCGGTGATTATGATCTTGCCAATCAATATTACGCGCAATCCCTGCAGCTTTACAATGCTGTCAATGATCAATACAACATGGCTCGCTTAAACAATTTTTTGGGCGACCTGCATAATAATATCTCGGAATATGATAGTGCAATAGCCTGTTTTGACAGGGTGGAAAAGCTTGCCAAAAACATCAGCAACGACACCCTGCTTGCCTTTGCTCTACTGAACAAAGGAAATTCTTTTTTCGAGACGGGACGATTCAACGAAGCAAATGATGCCTATTACAGGGCTTCCATCATGTACAAGAACTTTGGCGACTCTAACAGTATCGCATTGGCCGACATGAACCAAAGCCAGGTGCTGTGGCAGTGGAATCAAAATGATGAAGCCATTGCATTGCTAAAAAAAACAATCAGCTATGCGAAACGAAAACAGCTGGCTGACATTCTTTCACGCGCTTATTCAAATATCGGGCTGATCTATTATTACGATTTAAATGACTATGACACAGCACTTGGTTATTTTACAGAAGCGCTTCGGATTCGGGAGAACAGGGCTTTTCCGGTGCCAATCGCCCATGTGCTTGTGAACATGGCCAATGTGTATGCCGAAACAGGCAAAACAAACGAGGCCGTCGCTCATTTGCAACGCTCGCTGCAGATCTACGAAAATGCAAATGCAGTGCAGGGCATCGTCAGGGTTTACTATCATCTTGGCGAAGTTTACCACCAAAAAGGCGATTACAAGCAATCAATCCAGTATCTGGAGAAATGTCAGCAAAAAGCAAAAACACACGGCATCGAAACCTACGCAACAATTGTCAACGAGCTGATAATGAATAATTATATCAGTCTGAACGACTTCAAAGGCTTTTTGGTACATTTCAATGAATACAAGGCTGTTAACGACAGTGTTGCCGATGCGTATAACGCCTTGCAGGCTTCAGAAGCGAAATTTCGCTTCATGGTCATGGACCTGGAGGCTGAAAGGGAACGGAACGAACTTGAAAAACAAGCGTTAAAAAACAGACTCGAAAACTACAATCAATTTTTTGCCGGCCTTGCCGGCCTGGTGTTCTTTGGTGTGATGCTGCTCGTTTTGTTCTTCTTTGTGAAGCGGAGCCGTAAGCATGAAGTGATGAATAATCCTGACATCTGATCATTCACAAAAATGTAAGACTATGAAAAAGAAACACCTGGCGATTACTATTTTGCTGTTGATCGTTGGCGGAACAACAGTTTTTGCACAGGAAACATTCAGTTTCATCCACAATGGTATTCAACGCAACTACATACTGTATATCCCTCCTGTGGAGGTAAAGTCGGCCGAAAAACCACTCCTGCTCGCGTTGCATGGTTTCACACAAAGTGGTCAAACCATGATGCAGTTTTCAGGATTCAATGAATTGGCCGATGCCAATCAGTTTGCAGTGGCCTATCCTGATGCCGTTAACACCTCGTGGAACGTGGGTGTTTCGGGCGGCTCCACCGCTGACGATGTTGGCTTTCTGACTGCCCTGATTGACAGTGTTGCTGTAAAAACAGCGGTGGATCGAAACAGGGTTTATGCCACAGGCTTTTCCAACGGCGGATTTATGTCGTACAGGATGGCGTGTGAAGCTGCTGACAAGATTGCGGCCATTGCTGCTGTTTCGGGCACGATGACAGAGAACACACTAACAAACTGCAGTTTTGTTCGTCCTGTTCCGGTGATGCATATTCATGGAACCTCTGATTTTGTTGTGCCTTACAATGGATTGGCCAGTTTTCTGTCGGTGAATGCTACCCTCGACCACTGGATAGCCCTCAATCAATGTACGCAAACACCCGAAACCATTCTGTATCCCGACCTTGTGTCCGAAGGATCCACGGTAGAGGCGAGTATTTGGGCAAATTGCGACGAAGCATCTGAAATAAGATTGCTTAAAGTTGTAAATGGCGGCCACACATGGCCCGGTTATGCCGGCAGCATGGGACTCGGAAACACCAATATGGACATTGCAGCAGCTGTCGAAATATGGAATTTTCTTAGCAGGTTCAATCTCGGTTCAGCGGTTGGCCGCCATGAGGCTGTGTTGCCTGAAGTGTTGGCTATAAAGCAGTTGAATCAACGAAATTTCCTTATCAGCTCTGCCTTGTCAAATGCTGTTATACGTTTGGTGGATGTTTCCGGGATTTTACGCTTTCAAACCAGGGTTGAGTTTGTTGCCGGTCAGGCTATGATCAGTTTACCGGATTGTCCGCAAGGGGTGTATATTCTTGTTGTCGAAAACGGAGTTCAAAGCCAAAGAAAGAAAATTCTGGTTGGCAATAAAAGTGTCTTTCCATAATGTCTGGTGCCGGAGCTTTAATTTTGAGGGCTAGGCATGTACGGAATGAGTGTCAGGGATTTACTAATGTAAATGACTGACATGAATGACCTACATAACAAAACTGTCGGGCTTTAGAGACAAGCATTAATTATAGAACCGATTCAGGATTGACACTTATTTTGCGCTTGTCTCTGAAGTCGAAGAGTGTCAGGCGGCGCATCTCGAAATAACTGTTCCAATAGGTTTTAAGTGCGCTGTAATAACCCATGCGGGCATTGTCGTTGTCAATCTGGGCGTTGTTAAGTTCAAGAACATCATTTACTTTGCCAATCATATACCGTTTTTGGGTCACATCGAAACGTTTTTGTGCCACAGTATCGGCCTTGGCAGCTATTTTGAGCTGGTTTTTCTGCATATTAAACTGCATCACTTTGAGAAAGATGTTTTGCTCAAAGTCCATCCGGCTTTGCTCAACCGAGGTTCTGACTAATTCGAGGTTGGACTCCGCCATTTTGATACGGCCTTTGGCTTGCCCCCAATCGAGGATGGGAATGGTGATGCCTACAGAAATACGTTCCTCATCGAGCGGGTTTAGATAGGCTTTGTTAATCTTGTCGGAAGTTTGAGTCAAGCCGAAGCTGGCATTGATTTCGGCATCAAAACGACCCTGCATCCTGGACATGTTCAGGTTGCTTTCAGCTTCCAATATTTGTCTGTCGAAGTTAAGACCTGAGGAGGTGTTTGTTCGGGCTTCGCTCAGCGCCTCTTCAACGTTGATGGAATAAAAGTCGTTTTGAACCGGCGGAATAAGTTCAATTTTTTCATTTGCTTTAAGGCGCAGATACGACTTAAATGTAAAAAGCATGTTTTCATAGTTGAGATTGGCTGTTTCGACCGAAGCTTCAGCACGCAACAGGTTGAGTTCAAGCTGAAGCAGCTCATTTTCTGCAATTTTTCCAAGTATAAACCGACCTTTGGCAATGTTGTAAAGCGTGTCGTAGTTGGCCATGTTTTTTAGGGCAATGCCTTTCTCCACCTGTGCCATCAGCAGGTTAAAAAAGTGGCTGATGGCCGTTGAAGCCACCTGTTCGTTGGTTTCGAGATATTGCCGACGCGCTTCTTCATAGCGCAGAGGTTCAATTTTTTTGTCCCATTTGTATTCATTGTAGCCAAAAATAGGCTGACGAAAACCTATCGTCACCGGACTCGATAAGAACTGATGAGTAGATGTGTCGGAAAAAAAATTATCAAGCCTTTGCAAGCCGGACTGCAGAAAAACAGTACCCCCTGTCAAACCAATTTTCTGCGTTAAAGAAACATTGGCCGAATAGCGTGCAAGGGTTCTTTCCACATACGTTTCGCTTCCATCGTCCTGTGTAATGGCTTCTATGGTTCGGTTGAAATTGGGCAAAGTAGCCTCAACACTCAGATTAGGCAGATAGCCGGCCTTGAAGCTGCGGTATTCCCAATAACTGCGTTTGAAGCGGTGGCGGGCAATCATGGCATCGGGCGAGCGTTCCTGCGCCAGCCTGATAACTTCGGAAAGTGAATAATAAACAGCTTGTTCAGGTGTTTGGGCAGCAACAGGCCACACACAAACACTTGCAATCAAAACCAAAGTAAAATATAAAAAATGCCGGTATAACTTCATGTTTTGTGAATTATTTGAAACAGACCATGGCCTGCGTGGCAAAGTTAAAACTTTCGACGGCCATTAATATTGTGTGGTGCATTCAAAAGGCAAAAAACCGCGAGACAAAGGTGTTTTTAACATTATTTGTAAAACATCTTTGTTTGCGCCATGATCATTCTTCCGTTTCCTG
>DISP01000202.1 GCA_002421995.1 Bacteroidales bacterium UBA6207 | reverse complement strand
GCTCAATCACTTTTGACGGCATACCGGCCATTGTAGCTACATGAATCCCAAAACTATGCGCGCTCCCACCTTTTTTCAGCTTACGGAGAAAAACAACCTTGTTTCCCGCTTCCTTCACGGCAACATGATAATTAATAATCCTTGGGAATGATGCCGACATTTCGATAAGTTCATGATAATGCGTCGCAAACATGACCTTGCTTCGGTAGGAAGGGTGTTCGTGCAAAAATTCCGTAATTGCCCAGGCTATACTTATCCCGTCGTATGTGCTTGTGCCTCTGCCTATCTCGTCGAGCAGCACCAGACTGCGTGAAGAAATATTGTTGAGAATGCTTGCCGTTTCATTCATTTCAACCATAAAAGTGGATTCGCCTGACGAGATGTTATCACTGGCTCCAACCCTTGTAAATACCTTATCCACAATTCCAATGTTGGCAGACGCAGCCGGAACAAAGCTACCCATCTGTGCAAGCAGAACAATAAGGGCTGTTTGCCTCAGCAAGGCTGACTTACCCGACATATTGGGCCCGGTGATAATAATAATTTGCTGATTATCTGTATCAAGAAATACATCATTGGCCACATAACTTTGCCCTGCAGGAAGCTGATGTTCAATCACAGGGTGCCTCCCCTCTTTGATATCAATTGCAAAGCCATCATTGAGCACTGGTCGTATCCATTTGTTTCTTCCGGCAACAGTTGCAAAAGAAGAAAGACAATCAAGACGCGCTACAAGACTGGCATTCAACTGTATGGGCCCAACAAAATCATTTACTGCCAAAACGAGTTCATTAAAAATACTTAATTCAATCTCGAGCATTTTATCTTCTGCACCAAGTATCTTCGTTTCATATTCCTTGAGTTCCTCGGTTATATAACGCTCAGAACCAGTGAGCGTTTGCTTTCTGATCCAGTCATCGGGCACCTTGGTTTTATGCACATTCGTAACTTCGAGATAATAGCCAAATATGTTGTTGAACCCCACTTTGAGGCTGCTTATGCCCGTGCGTTCGGTTTCGCGTTTCTGCAAATCCTGCAGGTATTGCTTGCCTGAGCGCGAAAGCGACCTGAGCTCGTCGAGTGCAGCTGAAACGCCATCAGCTATCAAGCCGCCTTTTGCCGCAACTGCCGGTGGATCATGATGGATGGTTTTTATGATTCTTTCCCTGATTGAATAGCAAGGGTTTAGTTGTTCGGCAATGGTATTCAGCTGTTCTTTCTGCACTGATTTGCACAACAACGCAGTTTGCTCGATTTGGGCGAGTGCATTTGCCACCTGCAGCAACTCCCTGGGGTTCACACGAGCAAGAGCAACCTTCGAGATCAGACGCTCCAAATCACCAACCTGACGCATTGTTTCACGCAGGTTATGCAAAAATTCCTTGCCGTTGTGCATTGATTCCACCACATCATGGCGTTCTTCGATCGTTTTACGCACTTTCAGCGGAAGCGCAATCCAACGCTTGAGCAGTCGGCTTCCCATGGGGGTAACTGTCTGATCCACAATGTCGGCCAGCGTTTTTCCATCCGGATAGGGTGTTGACAGCAATTCGAGGTTCCTGATCGTAAACTTATCCAGCCAAACATATTGACCTTCATCAATACGAGCAACCGAAGCAATATGATCAATCTTGTCATGATGCGTCTCTGACAAATAATGTAAAGCCGCGCCGGCAGCAATGATACCAAGCTTATGCTCCTCAACACCAAATCCTTTTAAAGAATTGGTTTTAAATTGTTTACAGAGTGATTCGTAAGCAAAATCGAAGGTAAAAACCCAATCATCAAAAACATTGAGATAAAATCTGTCGCCAAAATATTCAATCAGCTGTTTTTTCTTGTTGCGCTGAACCACCATTTCGCTCGGGCGGAAACTTTGAATCAGTTTGTCAATATATTCAACGGCACCTTCAGCAAGAAAAAATTCCCCGGTACTGATATCAAGAAATGCAATTCCGGAGCCGGTATCGGTGAGGTGCAACGCGGCCAAAAAGTTGTTTTCTTTTTGATTAAGCACATTGTCATTGTATGACACACCAGGCGTAACAAGCTCAGTAACACCTCTTTTTACAATTTTTTTTGTTAGTTTCGGATCTTCCAGCTGGTCACAGATTGCAACCCGGTGACCGGCTTTTACAAGCTTTGGTAAATAGGAATCGAGCGAATGATGTGGAAAACCTGCAAGTTCAACAAAAGATGCAGCACCATTGGCTCTGCGCGTAAGTACGATTCCCAGCACCTCGGAAGTTCGCACAGCATCAGATCCAAAAGTTTCGTAAAAATCTCCTACCCTGAACAGCAGCAAGGCGTCAGGATATTTGGCTTTGATGCTGTTATATTGCTTCATCAAAGGTGTTTCGACAATTTCAGCTTTGTGCATTCTGCAAATATTAACCAGAAAACCGCAAAGATACACTTTGCCACTGATGCATTGCAGCCGCCTTAAATCCATTTTATAATTTTGCAAAAAAAAGTAACATGAGAAAATTAAGCATGGATGAGTTAGACCGATTGAGCGCTGACGGTTTTGCCGAATCAGCTAAACTGCCTGTTGTTGCAGTTTTGGATAATATCCGGTCCCTCCACAACATTGGATCATTCTTCAGAACTGCCGACGCTTTCCGGATCGAAGCAATCTATTTGTGTGGCATTACAGCCTGTCCACCTCACAGGGAGATTCAAAAAACAGCCCTGGGAGCTACTGAAACAGTCAGATGGCACTATTTTGAAAATATTGAAGACGCTTTGCTTGAGCTAAAAAACCAAAACTATCTGCTCGCCGCGAT
>DISP01000186.1 GCA_002421995.1 Bacteroidales bacterium UBA6207 | reverse complement strand
GAATTGCCGCAATTGATTGAAGCACATCCCAATCTGGCTGGTTTGAATGTCACAATACCCTACAAGCAGGAAGTGATCAGCTATTTGGACGAAATTGATTTTGCCGCAAAAATGATCGGAGCTGTCAATACAATATCTGTCAGACGTGTTGCCGGTAAAGTGATTCTGAAAGGATTCAACACCGATGCTTTTGGTTTTGAGGAAACACTTAAAACAACCATCACACAGCGACCACCCGGAATGAAAGCACTTGTTTTGGGTACGGGCGGAGCGGCAAGAGCGGTTCGCTATATTCTCAGAAAGTGTGGTGTTCCTTTCAGGTCGGTAGGAAGAACCTATCTCAAATCTGATCAGTTGATCTATGGATTGGTCACACCATCCATAATTCAGGAATACAAGCTTATAATTAACACCACTCCGGCCGGCATGTATCCCGGCCTTGATAATGCACCCGAAATTCCTTACGACTATATTACTCAGGATCACATACTTGTGGATGTGATTTACAACCCTGAAATAACAAAATTCTTACAATACGGCCTCGACAAAGGAGCAATCATTGCCAATGGCAAAAAAATGTTCATCCTTCAGGCCGAGGCAGCATGGAAAATATGGCAGAAAAATTTGGATTGAAACGCTATCTTGCCTTGATGGGACCCGGCTTGCTTTATGCTGGAGCAGCCATCGGCGTGTCACACCTTGTGCAATCAACCCGTGCAGGAGCAGATTTTGGCTATGAGTTGATGTGGGTATTGCTTGCCGCCAACCTGCTTAAGTTTCCATTTTTCGAAATAGGCAGCCGCTACGTCCTTGCCACCGGAAAGACGCTTGTTGACGCCTATTACGATGCCGGGAAATGGATTCTGGCTTTGTTCTTCATTGTTTCGGTTTTGAGCATGTTTCCGGTGCAGGCAGCATTGACAATGGTCACGGCAGGCTTGCTGAACTATGTATTTCATTCCGATATGAGCGCTGCATCAATGAGCACGATTTTGGTGGTCTTTACGATGTTTTTCTTTATTGCAGGACGGTTTCAGCTTTTAGATAAAATGATGAAAATCATCATTTTATTGCTAACCCTTTCAACAATTATTGCAGTTGTGAGTGCTTTGGGCATTCCGGATCACACCACCACAGAAACCACTCCTTTCGACCTTTTCAACAAGAAACACCTGTTGTTTTTGATTGCCTTTATCGGGTGGATGCCGGCACCGATTGATATTGTTGTCTGGACAAGTTTATGGAGTCAGTCGAAGTTTCAGGACATGAAAGAAAAACCTGATCTGCGTTCAGTCTTGATCGAATTCAGAATTGGCTTCTTCGGTACGATGTTTATTGCTGCCGCCTTTTTGGCGCTCGGGGCACTCGTGATGCATGGCACCGGGCAGCAACTTTCACCAAACGGAGCTCTTTTTGCAGGTCAACTGATTGGGATGTACACGTCAACAATTGGCAGCTGGGCTTACCCTGTGATTGCAATTGCAGCCGTGAGCACAATGCTTAGCACAACAATCACTGTTACAGACGTTTACCCTCGAACACTTTCGAAAAGTGTGAAACTTTTATTTGCAAATAACCATTTCATCAGCAAAAATCTAAACTACGCTTTCTGGATCGTTGTACTATCAGCCGGGG
Source organism: Bacteroidales bacterium UBA6207 (assembly GCA_002421995.1). Taxonomy (GTDB): domain Bacteria; phylum Bacteroidota; class Bacteroidia; order Bacteroidales; family F082; genus JALNZU01. The sequence goes on along the minus strand of DISP01000186.1, from coordinate 20,374 downwards.
TGGTGACTTTGATCTGGGTTTCGGGCACAACAATGCGCCTGATGGTTGATTTTGCAACAAGTCTATCCTTCATCACAGCACCAGTGCTCGCGTATCTCAACTATCGCGTCATCATGTCCGATGCTGTAGCAGATGCTTTTAAGCCCGCGCCTTACCTGAGAATATGGTCATGGATAGGTATTATATTTCTATCAGCATTCACGCTTTTCTACCTTTACTGGCTGCTATTTATTTGACATTGAAACAAATAACTACATGGAAATTTCATCGCTCAAATCAAAATTTTATGAAAAATTCGGCCATGAAGCCGAGGAAGGATATTTTGCTCCGGGAAGAGTAAACCTTATTGGAGAACACACCGACTACAACGGTGGTTTTGTTTTCCCTTGCGCAATAAGTTTTGGTAATTATTGCCTGATTAGGCGGACAGACCTGAATAAAATAAAATTGAAAAGTCTCAATATGCCGTTTGAAGCCGATATCTCTGTTGATGAGCTTAACAAAGCCGTTGGCAAAGAATGGATAAACTACCCTATCGGTGTTTTTGCCCAGTTCTTAAAAAAAGGCCATCATTTCAAGGCCGGACTAGATATGCTCTTTTATGGCGATGTGCCACCGGGTGCAGGTCTTTCATCTTCAGCAGCCATCGAAGTGGTGACAGCGGTTGCAATCAATAGTGCTTTTGGATTGGGCTATAATCCGGTTGATCTGGCCTTGATGGGTCAAAAGGCAGAGCATGAATTTGCCGGCGTTCAATGTGGAATCATGGATCAATTTGCATCGGCGATGGGCAAAAAAGACCATGCTGTTTATCTCAATTGCGACACACTCTCCTACCAGCATGTTCCGCTTGATCTGGGAGATTACAGCATTGTGATCAGCAACACCAACAGCCCGCATAAGCTCGACAGCGGAAAATACAACCAACGCGTGAGTGAATGCAGGCAAGCTGTTGCAGACTTGCAAAAAGGGAAAAACTTCCAGTATCTCGCCGAATTGACGATTTCCGATTTTGAAACAATCAACCATTTTATTACTGATGAACAGGTTCGAAAAAGGGCACAACACGTCGTTAGCGAAACCGATCGTACCAAAAAGGCTGTTGAAGCGCTAAGCAAAGGCAATTTAGTTTTGTTTGGTCAACTGATGACAGCCTCGCACCAATCATTAAAAGATGATTATGAAGTAACTGGTTTTCAGTTGGATACCATGAACGAGGAAGCTTTAAAAGTTGAAGGTGTTCTCGGTAGCAGGATGACGGGAGGCGGGTTTGGTGGCTGCACCGTGAGCATTGTTCACAAAGATGCTGTTGACACCTTCATTCAACAGGTTGGAGCAGGCTATACCGAAAAAACAGGATTGACACCAAAATTCTATGTTGCACAGACGAGCGATGGCGGAAAACGGATTTTTTAAGGTTCTCAAAGCCCGAAACCAAATCCAATCCTGAACATCGGATTTTCGTAAGGAGAATCGAGTGTTTCGTTGAGGTTGTAGAGGATCATGATACTCGCATAACTGTTTCCGCCAAAGTATTGTCGGTAGCCCCCTCCAACAAAGACAGAATGAACCAAAATGCGCTCTTTTCCGGTCACGACTGAGGATTGGATAATGGCGCGCTGATAGCTCAGCAACTCGTTTTCGAGGTGTGCAAACAATCCCTGAAAAATAACATACGACGTATAAAGTCCTCCGCCATAGTTGTTTGAGCTGAATTTAAAAAAATTATCTTTATAGCTGTAATAATTGTAGGTCAATCGGGTGCCGGCTTCCCATCTTGGAGTGATGCGGTAACCGATGGTTGGCGATATAAGAATATTTGAGCCGTAGGAGGAAAAACCCATTCCAAAATCACCCCCAAAAACCAATTTGCTTTCTTTCGGTTCTACAGTTGCCACTTGCTGACCTTTCGTTGTGAAACCACATGAAATCACAATAAATAAAAACAGGATTAACTTTAAGCACGAGGAAAAAACTGTTGACATGAGCAATGATTTTGGACAAAAATACAATAATTGGAAACATTCGACGCTTTATGATAGTTGTTTAACTTTGCAGCAAATTATTAGCCCCGGCGCATACCTTATCTATGACCCACAAATTCAGTCCATATTTTTTTCTGATTATTACCGGCATGATGCTATTTTTTTCGTGTAGGAAAGATAATCTGATCAGCCATGACAAAGATATTACACTGGCTTTTAGCAATGATTCGGTAATATTCGACACTGTTTTCACCAGTATTGGCACGATAACCAAAAGGTTGATGGTCTATAACAAAAGCAATAAACGTATAAATATCAGCAATATACAACTCAATGGCGGCAGCGCATCGGTTTTTAAGATGAATGTTGACGGCATTTCGGGCTCATCTGTCAGTGATGTTGAATTGGCTGCAAACGACAGTCTGTTTATTTTATTGAAAGCCACCATTGATCCATCAGATGAAAACAATCCTTTTGTGGTGGAGGATGATATTCATTTCCTAACCAATGGAAACGAACAAAGCGTGAAGCTGGTAGCTTGGGGACAAAACGCACATTATATCCTTGCAGACCAGAAAGTTGGAAATTTTCCAGAATTCAAGATCGTAGCCGACAGCAATGAAACAGTTCATTGGACAGCCGACAAACCTTATGTTGTGTATGGTTATGCACTCATTAATTCCTATGGCACACTGATCATTGATGCCGGAGCAAAAATCCATTTTCACAATGGCTCAGGGCTTTGGGCTTGGGTGGACGGCGTGCTGAAAGTACAGGGCACACTTGAAAATCCTGTTGTTTTTCAGGGCGACCGGCTTGATCCGGATTATCGCAATATTCCCGGGCAATGGGACCGTATCTGGCTCATGGAGGGCCGTGCAGGCTTCAATCACGAAATTGACCACGCCATCATTCGCAACGGATACATCGGTCTTCAGGTTGAATCGTTTCTGAGAGCAACTTCCAACCAGCTCACCATCAGCAATACTGTGATCGAAAACCATAGTGGCATGGGGCTTTTCACGAGGCTTTTTGCTATTGACGCCAGTAATATGGCAATAGCAAATTGTGGCAGCTATACGGCAGCATTTACGATGGGTGGTGCTTATAGAATCCGACACAGCACTTTTGCTAATCGTTGGAGCTATGGAGTCAGAAATACACCAGCTGTTTTTTTTAACAATTTTGCACTGGATTCACTTGACAATCCAATTCCTTTACCACTAAATATTGAATTTGGCAACACAGTCTTCTACGGTTCGTCGGAAGACGAACTTGGCAGGCAATTGGTTGCCGGAGCAGATTCGAATTATAAGTTCGACCACTGCCTGCTGCGCCTGAAAGATAACTGGAAAAACGAAGCTGCCTTCATCAACTGTATTCTGAACGAAGATCCGCTTTTCAGGGATTATGATGCTTTTAATTTTGAGCCCGACACGCTTTCGCCTGTGATTGGCAAAGGCAAAGCAGAAATCGGATTCGAGATTCCTTTCGATCTGAATGGGGTAGCAAGGAGTAATCCGCCGGATATTGGTGCTTACCAATTTGTTCCAAAAACCGGAGAGAAATAGCTGTATGATTATTGCTATCGGAGGAGCAAGCACTGCCGGCAAAACAACGCTCGCCCGCGCCTTGCGTGAGTTTTATCACAACAGAAAAGTAATTACTCTCTGCCAGGACGATTTTGTCAGACCTGTTGAAAGTATCCCATTGGTTCGCGACAGAATTGACTGGGAACATCCCGATTCGATTGACCATCAAGCGTTTTTGAATGCCATCGTATCCGAAAGCAATGAGAATGAAATTGTGATTGCAGAAGGATTGATGGTTTTCTGGCACGAGGAAATCGGCAGGCTTTTTGACCGAAGCATCTTTGTTAAGGTGGACTATGACACCTTTTTACGACGTAAAGCATTGGACAACAGGTGGGGACACGAACCTGAATGGTATGTCCAACATATCTGGACTAGTTTTGAGGTTTATGGCCGCCCGCCTCAATCTGGCAATCTACTCATTCTGGAAGGCACGAAAAGAATTGATTTACAAAAAGTTATTCAATACATAGGCATATGAAAACCACGAGTCAGGTTCTTTCCGCAACTGAGCTCTTCGTTCGTAATCATTTGGAAGGAAGCGAGCCGGGCCATGACTGGTCGCATGTTCAGCGGGTTTACAACACTGCTATGCTGTTGTCGGCCAGGCTTGAAGCAGATACATTTGTGGTGGCGCTTGCCAGTTTGCTGCATGATGTTGGTGATGCAAAATTTCATGATGGAGACGAGACCATTGGCCCTGAACTCATTAAATCGTTCCTTCTTTCGCAGGAAATCGAAGAAAGCGTTTTTAAGGAAGTGATGTATATTATTGAAAATATGTCGTTTCGCAAAAGTTCCTATTTTCAAAACGAAAAAAGTCTGGAGTTCAAAATAGTTCAGGACGCCGACAGATTAGATTCAATTGGCGCTATCGGCATAGCACGTGCGTTTAGTTTTGGTGGTTATAAGCGTCGCCCGTTTCATGTTCCGGGTTTGGTGTATGATGAAGATAATAAGTCAGTTACCTATCAATCAGGTAAATCGCCGACCATTTATCACTTTTATGAAAAACTACTTCTCATCAAGGACATGATGAATACAGCACCCGCCAGGGAAATGGCAGAGCAGCGTCATCAATATATGCTTGACTTTCTTGAGCAGTTTTATAAAGAATGGGAAGGCTTATAATCGTAAAAGATCAAGGCTTTCAATACTTTAAAAAATCACCATACAATACCTGCAGATAGGCTTTACCTTCGCGCACAACCGAATCCTGCAGTGGCGCCGGAAGCGTATTTTGAAAATAACGATCAGCAAACTTATCCCAGACAAAAAAACCTTCGGGGCGCATCCAACCCAGGCCCTCGTTCAACTCAAAATATGCAAAAGGTTTGTAGCAGGCATTAAAGACGTTCTTGCTCCACAAAAAGCTTTCGCTGCTCAAATTCAATTGTTTGAGCAAAGTTGCAGGCAAATCGGTGTTTCCGCAAATTGGCATAAACGTTTTCCCCTTAAGTGAATCCTTTAAAGCCGGGCCACACAGAAGCAAGGGAATCTTGTGATAATCAAATGATTCGAGCGGGTGATTGCGGTAGGTGCCTTTGCTATGGTCGGCCATAATGATAAACAACGTATTGTCGAACCATTTCCGGCCCCTGGCTTCGGCAAAAAATGCTGCAATAGCTTTATCGGTATAATGCGCTCCGTTCACAAATTCCTTTTCGAGTTTGGGCCAGGTTATCAGCTGTTCCATCGGATAGTCGTAAGGAGCGTGCGAACTGAGGGTGAAAACTGTTGTAAAAAACGGTTCTTTCAATCGGTCTAATTGTCCGGCTACAAATGGCAACATAATTCCATCATGCACGCCTAAACGGCCACGCGGCAAATCGCCGGGCAGATCCTTACCTTCTACGATCACATCTATCTCATTAGATATCAGATAGGAAAGAATATTTCCATAGTTGAGTTGTCCACCAAAGTAAAATGCAGATTCGTATCCGCTGCCATTCAGGACTTTCGAAAATGAAGGCAATGAGGCATACTTATCAGGATGATCTGTGATGGTTGTGATTGGAATGCCGGGCAATCCGGCATACAGCGAACCAATAGCCTGCTGCGACCTGTTGGCATTGGCATAAAAGTGCGTAAACAGCAATCCATCTTTCTCCAGCTCTCTGAAATGAGGAGTGATGCCGGCCTCGCCACCTAAGGACTCGATCAAGTCGGCCGACCAGCTTTCGAGCAGCAACACAACAATATTCGGACGATCGAGTTTGAGAATTTTTGTTGTCGAATCTTTTTCAACAGCATGAATCTGCCTGACAATTGCACGTGCCTGGTCTTCAGGCATTACGGCAAAAATATTCTCTTTGTCGAGCCTCTGTGCATTGAGCAGGCTAAACGTAATGTTGTAAAATGAGTTTAACGACGCAGCATTAAGAATGGCATGTTTGCTGAAATAAGCCGAGCTGACACTCACCGGAATGGCAGCCCAGCCCCCGCGTGCTCCAAAAAAAAGAAGCGGTAAAAGCCAAATGATTGCAACCAGGTTTTTTGCTGACTTAGCTGCGATCAATCGGGCATCAGGCCGAAAAAAATGATAAAAAAGCCACAAGCCGGTAAGTGACAAAAGCACCCAAATAAAAATGAGCTGAAATGTTTGTCCGCCACCTGCAGTTTGAAAAACCTCTTCAGGCCTGGCAAGATAGCTGATTGCCTTTGCAGAGAGTTTTGATTTCCATTCACTGTAAAGACCTAATTCAGCGGCAGTTATTAGTGCATTAACCAAAATTAGAATTCCAACAAAGAACTGATTGAGGCGCAGAAATATATATTTTCCTGTGGCTGCATACGCCGAAAATAAAACGAACGAAAGCACAACAAGATAGCTGGCGGTGCTTAAGTCAAGTTTTAGGCTGTGGTAAAAGACTGCCGCTACTTCCTGCACTCCAATTCCATCCAAACTGATAAGGTGCAGGTGAAACAGCACGAACGCCAGCCGTAGCAAGAAAAAATAAATCATCCAGAACAGCGCAAGTTTCAATGTCGAAATTGTCAAAAACTTCATAACGGCAAATGTGTGCAAATTTAAGCAATTAAACAAGCCTGCTAAATCAAGCGTTTATGATCGGTGTACTTGGCATAATTAACTATTTTTGCAGTCAAGTCAATTGACAATTCAGCAATATGTCTATCACACAAAACCTGCTCAGCATCAAAGAAACGCTTCCGGAAGAGGTGAGGCTTGTTGCCGTTTCCAAAACAATGCCAGTTGACGCCCTGCGCGAAGCATACGAGGCAGGCCAGCGGCACTTTGGTGAGAACAAAGTGCAGGAACTCACTGCTAAACAAGCAGAACTGCCTAACGATATCTGCTGGCATCTGATCGGACATCTGCAAACCAATAAGGTTAAATACATTGTTCCCTTTGTTGAATACATCGAGTCGGTTGACAGCCTGAAATTGCTTCGCGAAATCAACAAGGAAGCCTCGAAAGTAAAGCGAACGGTCAAATGTCTGCTCCAAATTCATATTGCCGAAGAAGAAACCAAATTTGGTCTGAACGAGGAAGAATTGACAGAGCTGGTGCAAACAGTTTTGGCTGGTCACTTTGAAAATGTGGTGATATGCGGATTGATGGGCATGGCAACTTTTACTGAGGACGAAAAGCAAATCAGAAAAGAGTTTAAAAGTCTCCGCAGAATTTTCGACAAGTTGAAGTCAAGCTATTTTATTGATAAAGAATATTTTAGAGAGCTTTCGATGGGCATGTCGGGCGATTATCAGATAGCTGTTGAAGAAGGCTCAACCAATGTACGAATTGGCAGCAGTATTTTTGGTGTCCGCATTTATCATTAATACAATTAAAATAATGAAATGCCTGAATATGAATGCAATGCAAAGGTACTTCAGGTTATTTTTTTCACTTCAACTCCTTATCCTCCTACTTTTTTTTAGCCCATCTGAGCTTTTTTCTCAATCCAAAGTTAGTGACTATGCTTTTGGCGATGGAGAAAAGCTCAACTACACCGTTTCGTACAATTGGGGCATTATCTGGATAAATGCAGGAGCAGTGGATTTTCATGCCCGTAAACAAAATAACAAAGAAGCCTCAGGCTGGCATTTTTTAAGTACAGGACATTCAGTTCCAAATTTAGACTGGCTCTACAAAGTAAGGGACACATTTGAGGTTTTCACTTCAAACAACGCCTTTCAACCGATGAAATTTCGCAGAAACAGTTTTGAAGGTGGCCATCAGGTATTTAACAGCTACACCTTTTATCCGCAGGAACACAAGGTTCATATCCTTGCTAAGGAGAGCAAGAAGCCCGATCTTGATACAACCTTGGTGATTGCCGGGAATATAACCGATGTGCTTACGGCGACCTACCTGACCCGCTCGCATGCTTTTAAACAAATGAAGGAGGGCGAAATTTTCCGGATCAGCATGCTCATTGACAACAAGATAACTTATCTTCCGATCGAATATCACGGAAAAGCGAAAATATGCACCCCCAATGGATTAAACTTTGACTGTATGCGGTTCAGCGCCCGCATTGCGTCAGGAACCATGTTTTTGGCCAATGAAAACATACAGGTGTGGGTGAGTGATGATGAAAACAAAATCCCTGTACTTATCGAGGCAAAAATTAAAGTCGGGGCTATCAAAATTCATTTGGATACCTTTGAAAACTTAGGTCATCCACTTACATCATTTCATCCGTTGAAATAAAAAAAGGCGGACATTTTGTCCGCCCTTATCTTCCTCAAACCTGTTATTACAATTTTCTCACTTTGGATGCGCCGCTGGTGTCAACGGTAAAAGTTTTTGGCTCCCCTTTGTATTTCACATCAGAGGCACCGCTGGCTTCAACAATAAGTTTCTCAGCCGCCGACACTTCGGCATAACTTGCACCACTGAGGTCGAGCTGAACTTCATTGGCATTAAAATCAGCAAGATACAGTTTAGAAGCCCCTGAACATTCAATAAAAACAGTGTTCACATTGCCTTTAAGAATGAGTTTGGATGCACCGCTGAAGTCGGCTTTAAGATTTCGTACGTCAGCTGAAAAGTTAATTTCAGAAGCACCACTCCCCTCAATTCCAAGGCGATCGAAGCTAAGATTTTCGTCAGCGAACACTTTCACGGCTCCGCTGATATCTATATCCTCTAATTTAACAAATGTGATATAGGCTTTCATTTTAGTGTGTGGCCACACATTGTCGCGGGTGTAGATATTCAGTTCACCGCCTCTTACCTCGGTGATAATATCGCGAAGCAGATTATCATCAGCTTCAATAACAACTGATTGTGTGCTTCCCTGTTTCAAAACAACCTCAAAGCCACCGCTTATATCAAGGCCTGTAAAATTGCTAACCTCTCTTGCTTCGGTCTTTTTAACACCACTGCCTTTAACTCCGAATGAACCCGCAAATGTGCAAGATATCGCAAGTTGACTCAGCAAAAACAGCAAAATGAATAAAAAACCGGTTTGTGTTTTTTGTGTTCTCATTGTGATTAAGATTAAATGATAAACCAAAGACGCAGCCAAGTCGGAAAAGTTACAATTTCAGCAAAATAAATCAGCAAGATTGCCGATCCTCATCGTCTCAATGCAGCGATATTTGCCCACACAGCCAAAAAGGGTAATTTTGCAGCATATAAGCTACAGATGCAAAACCAATTCCGCACTTCTCATTTTACAGCGCTGGCAGCCATGCTCCTCTGGGGCATTTCATACATCTGGATGAAAAGTCTGTTCTCGTTTTTGCAACCGGCCACTATCCTGGTTGCCAGACTTTTGATTTCAGGCCTGTTTTTATTTTTGCTGTTACTGCTCACGCGCAAGCTCGAGAGGATTCAAAAAAAACATCTTCCGGTATTTCTGTTGTCGGCCTTTTTCAATCCGTTTCTCTATTTCATGGGCGAAAGTCATGGACTTCAGCGCGTTTCACCCACCATCAGCGCAGTCATCATCGCCACAATCCCGGTATTTACACCCGTTTTTGCACGCATCTTTCTGAAAGAAAAGCTCAGCAAGCTCAATATTTTCGGCATTGCAGTTTCTTTTGCAGGTGTGCTCATCATGCTTGTCACAAAAGACCTTTCACTCACTGCTGATCCGGCCGGAATCATGATGTTGTTTGGCGCAGTGGCTTCGGCCATCGTTTATGGCATCGTGCTTAAAAAACTCACATTGCTATACAGGGCATTGACGATTGTCTGGATTCAAAACATCATAGGGATTTTTTATTTTGTGCCGGTTGCCTTATTCAAAGAATTTGAAAGTTTACAAACATTTCAGTTTCAGGCGGAAATAGTGATGCCAATCCTATTGCTGGGTATTTTTTCCAGTTCGCTTGCATTTGTATTTTTTACCATCTCGGTGAAAAATCTGGGCATCGCCAGATCAAATATATACACCAATTTGATTCCGGTTTTTACGGCGATCTTCAGTATTTTGGTACTTTCAGAAATGCCAGATCAAAAACAATGGCTTGGTATGGCATTGGTAATCAGTGGTGTAATATTGTCACAGAAACGATTTACGAATCCGGCGTAGTCTGAAAAAAACTCCATACAAGCTGCTAAAACAGTAAAGGTAAAATCACTAATTTTGAAGAAAAATAGAAATCTATGTTAAAAAAACGGGTTCTTGTTTTGGGTGCCGGCCTGATTGGCCGCCCAATGGCGCTTGATCTCCAGCGCAATGATGAGTTTTCAGTAAGTGTTGTTGACATCAGCAGTAAAAATTTGTCCAGATTTGAAGGCACCAACATCCAATGCCATCAGGCAGATTTTCGCGAATTGTCATCCTGGTTTCCGCTTACCGGATCGCACGACTATTTTATAAATGCAGTGCCCGGATTTATTGGTTTTAGCACATTAAAATCTTTGATAAGTACAGGAAAACCAATCGTTGACATCGCTTTTTACCCTGAAGATCCTTTATCACTTGATGAATTAGCAAAAAAACACCAATGCACTGTTGTTTGCGACATGGGAGTTGCACCCGGAATGAGCCATCTGTTAAGCGGTTATGCAGCCTCAATGCTCGATCATATTGAAAGACTTGTGATCTATGTTGGCGGTTTACCTGTTTTACGACAGCTCCCATGGCAATACAAAGCCGTGTTTTCACCCTCCGACGTCATTGAGGAATATACCAGACCGGCACGTCTTGTAGAAAATGGAAAAATCGTCATCAAAGAGGCATTGTCCGATGCCGAATTTCTTGATTTTGAAGGTGTCGGAACCCTCGAAGCTTTCAACAGCGATGGACTGCGATCCTTGGTTTATACCTTGAAAGCCGATTTCATGGCCGAAAAAACGTTGCGCTATCCCGGCCATATTGATTTGATAAAAGCTTTGAAAAAAAGTGGATTTTTTAGTGAAGAAGCAATCAGCATACATCAGCAAAATATTGTACCACTTGACTTTACAAAAACAATGCTGTTTGATCAATGGAAACTAAATGATGGCGAGGCAGACCTGACCGTGATGCGCATTGAGGCGCAGGGAACAACAGCAAACAAACAAAAATCAACCATCAGTTTTGATTTGTTTGACAAGCCCGATATGAGCGGCGGAATACATTCGATGGCAAGAACAACAGGCTATGCTGCCACTTCGGCTTTAAGGATGATCCATCAAGGATTGCTCGATAAACCCGGGATACACATGCCTGAGTTTTTAGGGAAAGATGAAACAATCGTACAATTTATGCTGAACGATCAGTCACAACGCGGAATCAATTACAAAAAAACGATTTTAATGCATTGATCAAGAATGATTACCAGCAAATCAAACCCAAAGATCAAGAACCTGATACGGCTGCAAAAAAGCAGTGAACGTAAAAGTCAGAATCTTGTTCCGGTTGAAGGAATGCGCGAAATTGAGCGGGCTTTGCTATCTAAGTGGCAAGCCCACTCCTTCTTTTATTGCGAAGAACTTGCTGGTGATTTGCTGGTTGAATTAAAAAAACTTATCAATCAGGATTGCGAAAAAGAGCAAGTAAGCCGCGAAATATTTGAGCATATAGCCTATCGCGAAGGTTCGGACGGACTCTACGCTTTGTTCAAGCCAAAAACACTTCAGTTAGATGCTGTACAACTTCCTGCAAAAGCCCTGGTGGTTGTGCTCGAAGGCGTTGAGAAACCCGGAAACCTTGGCGCAGTTTTGCGCACCACCGATGCAGCCGGAGTGGATGCAGTGATAGTTTGTGATCCGGCTACAGATTTGTACAATCCCAATGTAATACGGTCGAGCCTTGGATGCGTATTCTCTCAACAATTGGTTGCAACAAGCAGCCAGGAATGTATCAAATGGCTCAAAAAGAATGATATACAAATTTTTTGCACCGCCCTCACAGCCAGCAAAGATTATCTGGATGTTGATCTGCGTCCCTCCACAGCCCTGGTAATGGGAACCGAGGCCACCGGTCTTTCGCAGCAATGGTTAGAAGCTTCGAACCAAAACATCATCATCCCGATGAAGGGTATTGCCGATTCGCTCAACGTTTCTGTAACTACAGCCATCATGGTTTTCGAGGCTTTGCGCCAAAGAAATAATCATAGTTAATCCGTTCTTTTTCAGCAAATTATTTTCCAGCCGGAAAATTTACTCGGTTTGGAAAATTATTTTCTGCAGGCAGAGCAATTATTAAAAGACGTGATTACTTTTGCGTCGTGAAATTTGACAGCCTTTTACGATTGCTTAGCAGGCTGACGCTCATACTGTTTATCGCTATGACCGCCAACCTGGTACTTGCATTTTATTACCACGAAGCGCTACTGCCATTTACTTTGCCCGCCTTGTTTAACCTTGGCATGCACTTGTGGCTGCGCAGTGTCACACAAACAAAAGAACCTACACAGTTTAAGAAAAAAGAAGCTTATCTTACTGTTACGATTGCATGGTTTGTGATGTCGGGGATTGGCGCGATGCCGTACCTCATTTCGGGTTCGATTCCATCGCTCATTGATGCCTGGTTTGAATCGGTCTCAGGCTTCACCACCACCGGGTCGTCCATTTTGTCAGACATCGAAGCACTGCCAAAGTCAATTTTATTTTGGAGAAGCCTTACGCACTGGATCGGTGGCATTGGCATCATTCTACTGGTGATCATCATCATGCCAAGCGCGAAGATGAATAACTACACCGTCTTCTCGCTGGAGTCGTCGGTAAGAGAAAAGATACATCCCCGCATAAGATCGGTAGGCTTCAGGCTTTTGATCATCTATCTGATGCTAACAGTTGGCGAGATCACATTGCTTTTGTTGGGTGATATGAACCTTTTCGAGAGTGTTTGCCACACCTTTGGTACTGTGGCAACCGGAGGTTTTTCACCCAAAAACACAAGCATCATTGACTATTCGCCTTATATACAATATGTTATCTCAGTATTTATGATCCTTGGAGGAACAAATTTCATTGTTCATTACTATATTTTGCACCGGCAATTCAACAAGGTCAAGCAAAATGATGAACTGAAATTCTACCTTTCAACCATACTATATTCCACACTTTTCATCACCGTTGTTCTGATCTTACGAACCGACCGTGGTATCGAGAAGTCGTTCAGGGATGCGTTTTTTCAGGTTTCATCCATTGTAACATGCACCGGTTTTGCCTCGGATGATTATCTGTTATGGCCCGGATCGGCATCGCTGGCAATCTTTATTCTGCTCTTTGCAGGTGGCAGCACCGGGTCAACAGCAGGTGGTATAAAAATGGCAAGACACCTGCTTGCACTCAAATCAATAAAAAACTATATGCGCTCGCAACTGCATCCAAACGCAGTTTATGTGCTGAAAATGAACAACAAAACAATCAGTCAAGCTGACGGGAATGCTGTAATCTCATATATTTACTGGTATTTGCTTGTGTTTGTTATTGGTAGTGTTTTGCTGGTTATAACCGGAGTTGATCTGATTTCTTCGACAAGCGGAGTGGCAACAGCCATGGGAGGAATCGGCCCGGGATTTGGAACAATCGGACCGGTTTCGAATTTTGCGCACCTGCCCGCACTTTCCAAAACAATACTTTCGTTGGCAATGCTGCTTGGCAGGCTCGAAATATATCCGTTGGTTCTTCTGCTCTCCATGTCGTTCTGGAAGAAATAAGCACAGTCTGCCTTTCAACAAACAAACTCAGCAGCAATAAACAACATGATTGCTGCCGGGCAGTCTGCCTTCAAAAGCAAAATACATCTTTTATCTGATTTTAAAAACCTGTTCGAAATCAGGATAATCGCAAAAAAACAGGCTTTCTGCATTTCCACGGTAAAAACTTTGGCAATATAAACTTTTTGTAACGCGGCATCTTAGTCATAACCAGCGGTTTTGTAACGAATATTGAAAGCGAAATTGACATCATTATGATTTTGCAGCTTATATTTGCCGAAAGACAATAATCATAGACATAGAAACTTCATGCCGCCAAGTGAAACTTTTATCCGCAAAGGTATTATTACCCAAAAGTAACCCTATACCTCTGACACATGGTGCAAGCATTTCACCTGCAGGAATTTATGTATTAGTTCAGAAAATAAAAAGATATTTGCGAATCGGTTTTTTGCTGCATTTAATGACAATTGCCGGAATTGCCATAGCGGTATATTTTTTTAACCTTGCACAACACATTGGTTTTGAAAGCATCCGGATCGAAACCCTGTTTTACCTCTATTTATCAGCTTACGGCGCAAGTTTGCCACTTTTTGCGCAATTAGATGCACGCAGCAGGTATCAAAATTATAAGTTGATGAAGGATAAACTTTATCGGTACGGCTTTTCGAAAAGAATTGTTGAACCGCTTAGCTGGTCGCGCTGTCAACGCGACGCTATTCAGGTAGCAGCCGATGATCTTGGTTATTCGAAAGAAATGAAAAGTCTTTTTAAATCATTAGGATTCAAATGGTTTCACATCATTCCGAGAATACTTATCCGAAATCCAAGATTGATATTAACCAAAGCTTATTGGAATAAAACACTTTTTGTAAAACATTATACGCTAAAAAACTTCCCTTACTAAACATCAAAAAACCATTGAGAGCGTGGAGTTTTGACAACTTCAAAATCTAATCGTTTCAAACTAAACCAAAAAGAGGAACATCATGCGAAGCCGGCTTATTTATCTGTTGTTGATCATGTTATCTGGCAGTATTTTACCATGCAACGGACAAACCGACACCACTGCTGCCTTGTATTCCAATCAGTCATTTATCCGGTATTATGACACCCTCATAAATGTGAAGTTGAAGGTTCATACTGATTATGAGACATTTGAACAAACCAGCGGATCAAACTACCATGTTGATCTCAGACCAAACATCCTGCTTTCGACAAAAATAGGTGTCAGTTACCGTTTCATCTCCTTCGGCTTTGGCTTCTCCCCTGCATTTCTACCAGGAAATAACGAAACCGATCTGAAAGGGAAGACAAAGAGCTGGTCGTTTGGCATTGGTACAACAGGCCGGATAATTCAGGAAGCCAACATTGGATATGTTAAAGGATTCTATCTTAAAAACACCGGCGAGCTCGTCCCGGGATGGGTTGAAGGACAAGACCCATATCTTCAGGTGCCTGATTTGACGGTGATTATGCTGAATGGTGCAACAGGTTTTAAGTTTAACCGCAATTATTCAATTTCAGCTCAACACAGCCAAACGCAGGCACAATTGCGAAGTGCCGGAAGTTTCATCCCTATATTGAGTTATGATTATTATGCAATTGATAACAAACCCAAAACCGGCAGTGATGTTAATTCGCAACTTTCGGGCAATTTGCGGCTGATTGCCAATTTTGGTTACGCCTACACCTTTGTTTTTGCAAGGCAGTTTTATCTTGCAGCCTTTGTTCAACCCGGTATTGGGCTTCAGCACACGAAACTTATCACCCGTATGATTGATGGAGATGTGAAAAATCGCTACAACGATCCATTATTCAGAATGCAGGAAAAAATTGGACTTGGTTATCAGGGAGATAGATTCTTTGGCGGTTTGGAAGGTTTCTTTTCACAATCATGGATAAACGAAAACAACAATGCCGCCCAATTGAAAACAAACAGGGTTTATTATCAGTTTTTTGTTGGTTATCGTTTTAATACACCAAAATTTGTCAGAAAATCCACCGATGCCGTGAAGGGCGTCATTCCCCGTCCGATAAGAAATATCATTGAATAAAAGGCAATTTGTCATGAAAGATTTTTGCAAAACACACTTATTCAACTACCTGATTTTCATTGCGCTGCTTTTATCAAGTCAGCATGTAGCATCAGCCGTCCAGGTTGCAGCAAATAACAATTCGGACGACACAAGCCAATTGATCAGGAACAGCAATATTTTTCTGCATCAGAATCTATCGCTTTGGATACAGAAAAGCCTCAAAAAATAAACAAGGTCAGGATCGAACTGAGTGAAGCCACGGACTCAGCTGCGCTGTTTGAGCAACTCAGCGAGATTTCCAACAGCAAAGAGATGATCCTAAAGAATCTTGACTACAACGCACATGCTTTTAAAATCAGGCAAGTCACTGATTTGAAAGCTGAATTGGACGTAGAAATCAAAAACACTGTTGATATCAGCCCCGAATGCCAGGTTAGTCACTTGCAGTTTCAATTGTTTATCGTCCAAAGGAAGACCCAGCAATAGACGACCCACTGTTGAAGCGCTGTTATCGGCAATATCGAAATCAACGAGTTCGATATTCATGCCGTTACTATTTGAAAAATGCAGCTCACAACCCTCGGTTCTCAGGCCTTTCAAAACAGGGTGTTTGTGCGGTTCTGTCGCCAATAGTTCGAAGGCCAATTTTCGGGCGTTCAATAAAAGATGAATTTTAGGTGAAGACAACGAAATATTTGTTGTTCCCCCGGAAAAATCATTGAGATTGATTTTTAAACCTTGACCACCGGATTTTCCTGATCTTTTCTTTTGATGTATATCTATTTGGATATCAGCATTTAATGTATGATACCTAAACTTTTCGACACGAAGTCCGGAGTCATCGCTAAAACTTAATCCCTCAACACGAAGTTGAACCAATTCTGAGACAATATTTTCGGTTCTAAGTGTAAGCTTTCGGGCGGCGAAGTTTCCATTCACACCTGTAAAATATGCATCAAGCATTTCGGCATCGCGTTGCTTTTCATGAATTCTGGCTTTTGCAAAGCCTGCATAATTGATTGCATTAAGATAGTCTTCGGCTGATGCTGCATGGAGCATTGCATTAACATTGATATTTAGGTCTGTGTTATTTACAAACAGTTTAAGCTTGTTTTCCACTTCAATATCAAAACGCCCGCCTTTCAGCCTGAATTCATTAAGTTTAATCTTTTCTTTCAGCACCTTCATGTTTTGATCTGCTGAAGGTGACGCACTTGAATCCGCGCTGCTCTTTTTAGCGATAAACAAGCTGATATCCGGTTGATCAAGAAAAGCTTTCGTTGCATCAATGCGGCTCTCGGTTAGCAAGGCTGCCCAGCTCAGGCTATAGAGTTCGAAACGCAATGCCTTGATATACTTTATCTTAGATTTTTTATTAAGGTGTATTGGTTTTAGCTCGAAGTCGCTCAGAATTATTTTTTTGTTCAAGAGGCTCAGGCTGTCAAAAGTGAGTTGATACAAGCTGTCGGCTGTTATAAAAGATGTTTTCTTTCCATTTTTCGTCAACTCCATTTTCACCGAGGCATTGTGCAGCGCAAGGTGTCCGGCATCCTTAGAGCCGTTGATAGCAGCTATTTTATGTCCAAAATGAAAATCTTCACTTAGCCGGTGCTTTGTCTTCTTGGGTTTTGAGGTGATGTTCAGCGCAAGGTCAAGCACAGGATTCACACAATAGGCCGAATCAAAAACAAGGTGCTTGTTATTTACGAAAGCATTGAGGTCCAATTTAATAATGCGAATCGAATCGAGATATAAGCTATAATGATTTCCTTCATGTTTTCTTGAATGGTTGTAGATGTAGCAACTGTCCAGCTTTATGATCCTGCTTTTCGTACCCATCCAAAATCGCTTAAACCGGATGCTCCCGGCGCTGTCACCCAAAGCCAGATCGGCATTGTAAACCTCTAAAACAATTCTGTCGGTATAAAGAAATTTGTTTTTATCTGCAGCATTCTCTTTGATGAATGAATCTATCGTCAAATAAATATTTGAGAGCACCTGTGGAGTAGTATCGTATAACGTGCTTTCAAAGATTTTAAAAGTAGCATTGGTGAGTTTAAATGAATTAAGCTGCACCACTTTCAACATATTTGGCAATAAACAAACCAATCACATAGCGTGATTAGCGGGGTTTGCAAGTGTTATTTCATCCCGAATCAAAACAGCAAAAGCATGGAGGTTCAATTGTTCATGTTGACCGGAACGACCTAACAATCATATTGTTAATGAATTAACAAACAAAAAATCATTACCGCAATAAAAAGTTATCAACAATGCAACCCTTTCAATTATGTTCAATAACTTCATTACGAACATATTAGGGTCTTTACTATAAAAATTCAACTTAACGATTGTGTTAAAATGCAATTGTTAGTAAAGGTTATTTCTATATTTGCCCGGGCTAAAAAGAAGTTATTGATTAAAATTTACAGCTTTGGAAAGAATCAAAATCACTGAAATAAATGGCATTCAGCTATATAACAGTTTTATTGCCGGCGCTCAGCGTATTTTCGAAAACCAACAACTGCTCAACAAAATCAACGTATTCCCGGTAGCAGATGCCGACACAGGCACCAATTTGGCAAGCACGATGCGTAGTATCGTAAATGCTGCACAGCCCCAGTCCAATCTTAAACTTACTGCTGTTGCCTTGGCCGATGCAGCTTTGACGGGAGCCAGGGGCAACTCGGGTATAATTTTCGCTCAATTTCTGTATGGATTCAGCAACGAAATCAAGGAAGAGGCTACCCTCTCACCCAGCGCCTTTGCTGAATACATGAAAAATGCTGTCCGATATGCTTACGAAGCCATTGCCAACCCCATGGAAGGCACAATGATTTCGGTGATCAAAGATTGGGCCGAGTATATTTACCAACTCAAAGACCATATTGAAGACTTCATTAAAATGCTGATTGACGGCCTGTTAAAGGCAGTTGAATCTTTAAATAACACCACCAAAAAGATGGCAGTTCTGGCTAAAGCCGGTGTGGTTGATGCAGGCGCCAAGGGTTTTGTTGTTTTTCTGGAAGGCATGCTCGATTATTTTAAAAACGGGCAAATGGAAGTACATATCAATACCGATGCCCTCATTATTGAAGAGGCTGTTGATGCAATCAGCCATGACGATATCACCTTCCGCTATTGCACCGAGGCCATGATCAATGGGAAAAACCTCAAAAGAGAAGAATTTGCAAAAGTGATGGAACGTTTTGGCGATTCGATGGTCATTGCCGGTTCGCCCGAAAAGATGAGAATACATATCCACACAGACACACCCTGGCAATTGTTTGAAGACATCGCCCATTTTGGAACGATTACATACAAAAAGGTGGACGATATGGTAATGCAAAATGAAATTGCGTCAAACAGAAAATACCCTATCGGACTTTTGACTGATTCAACCTGCGACATTCCAAAAGAACTACTTGAAAAATATCAGATTCAGGTTGTTCCGCTCACTGTTCATTTTGGCGATGAGTTCTTTATTGACCGTATAACACTTCAGCCCGAGCAGTTTTTCAAAAAACTTGAATCATCCGCGGTTCACCCTACCAGTGCACAACCTACTTTTCCTGAATTTGTGAACCGTTATAATTATATGTCCTCCCATTTTGATTCAGTGATTGGGGTTCATATTTCATCAGGTATGAGTGGAACATGGCAAAACAGCCTGAATGCTTCGCGCAAGGCCATGGAAGAATCCAAAAAGAAGATTTCGGTTGTTGACAGCAAACGTCTGACAAGCGCATTGGGTTTGACCGTTTTGCGCGCTGCCGAAGCAATCGAAAACGGACTGGGACATGATGAAATTGTTGCGCAGTTATCAACATGGCATGAGAAATCAAAGATTTTGGTCACATCGCGAAGCATGAAATTCATGGTTAGGAGTGGGCGTGTGAGCAAAACGAAGGGCATCGTTGGTAAAATTTTCGGCATCAAACCCATCGTTGAAGTGATGAACCATGGCAAAACAGAAGTTTTTGGTAAGCCACTCTCCGAAAAAGCAAGCATGAAAATGGTGATGAAAGAGATGGAACGCTTCATTGGCAACAACGAGGTGTGGGGTTATGCCATCACACATTCAGCCAACACGGAAGGAGCTATGTGGTATGCCGGACAAATGGAGGCTATCACAGGTCAAAAGCCGGTTTTCATCAACCAGGCCTCGCCTGTTCTGGCAGCAAATGTTGGTCTGGGCGTTGTTGCACTGTCGGTTTTGCTGAAATAAACCAAAATCACACAGATATTGAGGCAGGTCAAAGCGACCTGCCTTTTTTTTTGATTCATTCTAAATATGGTCATGCGAAAGGCAGTTCCAAGCCATTTGCCTACTTTTGCCCCAAACATTTTATTCCTATCACAATTTATCAAAAGGTATGATCACAAGGCAACTCACTCATCCTGAAAGCATCGTTGTTGTTGGCGGCTCGAACGACACCACCAAACCGGGCGGAAAAGTCCTGAAAAACATCATTGACGGTGGTTTTGCAGGAAAAATTTCTGTGCTCAACCCGAAAGAAACACTTGTACAGGGCATAGAATCATTTCCGGATTTGAAAAACCTGCCCGATACTGATCTTGCAATTATTGCCATTGCAGCCCGCTT
Source organism: Bacteroidales bacterium UBA6207 (assembly GCA_002421995.1). GTDB lineage: Bacteria > Bacteroidota > Bacteroidia > Bacteroidales > F082 > JALNZU01. The sequence continues at coordinate 84 of DISP01000186.1, read as the reverse complement.
TGTTCCCGATCTTGTTGAGGAGTTGGCAAGTACAAAAAAAACAAAGGCTTTCATCGTCCTTTCAGCAGGATTCAGCGAGGAAAG
>DISP01000257.1 GCA_002421995.1 Bacteroidales bacterium UBA6207 | reverse complement strand
GATCACGATTATTTCTGGCGCACCTATCGCTGCCTTCCGCAAAGGGGTAATTTCGGTATCTTCAACAGATCTTATTACGAAGAAGTGCTCATTGTTAGGGTACATCCTGAATATCTCCTGCGGCAGCGCTTGCCAGGTGTCAACAACATCTCAGATGCCGGCCCTGATTTCTGGAAAAACAGGTACAGACAAATCAATGATATTGAGCGACATCTATCAGAAAACGGTACGATCGTGCTGAAGTTCTTTCTTAATGTTTCAAAAGAACAGCAAAAACGCCGTTTTCTGAAACGTATTGAAGATTCATCACGAAACTGGAAATTTTCTGCCGCTGATGTGAAAGAGCGTCAGCATTGGGACGAATATATGGAAGCCTACAGCGAAATGCTGACCCACACCTCAACAGAAGTGGCACCATGGTACGTGATTCCTGCCGACAATAAATGGTTTATGCGTTATGCCGTGAGCGAAATCATCGTGCAGCGACTCAAAAAACTCGACCTTTCATACCCCGATCTGCCCGAAAGTGAAATGAGCAGACTCCATGAAGCCAGAACCTTGCTTGAAAATGAATCCTGATACGGTTTTTTAATAACCGTACTTATGCTTCCATAAGGCACGCAATCTGTTCCTGAATTCTGTCTCCCGCGGATTATCACCGGGCTCATAAAACTTTGATCCGCTGATACTTCCGGGCAAAAACTCCTGAAATGCGAAATTTCCGGGAAAATCATGGGCATATTTGTATCCTTCACCGTAATCCAGTTCTTTCATCAGCTTTGTTGGTGCGTTGCGCAGGTGCATCGGCACACTCAGATCGCCGGTTTTTCTTACCAATTCTTCGGCTTTCCCGATGGCAAGATAGGAGGCGTTGCTTTTTGCAGAACTTGCCAGATAAATGGCCGTCTGCGAAAGGATGATTCGGCTCTCGGGCCAGCCAATTTTGCTCACTGCATCAAAACATGCGTTGGCTAACAACAAGGCATTCGGGTTGGCATTGCCAATGTCTTCCGACGCCAGAATGAGCATACGGCGGGCGATAAAAAGCGGGTCTTCGCCAGCCTCCGACATGCGCGCCAAATAATACACAGCCGCATTGGGATCGCTGCCCCGCAACGATTTTATGAAAGCTGAAATGATGTCATAGTGCATCTCGCCACCCTTGTCATACTTAACAAGGTTGTTTTGAATACATTTTTTTACATCGGCATTTTTTATTGACAGAACTTCCGGTTTATCTGTATCAGACGACATAACCTCGACCACCAACTCTATGGCATTGAGAAGTTTGCGTGCATCACCGCCACTGATCTGCAAAAGTGCTTCGCGCTCTTCAAACACGGCCTTAATCTTTCTGTCGGCCTCTAATGATGCTGTTGCTGCGTCAATAAGCGTGTGAAGATGTGAAAGCTCGAGTGGTTTCAGGATATAAACCTGGCACCGCGACAACAAAGGAGCAATTATCTCAAAACTCGGATTTTCTGTTGTGGCGCCAACCAAAGTCACCAAACCCTTTTCAACGGCTCCCAGCAGCGAATCTTGCTGCGACTTGCTGAAGCGATGAATTTCATCAATAAACAATATGGGCGGCACCGGCAGCATCCTGGCTTTTTCAATCACCTCCCTTACATCCTTTACACCTGAATTGATGGCACTTAGCACAAAAAAACTCCTCCCCATCTGTTTCGAGATAATATAGGCAAGCGTGGTTTTACCAACTCCGGGTGGTCCCCAAAGGATGAGCGATGGTATTTTACCGGATTCAAAAGCCTTTCGCAGTATGGCATCTTTGCCAATCAGATGTTCCTGACCAATATATTGATCAAGATTCTCGGGACGAAGCTTCTCTGCTAACGGGATGTATGTTTTCATCAATTCAGGAGAATATTACAAAAAATGATAAATGCAAAAATATTCGTTTTGGGCAGTATTTAAAAGAAAAAAGCCCGACAATTTTGTTGCCAGGCTTTGTAGCGAGACCGAGAGTTGAACTCGGGACCTCCGGGTTATGAATCCGACGCTCTAACCATCTGAGCTATCTCGCCGTTTTGGAGGTGCAAAAGTAAACATTTCCCGCATTCCGGCAATAGTATTTCAAAAAAAATGTAACAAAGCGTATTTTTGTCATCCGAAAATGTAAAAGGTGTTAAAACTTTCACATCAATTTACTTGACATAATAAAAAATGTACTTTTGTAGCGCTAATGCAACGTAAACCTAATTTTATTGAACCATGAAAAATGTTATTTTTTCACTGCTTCTGCTTCTTTCAGTAACAACTTTCGCACAAGAAGCTGCCAAAACTGCCACACCTGCCAACGGTCCTGAGATTTCTTTCAGTGAAACTACCCATGACTATGGTGTTATGAAACTTAATGCCGATGGTGCCTACGAATTCGAATTTAAGAATACCGGTAACGAACCACTTATACTGACGCAGCCCAGATCTTCCTGCGGTTGCACTGTACCTGCCTGGCCACGTCAGCCCATTTTACCCGGCGAAACCGAAAAAATCAAAGTTACCTACAACACCAGCATCAAGGGAAAATTCCATAAAACCGTAACCGTAATGTCCAACGCTGTTGTCAACAAGAGTGTTGTACTTACGATCAAAGGTGAAGTTGAAGTTCCTCCAACAGAAGCGATGCCTGAAAAAGCTGCAGGAACTGCTGCCTCAGCCCCTTCAAAGTAAATTAAGTCAAAAGCATTGGCCGGCATATGCCGGCCTTTTTTGCTTTAGCCAATGATAAAACCATTTTAATTAAAGATCTTATGCCAGGAATCTCTCAGAAAGGTCGCATGATGCCGGAATCACCCATCCGAAAATTGGTGCCTTTTGCCGATGAAGCAAAAAAAAGAGGAGTGAAAGTTTATCACTTGAATATCGGCCAACCTGATATTCGTACTCCGGAAGTTGCGCTCGATGCTATTCGCAATTTCAGCGGAAAAGTTGTTGAATATTCGCACAGCGCAGGTATTCCGTCCTACCGCAAAAAACTTGCAGCCTACTACACAAAACATGGCATCCAGGTTACAGCCGATGATATCATTATCGGTGCCGGTGCTTCCGAAGCAATACTTTTTGCTTTTCAGACAATAATGGATCCGGGTGACGAGGTGATTATCCCCGAACCTTTTTATGCCAACTACAATGGCTTTGCTATCAATGCAGGCGTTGTTGTAAAACCCATTGTTTCTTCTATTGAATCCGGCTTTGCACTGCCTCCAATTGCTGATTTCGAGAAATCTATAACCCCGAAAACCAAAGCGATTTTAGTGTGTAATCCCAACAACCCAACCGGATATTTATACTCCGAAGAAGAATTGGAAACACTGCGTCAGCTTGTGCTGAAATATGATCTGTATCTGATTGCGGATGAAGTTTACAGGGAGTTTTGCTATGATGGAAACACACATCATTCATGTATGCATCTCAAAGGTATTGAGGATAATGTGATTCTTATTGATTCTGTATCAAAACGTTATAGCGCATGTGGTGTTCGTGTGGGTTGTATGATTTCGCGCAATAAAGAAGTGATGCGTACTGCATTGAAATTCGCCCAGGCAAGATTGAGTCCGCCCAGTTTCGGACAGATTGCTGCTGAAGCTGCCATAGATACGCCCGACAGCTATTTCGTCGAAGTGCTGGATGAGTATTACCAGCGCCGGAATGTAGTGGTCGAATCCATCAACAAGATGAAAGGTGCTTTTTGTCCGACACCCAGAGGCGCGTTTTATGTTGTGGCACGCCTGCCCATTGACGATTCCGACAGATTTTGCCAGTGGCTCCTCGAAGATTTTCACTTTGAAAACCAAACCGTGATGCTCGCTCCAGCAAGTGGATTCTATTCAACAAAGGGAAGAGGAAAAGACGAAGTAAGAATAAGCTATGTGCTTAACGTGTCTGATCTGACTGCTTCGATGAAGGTGCTTGAGGAAGCCCTGAAAGTTTATCCGGGAAAAACACTTTAGTAATCAACCCTATTCAAAGTCAGGGTAAAGCAAATATTTTACCCTGACTTTTTTGTATCTGTTCAAATCATTTTGCCAGCTTTCCCTGATCGCTATGGCATCCAGGCCGGCTTCAATCTGCTTTTGGAGCTTATCTGTGCCGGAAAGTGTTTTAAAATAATTATTGAAAAAATTGGTCTTATTTCCCAGCTCCTTGTATGTCTGAAGCAGTGGATGCAGGTCAATTTGAGCCGGTTTGAGTGCAAAATCTTCAGCATTTGAGCCTAAATTATACCCAAAACACAATTCTCCGACAAGTTTTGGTTTGCTTGCACCTGTAACAGGTTTTGGCTTAAATTTATAGCTGCCACTTACAATTAACGGGTGACCATAAACCTCGAATGGAACATCTGTGCCGCGACCAACACTAACTACCGTTCCTTCGAAAAGACACAAGGATGGATAAAGATAAACTGCTTTCCAGTTTCTGAGGTTAGGGGAGGGCGGCAGCTTCAACTTTACAATCATATTATGCGTATAGCCCTTGAGTTTGATTACATTCAAATCGCATTTCAATCGCTCTTTCAGCCATCCTTCGCCATTGACCATCAACGCGTATTCTCCAATGGTGAGTCCATAAACAACAGGCACAGGATGGAGCCCAACAAAAGATTGAAATGAAGGCTCCAGCACAGGGCCGTCAACATAGAATCCATTCGGATTGGGCCTGTCCAACACGATCAATGGTATGTTTGCTTTGGCACATGCCTCCATAACATAAGTGAGTGTCGAAATATAGGTATAGAACCGGACGCCCACATCCTGTAAATCGAAAAGCATGAGTTCAATATCCTGAAGATCAGTAGCTGAAGGTGCTTTTTTGTCACCATAAAGCGAAACGATATGCAATCCCGTGGTGCTGTCAACACCCGAAGCCAATGAAGCACCGGCATCTGCTGTCCCACGAAGTCCATGTTCAGGTGTGAAAATCTTTTGAATAGCAATACCATGTTTTAATAAGCTATCAACCAGATGTTTACTTCCGATCATGCTGGAGTGATTGGCTACAACTCCGATTCTTTTATTTTTTATTATTGAAAGATAGGCCGTGGTTTGATCGGCTCCGTTCTCAATTTGGTGCTGTTCTCTAAGTACCGGCTTCTGCGCGTTGACGCACCGGACAGTCAGCAGTATGAGTGATAGTGTGACGAAGGAAAAAGTCGAAATTCTTAACATTGCTTTAGAATGCTTATTTTTGCACGATTACAAGATAAAATGCGACCTGAATCTTTTATTGCTTCCCGACTTTTTTCACTGAATGCCAAACAGGTTTCTTCTTCCATTGTGCAGATTGCCCGCATGAGTGTTGCCATTGGATTAGCTGTCATGATGATTTCAGTGGCAGTTGTCATTGGTTTCAAGAATCAGATCAGAGACAAAGTTACAGGTTTTGTAGCTGATATTCGCATTACCGCGCTCAATAACAATCTTTCGGTTGAAGCTAGTCCGCTATCTTTCTCCACCGAGCTTGAAGAAGTGCTTTTATCCCATCCGGACGAAATTGATCATTATCAATTAGTTGCTGAAAAAGCCGGAATTCTGAAAACTGAAAATGAAATTCTTGGTGTTGTGTTGAAAGGGGTTGGAACAGACTACAGCTGGAAATATCTTTCATCGAAAATCATCGGGGGAAGGCTACCTGCCTTTAATGACAGCGCTGCTTCTGACGAGATTATTATATCAAAAAAAATTGCATCAAGGCTGAAGGTGAACACGAACGATCCTTTGCGCATGTGGTTCGTTGATGGAGACAATGCCCGCACCCGTGGTCGGAGATTTATTGTCAGCGGAATCTATGAAACTGGTCTTGTTGAGTTTGATGAACGTTATATTTTGGGCGATGTTCAACATGTGCAGCGCCTTTACAACTGGAACTCAGAACAGTTTGGTGCTGTTGAGCTCACAACAAATGTAAAAACTTCATCAGCCGGTCTTGCCGGAAAACTCTATTATGCTGTGCCGGCCAATTTGGATGTTAAAACAGCAGAAGAAGAAAATCCTCAACTCTTCGATTGGCTCGAACTTCAGGATATGAATGTGTGGATCATTCTCATTCTCATGGTTTTGGTCTCCGGTATCACAATGGTGAGTACACTTTTAATCATCATCCTTGAACGTACAAATATGATTGGTATCCTCAAAGCAATGGGCGCCAACAATGCCTTTATCAGGCGTATATTCCTGATAAATTCATACAGAATATTGTTCAGTGGCATGTTATGGGGCAATATTTTTGCCATCATACTCATCCTTTTACAATCCAACTTCGGATTTTTAAAACTGCCAGAAGAGTCCTACTACCTTTCTGAAGTTCCCGTGGAGCTCAGCCTGATTCATTTTGTAATTTTAAATCTGGGTGTATTTATCTTATGGTCAGTCACTATGCTGATTCCTGTTTCGGTTGTCAATGCAATTCAGCCCTACAAAGCAATTCGCTACGCCTGAACAATTCGCATTGAAAAAATTCTGCTCAAAAAAAGCAGTTTTATTTGCCTCAATTCCAACAATGAATTATCTTTAGCGCATCTATTACGAGATTTTATTGTATGAAAACAACTTTTGACATTCTATTGCTCCAGGGTTTTGGCGAATTGAAATTCGGCCAAACCATCGAAGATACCATCAATCAAATAGGTGATGCTGAAGAGATTGATCATCTTGATACCGATGACCAGATGAATACAATTGTATTGCATTACTGGGACCAGGAAACATCAATCTTTTTTGAGGGGGTATCAAAAACAGTGCTGTCATGTTTCGAAACCGACAACCCGGATGCAGTCTTGTTCGGAAAGAAGGTTTTCGAAATGAAACCGGACGAAGTTAAGTCACTGATGGCCGAACATGGATATGCAACGCCTGAAGAAGAGGAGGAGGAAGGTGAACTGCGCATAACGTATGAAGATGCGCTTGTTGACTTTTTCTACGATGGTGAAGAATTGCTGGCTGTTAACTGGGGTGTTCTTGTAAACGAGGCCGGCGAAATTGAAACAGACGAATAATTTACCGTTTTGACCGTGGATGGTAGCTCGTGATGGTTTCCTGAAGGAAGCTTGTTTCAATGTGCGTGTAAATCTCTGTTGTTGTGATGCTTTCGTGGCCAAGCATTTGCTGAACGGCCCTCAGGTCGGCACCTCCTTCGAGCAAATGGGTTGCGAATGAATGCCTGAAGGTGTGTGGACTGATGTTTTTATGAATACCGGCTTTTTTACCAACGTCTTTTATCATCAGAAAAACCATCTGACGGGACAGGCCACTTCCACGGCTGTTAAGGAAAAGTACATCACTGTATTGCCGCTTTGGATTCAGGTGCACGCGGTAGTCATGCAAATAGCTGTCAAGCTGTTTTAGCATGTTTCTGCCCACCGGAACAAGCCGCTCTTTGTCGCCTTTTCCAATCACTTTCACAAATCCTTCTTCTTTAAATATATTGCTGATTTTAACAGAGATAAGTTCTGAAACACGCAGTCCGCAGGCATACATAAGTTCGATCATACACCTGTTTCTGAACCCTTGGGGCTGGCTAAGGTCAATACACGCTATCATCGTGTCAATTTCGTCAACCGATAATATCTCCGGTAGTTTTCTTCCAAGTGATGGTGTTTCAATAAGTTGCATTGGGTCTGCATCAATTTGTTTTTCCATCAGCAGATATCCGTAAAATGCCCGCAATCCAGAAACAATGCGCGCTTGCGAGCGTTCGGCCAACCCAAGGTCGGTGAGATGTTCGAGGAAGTTTCTGATATCTTTCTTGCCCATTTGATCAAGATGCCTCGCATCTTGCCTAGATTCCAGAAAACGCGCCAACAGGGTGATGTCATGTATGTAAGCCTCCACTGAATTTGCAGCAAGCGACTTTTCCAGCTTAAGATAATTTGTAAATGATTGTAATTGATTCATGTGTGAAGTGCATCCATTATAATTGCGGAATTCTAAAGCAAGACAAAAGTGAAAATGATTAACCCAAGAAGCATATACAGCAAGCTGTAGCGGATAAACTGACCGGCTTTTAGTTCTGTGATTGCCAATAGCGGTAAAGCCCAAAATGGCTGCATCATGTTTGTGAGCTGATCGCCGTAAGCGAGCGCCATCACTGCCTTTGCAGGATCAACGCCCAAGGCTGTGGCGGCATCTGTCAGCAGTGGTCCCTGAACAGCCCACTGTCCGCCTCCACTCGGAACAAACAGATTTACGATGGCAGCACTTAAAAATGCCATTAGTGGAAAAGTGTCTGCATTTGAGATAGTTATAAACCAATGTGTCATCCCTTCCAGCAAGCCGGACTGCTTCATCAAGCCCATAATGCCTGCATACAATGGAAATTGGAGGATGATACCGGTGGTGCTGCCAATGGCTGTCGAAGCTGTTTTTGTGAAAATACCCGCTTCGGGCAATAAGATCAATACAAATCCAAACAATAAAAGGTTGATTTCATTTAATCCGAATGAAAGACCTTTGTCTGTTATAAACATTCTGGCAATCAGTCCGATAACAATAAGAAAACCTGTCAACTGCATCCAGCTGAGTTTAGTTTGTTGTTGCTTTTCCGAAATTGATGAAACAGCTTCTTTTTGATCGAAAACAGGAATCTGGCCAATTGATTTTTTCGCAATAATCCAGGTAAGTATTGGTAAGATGGTGAATATAAGCACTGTAGCCAAAAGATTCATTGATGAGAAAATTGTCCTTTCGAGACCCAAAACACCTGTTTTGGCTTCAAGAAAATGTCCTGCTGTCGCAACAGTCAGTGGTGCCGAACCCGATAAGCCGCCATGCCAAACCATCATGCACACATATGCCGATGCACCAAGCAAAGGGTAATTGATTTTCTGTTTTTTTAACCGTGCCTGCAAACCGATTTTTTTGACAAAAATGGCACTGAACACCAAGGCGAGACCCCAATTAAGAAATCCGGCTGCTAAACTCGTGAAAATGACGATCATTGCTGTTGTTACGGGCCTCTCCGTAAACCGGATAAGCTTGTCGGACAGTCTTTCAAGGAGTGGCGAAATGGCTATCATATAGCCCAAAAGAAGTATCAGCACCATTTGCATGGTGAAGGCTAACAAATCCCAAATCCCTTTATTCCACCAACTTATGATGTTCACTGCATTTTCAAGTACATCAAATCGTTCATAATTGTAGAAAAAAGCCAATGCCATGGTTATAAATGTGAGTAGAATGGCCAGGACCAACGGATCAGGGATATAGTTTTTCTTCATGAGTACGTTGTTTATTATGATTTCTAACTGCCTTAGGCTTACACAAAGATAATCAGCTTAATTGATCATAATTGCTTAGTTCATTTTAATCCGCTACAAAGTCGTTGTTATCAGTCGTGATGTTCTGTTTGGTTATTAATGTATGATAGCATGAAATGCGACATAAAGTAATTTGCGCTTTATTTCTGCTGTGAAGTCTAAAAATGATTCCAATCTCCCGGTTTTCAAGCGAATACATGGTTTAGCGGCTTCTTTTTTCGTATCTGCCAAGAAACAGACCTGGATTTCGGATAACTTTGCGCAACACATTAAAATCCGGGATGAAGAGTACATCAATCTCCGAACGCTTGATTCTGTATCTTGTAACGGTTGCAATGATTATTATTGTAATAATAGGATCAATAACCTATCTTATTACAAAACAAGCACTTATCAACAGAACTTTTGATCAGTTGATTACCCTTCGGCTCGAAAAATCGAGCCGTCTTGAAACATTTTTTAACGATCGTGAAACGGATTTGATACGCAGGGCCAATGAAATATCAACCAAACAAATAGCTGAGATTGGGCTTGAGCAGAAACTTCATCAGCCCGATTCCCTCTTTCCCACCGCCCATCCTGCCTATTACAGCGGCCTATGGATATGTCTCCCGCAAAAGAGCTTATTCATTTGGAAGGTGAAAAAAAAGTGCCGGAGATTTCATCTGAAGTGCTTGAAAATATGATCAATCGCGTGTCTGAAACGAATAAAGTGGTTTATGCTGATTTGTCGCCACAACAAAGCAGTTTGTTTATGCTGACCTACATCGAAGGGAGCAATTCCTATTTATTACTGGATATTCCTCAGTCTGCAATAAATGCCATCATGGTTAGTAAATCGAAAGATAGTGGCTTGGGGCAAACCGGTGAAAGCTATTTAGTTGGCGCAGATTTTTTAATGCGTAGCAGTTCACGATTCAAAGAAAATGTGACCTTGCTACAAAGTGTTAAAAATGAATCTGTTATAAATGGATTGAATGGGTTTTCCGGGAAAGCCTTTGTGCAGGACTATCGCAGTGTTTCATATTTAAGCGCTTATGGCCCATTTCGTCAAAATGATTTGAATTGGATTATCTTAGCCGAGATGGACGAACATGAAGCGATGATCCCGGTTGATTCTATTCGAAACAGCATTTTACTCATCAGTGTCATCATTTCGGCCTCCATTTTTTTGTTTGCGATTTTTGCTGCGAGAAAAATCGTCATACCACTTAAAAGGTTGCAAAAAGCGAGCGAACAGATCGGTAGCGGAAATTTCGATATCCGACTCAATGTGAGTTCTTCAGACGAAATTGGTGTGTTGACAAAAACCTTCAACCGGATGACAAGCCAGTTGATTGCCCAAAAAATTGAATTGGAATCAGAGAAAACGAAGCGCTTCAACGCATTGATTGACGGACAGGAAATAGAACGCAGGCGTCTTTCGCGCGATTTGCACGATAGCCTCGGACAATCATTGCTTGCAATCAACCTGAAACTTGAACAGGCTACACACCAACCCTGTAATAAAAATAACCAACTTCTTGCCGAAACCCAACGCCTCCTGTTGAAAACAATTAATGAAATCAGGCAAATTACAGCCAATCTGTTGCCACCCGTATTGGAGGTTTTCGGATTGGAACAGGCGTGTTTGACCTTGTGTAAAGAAACTTCGACGCACTCAACCACATTGTTTGAATTTCAAAGCCAGGACATCCCTGACAATATCAATGAAAAAACCCAGGTTTACATCTACCGCATAGCACAGGAAGCAATAAACAACATCGTCAAACATGCCAAAGCCAGCCGTGCCGATGTAACGATGTATGCCTATGAAAATGATCTTTATGTGAGTTTTGTTGACAACGGAAAAGGTTTTGACAGTTAAAACTCAAGCATCAAAGGCAATGGATTGCTCAACAACCGGCAACGAGTAGAGCTTCTTCATGGTGAGTGCCGAATCCATTCTTCAAGTGAGTCCGGAACCCATATAAACATTAAAATACCCCTTCAGGCATGACGCACAAAATAAAGTTGATTTTGGTTGACGATCACCGCATTTTTCGTGATGGAATGAAAGCTTTGCTGGTTGATCAGTCTGATATCGAAGTTGTTGACGAAGCTTCTGATGGCAAGCAACTACTTGATATTTTGAATCAAACAAAGGTAGATCTTGTCATCCTGGATATCTCAATGCCGGGAATGTCAGGCATCGAGACAACCAAATTGATTTCGGAAAAATTTCCTGCGGTGCGTGTGATGATTTTATCCATGCACACCAATGATGAATTTGTTTTTAAAGCAACCCAGGCAGGAGCAAAGGCATATCTTCCAAAGGATACCTCAAAAACCGAACTTCTCGAAGCAATACGTTGTGTTGCACAAGGGGCTGAATATTTCAGCAAGAGCATCTCGGATAGCTTTTTAAAAAATGCTATTCAAAGAAGCCGGGCAGAAAATCATTTAATGACGAACGAAGACCTCACCTTGCGCGAGATCGAGATTCTGAAACTTGTTGCCAGTGGCATAACACACAAAGAGATTGCCGACATGCTATTTATAAGTCCAAAAACGGTGGATGCCCACAAGAATCATATCATGCAGAAGCTCAAACTCAAAAACACCGCTGAGCTCGTTTTATATGCAGTTTCACACAAAATAATTGAGGTGAAATAAGCAATCTTTTATAGGGATTTCATCTATTCAATAAGCCAAATACCCAGACTGATTTACAGTTTTATCTTATTGCAGGCTAATTATCGCCTTGCTACATTTGGTGAAACTTAAAATCTTCTGTTTATGGTATTTAGATTAAAAATTTCGATTATTCTTGTTCTGGTTTGCTACCTGATGCAAGGGGTCCTGTTGGGTGAGGATACGGAAACGAATGTAAGCCGGGCTACAGTTGAGATTAACGCAGGTGTTGACCTGTTCAGCCGCTATGTTTGGAGAGGCACCGATTTTGGCGATTCACCAAGCATTCAGCCATTTGTCTCGTTCTCGTTTGGTAATTTTGAAATCGGGAGCTGGAGTGCTGTTTCAACTACCAATTGCTTTAAAGAGTTCGATTTGTATGCGAAAGCGAGCTTTTCTGATTTTTATGCTATTGTAACTGACTACTACATTCCGCAACTTGATGGAATGCCTCTTTCGCCCGATGGACGCTACTTTGTTTATGGCGACACCAGCACTTCTCATACTTTCGAAGCCAGCCTTGGCTACAAAAGCCCGGGAAAATATCCGTTTTGGATACAGGCAAATATGTTTTTCTATGGCAACGACAAAAGATGGGGTTATAATACCCAAAAAGATGCTGAGCAGGAAACCTATTATTCTTCCTATATCGAGGCAGGATACACTTTCGGGTTATATAAATACAGCGCCGACCTTTTTGCCGGTTTCACCCCTGCAGCGGGTGCCTATGGTTCAAAAGCCGGGCTTGTAAACCTTGGTCTCACAGTTTCCAGGGAAATAGAAATTACTGAGAAATTTAGTTTGCCCTTAAAGACTTCACTTATTTTCAATCCTCAAACCTCATCAGCATGGTTTGTTGTTGGAATCACATTAGCTCAATAAATTAACCTTTTAACAAACAATTTTTATGATTGACACAGGTTCAACCGGGTTTATGTTGTTGGCTACCAGCTTGGTAATGCTCATGACTCCCGGACTAGCATTTTTCTATGGTGGTTTAGCCACCAAACGCAACATTCTTGGGATTATGATCCAAAGTTTTGTCTCACTTGGCTGAACAACAGTTTTGTGGGTAACTTTCGGCTATTCACTCTGCTTTAGCGGTGGCGAAGGTGGCATTATCGGCAACCTCGACAAAGCATTTTTGAGCGGTATCAGCATTGACTCGATGTACTCAAACGGTAAAATTCCCGAACTGGTTTTCGTTGCTTACCAAATGATGTTTGCCATCATTACTCCGGCGCTTATCACCGGGGCTTTCGTTAACCGCATCAATTTCAAAGCCTACCTGATTTTTTTAACTGTTTGGCAAATACTTGTTTAATATCCTTTCGTACACATGGTTTGGGGTGGCGGATTGTTGGCACAATGGGGCGTTTTGGACTTCGCGGGTGGAATCGTGGTTCATGCAACAGCCGGCTTTGCTGCGCTTGCTTCGGTGTTTTATGTCAAAGCCAGGGTTGATAAAACCTCAACTCCAAACAGCATCCCGTTGGTTGCCATTGGCAGCGGATTGTTATGGTTTGGTTGGTACGGCTTCAACGCCGGTAGCGAAGTTGCTGTTGACTTTGTTACGTCGGTTGCTTTTCTTAATACTGACATAGCTGCTTCCTTTGCAACAATTGCCTGGCTGGTGATCGAATGGGCACACGAGCGAAAACCAAAATTTGTAGGCTTGCTCACTGGCTCAATCGCGGGTTTGGCAACAATAACCCCTTGCGCCGGTTTCGTTCCGGTGTGGTCGGCTCCAATCATTGGCGTGCTGGCAGGTGTGGTGTGCTACTATGCTGTCTATTTCGAAAACAGAATGAAATGGGACGATGCACTTGATGTGTGGGGAGTTCACGGTGTTGGTGGTGTTTTGGGTAGCATTCTTTTGGGTGTTTTCGCATCAAAAATGATAAATAGCAGCGGGGTTGACGGGCTAATTTATGGTAATGCTACTTTCCTTGTAAAACAAATCGTTGCTGTTGTTGCAGCTTCCATCTATGCATTCATTTTCACATACTTGTCTTTGATCGTAATCAATATGATCACGCCGGTTAAGGTTGAAGAAGAGGTTGAAAAAAGCGACCTTGATATTGGTCTTCATGGCGAAAAAGCATACGATGAAGGAGTTCTTTAGCTTATGGTTTTTTGACTGGGGTATTCTCACTCGATAGATTAAAGATGCTGGAAATCAACCAGCATCTTTTTTTTTACTTCAGATTCGGTTAATCAATTTGTTGTAAATGATTTAAACGAATAAAACAGAAGGAGTTAATGTTCCGTGCTTATTCCGGTTTAAAGTTTTATTCTTGTCCGGTACTCATTTTTGACCTGCTTGTTCTATCATTCAAATAGATTCAATAAAGCAAAAAAAACCGCTGAAACACTTAAGTTTCAACGGTAATACTTTGAACAACAAGGTTTTGCGGAGAGGGGGGGATTCGAACCCCCGGTACCCTTGTAGAGTACGACAGTTTAGCAAACTGTTGGTTTCAGCCACTCACCCACCTCTCCAATCCAAGAGATGTTATTGTGTCGGGGCAGCAGGATTCGAACCTGCGACCCCCTGCTCCCAAAGCAGGTGCGCTAGCCGGGCTGCGCTATGCCCCGATATTTGAAGAACGATTCCCTAAATTGGAGGTGCAAAATTAACCAAATGTTCTGTACATGCAAATTTTTAGGTGTATTTTTTTTACTCCATTATAAGTGTTTGATTACCAATGTCTGGAAAGTATGTTTCATGCAGAATGTGCAAGTGCAAAGATGAAGATTTGGTTAAATTTTTAAAATGCTGCATGGTTTGAGGCTTAATGATTATTTTTGCCGCACTTTATGAAGTATCGGAAAATAATTAAAGTTGTATTGTTCCTGCTTTTTGTTGTAGCAGGTTTTTTTTTAACAGCGCTGGTCTTCCCGAAAAACCTGAACCGCTATCCTGCATTGGTGCTGTTATTTTTGCTCGACCTCTATGTGTGGGGTTTATTCAAACGTAAGGTCTTTACCTACAATAATTTTCTCAAGGCTTTCGCGATAATCATTTACTGGCTTCCGTTGGTTCTGCTTGCAGGATCAGCAATCAGTATGATTTTTATTCCTGGAAAAAACTGGGCGCCAACCCTGAGAAACCTTTTATTTGGTACAATATTTTCGTTCTATGTGGCCAAATTATTCATGGCAGTGCTTTTGTTAGTTGCTGACAGTGTGAGATTTATAGAATATATTGGGGTCAGAGTAAAAAACAGGAGCAAACAATCGTCGGATCGTTCGGTGTCGAAAATTACGCGCCGAAAGTTTCTCGAAAACACCACCATGGCTTCAGGAGGCCTTATTCTAGGGACCATGCTTGTTGGTATGTTTAAATGGGTTCATGATTTCTCAACAAAGTTTGTTGTTTTAACGCTTAAAAACCTCCCCGCTGATTTTAATGGATACAGAATAGTTCAGCTTTCTGATATGCATCTTGGCTCATGGTCCGGAACAGAAGCACTTGGCAGAGCAGTTGAACTCATTAATGACCTGCAACCTGACTTGATTGTTTTTACAGGCGACCTCGTTAATTATACTTCTGATGAGGCCTTCAGGTTTAAAGAAACCCTGGCCGGTTTGCAGGCAGCTGATGGTGTTTTAGCAATTCTTGGAAACCATGACTATGGCGACTATGTGCGTTGGGACAGCCCAATGGACAAACAAAAGAATATGCTGGATTTGTATCGTTTCTTTGAAGATATAAATTGGAAACTGCTTAAAAACGAACATATTATCATCAGCAAAAATGCAAGTCAAATCGGAATCATAGGCGTTGAAAATTGGGGACAAAATCCGAGATTTCCACAACTTGGTGATTTAACCGGAGCTATGAAAGATATGCCGGATGTGCCTGTTAAAATCCTGCTGTCTCATGATCCCAGTCATTGGGAAGCTGTTGTTTTGAAAGATTTCCCCGACATTGACATCACTTTGAGTGGTCATACGCATGGTTTCCAATTTGGAATCGAAATCCCCGGCATCAAATGGAGTCCTGCTCAATATATTTACAAGCAGTGGGCCGGGCTTTATTCAAACGATAAAACAAATCAAATGCTCTATGTAAACCGTGGCATCGGTTCGATCGGATATCCCGGTCGAATTGGTATCATGCCTGAAATTACTATCTTTGAACTTCAAAATTAAATCACATGCTTAGAACAACATCTTTCATCAAAATCTGGCTCCTCGTTGCCGCTCTTTTCTTTTTTAATGGTGCTTTTTCTCAGGAAAAGGGAACGGCAGGGCATCCGAAAAACGTTGTATTGTTAATTGGCGATGGTATGGGGCTGGCACAGGTTTATGCTGCCCAGACGGCATCAACAGAACAGCTTAACATTCTCAAAGCTAAACATATGGGAATGATGACTACCTATTCGGCCAATAATGATGTAACTGATTCTGGTGCAGGAGGTACAGCCATTGCTACCGGTTTTAAAACCAAAAACGGGATGATTGGCATGAAACCTGACAGCACTGCTGTTCCAAGCATGCTCGATATTTTTGGTAACCTGGGTCTTTCAACAGGGGTTGTTGTTAGCTGTGCTGTAACACATGCCACACCTGCCAGCTTTGTTGCAAAAGACATTAGCCGCAACAATTTCGAGGCCATCGCGCTCGATTATCTCGATTCGCCTGTAAATGTTGTAGTTGGTGGTGGATTGAAGCATTTTAATCAGCGGAAGGATGGAAGGTTATTGACGAACGAAATTGGCTCAAAAGGTATTGCCGTTTTGCCAGCTATCCCAACAACAGATTTTGCAAAATACAACAATGTTTACGTTCTTACCGATAGCGTTCATCCTCCCAAAATGTCAGAGGGTAGGGGCGATCACTTACCCGATGGCTCACGATTTGCACTTGAAGTTTTGAACAAAAACAACAAAGGCTTTTTTCTGATGATCGAAGGTTCTCAAATAGATTGGGCAGGCCATGCCAATGATTCATCCTATCTGCTTGCCGAAATGCGCGATTTTGACAAAACAGTCGGGGAAGTTCTTGCTTTTGCAGAAAAAAATCCGGAAACCCTGGTTATTGTGACAGCCGACCATGAAACTGGCGGACTTACTTTCCCTCAGGGTGCTCTAAAAGGAAGTATCCGGTTTGCCTACAGCACCGGCGATCATACCGGGATTATGGTGCCGGTCTATGCTTTTGGCCCCGGAGCTGAAGCTTTTACAGGTTTCTACGACAACACTGATATCATCAGGAAGATCATGTCGGTTTACGGCTACAGCTTTGAATAGATCTCTTAAACACAATAAAAAAGGCCTCAAAATGAGGCCTTTTTTGTTTTCACCTGTGATAGGCGTTGAATTATTTCGCCTGATAGAAACATTTCTTAGGAGAGTAAATCAATTCACTGTCCTTCAAAAGTTTAATGGCTTTGTCAACATCTTTTTTATCAAGCCCGACTGCTTCGGCTATTTCTCCCGGCCGCATGGGCTGGTTACTTTGTTGCATCACCTGCAACACTTTTTCTTTTGCTTCCATTTTAATATCTTATTAATCAAGTGTGTGAACGACAAGACCCGATCTGAGTTTGGGCTCAAACCAGGTGGTTTTTGGTGGCATAATATTTCCGGTGTCGGCAATATGTATCAGTTGATCCATCGAAACTGGATATAGCGCAAAGGCAAGTTTCATTTCGCCGCTGTCAACGCGCCTTTTCAACTCGCCTAACCCCCTGATTCCACCAACAAAGTCAATCCTTTTGGATCTTCTCAGGTCTTCGATACCCAGAATAGGTGCGAGTACCTGATTGGTAAGAATCGTTACATCCAGAACACCAATGGGATCATTGTCATCATAAGTACCTTCCCTGGCAGTTAGAGCATACCATTCTCCTTCAAGATACATTGAGAATTCATGCAAACGACCGGGTTTATAGATTTCATGGCCCATTTTCTCCACAACAAACCCATTTTCAAGCTGATGCAAAAATTCGTCACTTGTTAAACCATTCAGGTCTTTTACAAGCCTGTTATAGTCAATAATCGTAAGCTGATTGTCAGGAAAATGCACAGCCAGAAAATAGTTATACTCCTCTTCTCCGGTATGATTTGGATTGGCATTTTTTTTCTCATTGCCAACAAGCGCCGCAGCGGCAGTGCGATGATGCCCGTCAGCTACATAAGTTGCCGGCATGGCAGCAAACAATTCAATGATCCGGGCTATTGTGCCTTTATTTTTTATAACCCAAAAATGATGGCCAAAGCCGTCATCAGCTGTAAAATCATAAACAGGGCTTTCAAATTTTACGATCATTTCAACAAGCTGGTCAATCTCCTTGTTGGCCGGATAGGTAAAAAACACAGGCTCCATATTGGCATTGGTGATACGCACATGTTTCATGCGGTCTTCTTCCTTATCTGGCCTGGTCAGCTCATGTTTCTTGATTACATTGTTCAAATAATCCTCCACACCAGCACACCCAACGATACCATATTGGGTTTTTCCATTCATCGTTTGAGCATAGATATACAACATATCATCTGTATCCTGAACCAGCCACTGATTTTTTTTGAACAGCTCAAAATTTTCCTTCGCCTTGAAATATACCTCAGGGGCGTAGTGATCCACATTGGCCGGAAGATCAATTTCGGGTTTGATAACATGGAGCAGACTGTGTGCGTTGCCGGCAGCTTCAATGCGAGCTTCGTCTGAATCTAAAACGTCATACGGTCTGGAAGCCAGTTCTTTAACAATTTCAACAGCTGGTCTCCATCCTTTAAATGCTTTAAGTATTGCCATAAATTATTGATTATTTTTACTAACTACCAGCTTTTCGCCGGATAAAACTCTTCATCGTATTGGTCCTGAGGAGCAGCATTGCCTTTTTGAAGCGATGTGATGAGGGCGCCAAGCATCTTTGTCATCTCCATCAGCTGATTTCTCGACTCATCCTCTTCCGTATCAGTGATATAGCCGTGTTTATGGGCAATCGTTGCATACACAAGACAACTTCTGATTGAGCTTTTTGCTTCTTTAAGATATTGAATAAACTGATGTTTTTCACGTGCCGATCCTTCAGCAATTCGCAATGCCACCTGTCGTGCAGCCTCACAAAAACCGGCTGATAAGGCCTTGTCGGCATTGCCCGAAAATTGCTGGTTGATGCTTTGAACCCAAAAAATATAATCGAGTGCTTTATGATAAATTCTCAGGTCTTCAAACCTGAAAAAAGTCATTTGTTTGCTGTTGATTTCATTCACTTCATAGCTCATGATTTTTGAAATTTAGTAGGTAATTAGATGCTCAGTTTACTTTGAAAGTGATGTCGTCGTGTTTGAAAAAAGCGATAATTTGTTGCGCTGCTGCAATGCCTGCATTGATATTGGCTTCGGCGGTTTGAGCGCCCATCTTTTTGGGGGTAACAAACATTCTCTCAGCATATTCCGCAAGATCGGCAAGATTATCGGGTGCAACGTCTGACACGTAAGTGAATCCTTTTTTCTCAGAGAATATTCGTTTGAGACCTTCTTCGCAGATGACTTCTTTTCGTGCCGTATTCACCAACATTGATTGCGCAGGCATCAAAGAAAGCAGCTCAAAATTGACTGATTTTTTTGTTTGGGCATTAGCCGGTATGTGAAGCGATACAAACTGACACGTTCCGTAAAGTTCATTAATGCTCCCAACAGGTATAACTCCATCTTTTTCAATGATTTCTTTACTCACAAAAGGATCAAAGGCATACACCTCCATCCCGAAACCTTTTGCAATACGTGCAACATGTTTGCCGACGTTGCCATAAGCATGAATGCCAAGTTTCTTGCCAAATAGCTCAGTTCCAGACGATCCGTTGAAGTGATTGCGCAACTGATAAACCATCATGCCCAATGCAAGCTCGGCTACAGCATTACTGTTTTGCCCGGGCGTATTCATCACAACCACACCTTTTTCAGTTGCAGAAGCAAGATCAACATTGTCATAGCCGGCTCCGGCTCTAACAACAATTTTGAGGTTTTTTGCAGCCTCTAAAACTGCTTTGTCAATAATATCGCTTCGGATAATGATAGCATCTGCTTCACCAACCCCGGCGATAAGTGCGTCCTGATTTGGATATTTTTCCAGAAAATTACAAACATACCCGGCTTCTTCAATGATATTTTTTATCTGATCTGAAGCAACTTTTGCAAATGGTTTGTCTGTCGCAACCAAAATATTTTTCATGCTCATATTATTTTTTCGTGCTTTCAAATTCCTGCATCACTGCCACAAGGGCTTCAACACTCGAATAGGGGAGGGCGTTATAAAGCGATGCGCGGAAACCTCCGGCCGAACGATGACCTTTGATCCCGATCATTCCTCGCTCAGTGGCAAAATCATTGAATTCTTTTTCGAGCTCCTCAAAGCCATCGTTCATAACAAAGCACACATTCATGCGTGAACGATCTTTTGCCTCCGGAACTGTTGCTTTGAACAAGCTGTTGCGATCAATTTCAGCGTATAGTGCAGAAGCCTTTTTGATGTTTATCTTTTCCATCTCGGCAACTCCACCTGCCGCCTTTAACCACTTCAATGTTTGAAGCGCTGCAAAGATGGGAACAACGGGCGGTGTATTGAACATAGATTCTTTTGAAATATGTGTCGAATATTTCAACATCGTTGGAATTACCCGGTCAACTTTTCCTAAAATCTCATCCTTTATAATAACAAAGGTCACTCCGGCCGGGGCCAGATTTTTTTGTGCTCCGCCATAGATCAACACATATTTGGATACATCAATAACCCGGCTGAAAATATCTGATGACATATCAGCCACCAAAGGAACTCCTACTTCAAGGTCTTCAAGAATCTCGGTTCCATAAATTGTGTTGTTTGTCGTGATGTGGAAATAGTCGGCATCAGCCGGCACCTCATAGCCACGGGGAATAAAATTAAACTTCTTCTCTTCAGAGCTGCCCACAACAGCAACCTCTCCAAACAGTTTTGCTTCTTTGATGGCTTTGGAGGCCCATTCGCCGGTGTTGAGATAGGCAGCTTTCTTATTCAACAGGTTAAACGGAACCATGCTGAACTGCAAACTTGCTCCTCCTCCCAAAAAAATCACTGAATAACCCTCGGGAATATTTAACAGCTCCTTGAACAATGCAACCGCTTCATCAACAACAGCAACAAATTGCTTGCTGCGATGAGAAATTTCCATTAATGAAAGACCTGTCCCTGCAAAATCTTTCAATGCAGCGATTGTGTTTTCAATGGTGTAATCTGGCAGGATAGACGGACCTGCGTAAAAGTTATGCTTTTTCATAGTGGTAATGGGATTGATTTGAATAGCTCAAAACACAAATAATTTTTGAGCAAAGATAAGATTTTCTTATTTCTGTGAATCTCTTAACGAAAGAAATCTGTACTTTCGCAAACGTTTTAAATAAGTATATGACCATACCTCTGTATGATAGGTTGATGGCCTTTGAAAAGCTTGGAAAAGTGCTCAAAGACCATGATATAAATGTTAATTCCGGCAGCTTCGACTGGCACAATGAAACAAGTAGTCTTGCATCAGCCGTGCTGAAATCTTCCTTGCATAATAAATGGTTTACAATTCCCAGCATCAATTCTGCTTTATCCGGAATAGCGTTTATGCTAACCTCCGGCTCATTGTACCAATGGACAAACCATTATCCAATCCGGGACTGTGAGACACCGGAAACTGTTGCTGTCATCATGGCAGGCAATATTCCGTTGGTTGGATTCCATGATTTTCTTTGTGTGCTTATAAGTGGAAAGGTCTTCCTTGGAAAATTATCTTCCGACGATCCATTTTTGTTGCCGGCGATTACCGAAATGCTGGTTGAGATAGAGCCGCGCTTCGCATCATTCATTCATTTCACACAGGAAAAGCTCAAAGACTTTGATGCGGTGATCGCAACCGGAAGCAACAATACTGCGCGCTATTTCGACTATTATTTTGCCGGATACCCTCATATTATCCGGAAAAACCGAAACAGCATCGCCATCATTGACGGAACAGAAAGTACAGACGATATTGCAGCACTTGGAGATGATATTTTTATGTTTTTCGGACTTGGCTGCAGAAATGTTTCTAAAGTTTACCTGCCTGAGAATTATGATATCTCACAACTTTTTGAGGGTTTTGCCAACTTCGGTTCGCTAAAAAATCATTCAGCCTACTTCAATAATTATGAGTACAACAAAGCAATTTTGCTGATCAACAATACGCCGCACTTCGACAATGGTTTTTTGATACTAAAACAGGATCAATCATTTTCATCGCCGGTTTCTGTATTGCACTACGACACTTACAAAAACACGGCTGATCTGGCAGGCGAGATAGCGCTGAACAAGGATTCTCTCCAATGTATCGTATCAAAAAATGGTGAATGGAAAGACTCGCTGCCATTTGGACAAGCACAATATCCGGGCTTATCTGATTTTGCTGATGGAGTGGATACCATGCTATTCCTGTCTAAACTATCACATATTGAATGAATTACAGAATTTTTTAAATAAACTCAGCCGGCAAATTATTATCGAAATTCTGAAGATAAATAAAAAACGAAAAAAAACACAAAAAAGTTTTGTCATTTTACTGAAAGATAGTAATTTTGCAGCCCTTAAAAATGTTAATTAAGCCAAGGTAAGCGATGAAAAAAGACATTCACCCAAAAGATTACAGACTGGTTGTTTTCAAAGATATGTCCAATGAATATAGTTTCCTGACACGATCAACCGTGCGCACAAAGGAAACCATAGTTTGGGAAGACGGTAACGAATACCCTGTCGTAAAACTTGAAATTTCACATACATCACATCCTTTCTATACAGGTAAGATGAAACTTGTTGACTCAGCAGGTCGTGTGGATAAATTCAAGAACAGATACAAAAAGCATTACGAAGTACGCGCAAAATAATTGCTTGTTCAAGTATTTTAAAAGGCCTTTGTTCAACATGGACAAAGGCCTTTTTGCTTATTATCACATATATAGCATATTTTTTTTTGAGAGAATAACATTTTCACATGCGATGTGAAAAGTTTAAGAATTTGATTTATATTTGTTTCAAAGTAAAAGCCCAAACAGACTGAATATTAAACACGGTAAAGACATGAACTACATTCTTTTTGACAGCGCCACGCGCAACAACTTGCTGCCATTGACATTTACCCGTCCCGTTGCCGACCTCAGGATTGGAATTCTGACGATTCGGGAAAAATGGGAGAAATACCTTAACGCTCCCACATCGAGCCTGACTGAAGTTTACCTGAGCCAGAAGTTTCCACTTGTGAAAGCTGACATAAACATGCTTATTAACGGTTCAATTTGCCCAAACAAATCACTTGTTGATAAAATTTGTCAGCTTACTGAAGGACAAGCACTTGTTAAGGATGACACCATCATTGCCATGTGTTTAAATGCCGTTTCGCTCGAAAACATCGGTGATAGCAACGAAGAAATGGAGATGTTTGATACTGATATTGATTTTTTGAAAATACAAAATACCTGGGATATCTTTCATCTGAATGACAAGGCGATTCGTGATGATTTTGAATTAATTACTAAAGGTAGAAAATCTGCTCCAATCTCCTCTACAAACAGATGTGTAAACCCTGAAAACATATTTATCGAAGAAGGCGCAGTGGTTGAGTTTGCGATCCTGAATGCTTCGACAGGTCCGATCTATATCGGAAAAGATGCTGAAGTGATGGAAGGTGCTAAAGTAAGAGGCTCATTTGCCCTTTGCGAACATGCCGTATTGAAAATGGATGCCAAAATTTACGGCCCGACAACGATCGGTCCTTATTCAAAGGTTGGGGGAGAGATTACCCAATCTGTTGTCTTCAGCTATTCAAACAAAGCGCATGACGGCTTTCTTGGTCATTCGGTGCTGGGCGAATGGTGTAATCTTGGTGCCGACACGAACACTTCAAACCTTAAGAATACCTATGAGGAAGTCAAACTTTGGTCATATGCCGAAGATTGTTTTGTGCAAACCGGACTTCAGTTCTGCGGCACAATAATGGGTGATTATTCGAAATGCGGAATCAATACCATGTTTAACACAGGAACGGTGGTTGGTGTTAATGCAAATATTTTTGGATCAGGATTTCAAAGAAACTTCGTGCCTTCATTCTCCTGGGGTGGCACACAAGGTTTGATTGATTACGACCTGAAAAAAGCAATTAAAACTGCCGAAGTTGTTTTTGCCCGCAGAAATAAGCCGTTTGATAAAAACGAAAAAGCGATACTTTCCGAAATTTTCAGTCTCACTTACAAAAACCGGAGAGCCTGACATTATTCGGCACGTCTTTTGACCTTTGCTATCCCAACCTGAAATTTGCTGACAAATCAATTGTTACAGCGGGTTTCAGGTTGAATTATTATTCTTTGTGTCAATTTGTCACTTTTTAAATCTATGATAAATCAAAATAAGCTAATGAATGTTACCGATCTGCTGGATTCCGAGGCAGAGTTTATTCCTTTGCTCTCTGCCGAAGATGAGCAAATGATGAATGCTGAAGAATTGCCTGAGGATTTAGCCATTCTGCCATTGCGCAATGCCGTGCTTTTTCCGGGCGTCGTATTTCCTATCACTGTGGGTCGTGATAAATCAATAAGACTTGTAAAGGATGCCTACAAAAAAGAAAAAGTAATTGGAGTTGTCGCCCAGCGCGATCCCGGCATCGAAGACCCATCACCATCCGACTTGCACGAAGTGGGTACTGTGGCTCAAATTCTGAAAACATTGCAAATGCCCGATGGAAACACTACGGTCATTATTCAGGGTAAAAAGCGCTTTCGCTTGTTGGAAATAACCAAAGAAGAACCGTATTTTCAAGGAAAAGTCGGTGTTTTTGACAGCCCTGATGCCTTGCCATCCGAAGAAGGTTTTCATGCATTGATACAGTCAATCAAAGACTTGTCAATTCAAATCATCGAAAAGTCGCCTCACATTCCAAGCGAAGCGACCTTTGCGATTAACAATATTGAAAGCCCGGTATTTATGGTAAATTTTGTATCGAGCAACCTCAATATCAGTGCTTCAGAAAAACAAAAACTGCTTGAGATTTCGGATATTCAGGAGCGGGCATCAAAAGTGCTTGAGCTGCTTACCAAGGAGCTGCAAATGCTTGATCTGAAGAACCAGATTCAAAGCAAAGTAAAGACAGACCTCGACAAACAACAACGTGACTATTTTCTGAACCAACAACTTAAAACCATACAGGAAGAGCTTGGAGGTTCGCCAAACGAAACGGAAATTAAGGTTTTAAAGGAAAAAGCTGCTCGTAAGAAATGGAATTCGGAGGTTGAAGAAATATTTCACCGTGAGCTGACGAAACTACAAAGAATGCACCCGCAGGCCGCTGAATATGGTGTGCAGTTTAATTACCTGGAGTTTCTTGTTGAACTTCCATGGAACGAGTTTTCGACTGATAATTTTGACCTGCTCAACGCACAGCGCGTCCTTGATCAGGACCATTACGGGCTTGATAAGGTGAAAGACCGAATCATTGAGCACCTTGCGGTTTATAAACTTAAACAGGATATGAAATCGCCCATTTTGTGTCTTGTCGGGCCTCCCGGAGTTGGCAAAACTTCGCTTGGAAAATCAATCGCCAGAGCTGTCGGCAGAAAATACATCAGGATGTCGCTGGGCGGATTGAGAGATGAGGCCGAATTGCGCGGACACCGTAAGACATACATTGGAGCCATGCCGGGCAGAATTCTCCAAAACCTAAAAAAAACAAAATCGTCAAATCCGGTTTTTGTTTTAGATGAAATTGACAAGGTGAGCGGAAACAATGTAAATGGCGATCCCCAGGCTGCACTTCTTGAAATTCTTGATCCGGAACAAAACAACCGTTTTCATGATAATTTCCTTGAGGTTGACTATGACCTCTCAAAAATAATGTTTATCGCGACGGCCAACAGCCTGAGTACCATTCACCCCGCTTTGCGCGACAGAATGGAAATCATTGATATCAGTGGCTATTTGCTCGAAGAAAAACTTGAGATCGCAAAACGACATCTCATACCCAAGCAGTTGGATGAACATGGACTCAAAGCTTCTGATCTTTCGTTTCCAAAGGCTGTTTTGAGCAAAATCATCGAAGAACACACACGTGAAGCCGGCGTAAGATCACTCGAGCGAAATATTGCACGATTGATTCGGAGCAAAGCAAGATTCATTGCGATGGAACAGTCGTATGATAAAAAGCTAACAGCCAATGATCTGGAAAAGATTCTGGGTGTTGGTATGGGCAATCGTGATGCAGAAATTGTGCACGAGGTTCCGGGCGTAGTCACCGGCCTGGCCTGGACACCTGTTGGAGGTGAGCTTTTATTTATCGAAGTGAGCCTGAGCCGGGGAAAAGGGGAGTTGCGCCTTACCGGCAACCTTGGCGATGTGATGAAGGAATCGGCCGCAATTGCATTTGCATATCTTAAAGCACATGCTGTTGATTTTCAACTTGATGCTGAGGAGTTTGACAAGTGGAATGTGCATATTCACGTGCCTGAAGGTGCCACACCGAAAGACGGTCCTTCTGCCGGAATTACGATGTTTACTGCCTTAGTTTCGGCTTTCACAAAGAGAAAGGTTATTCCTGCACTTGCAATGACCGGGGAAATTACATTGAGAGGTAAAGTTCTTCCGGTTGGCGGTATCAAAGAAAAAATACTTGCTGCAAAAAGAGGTAAAGTCACCAAAATTATTCTGTCAAAGGAAAACAAAAAGGACTTTAACGAGATTAAAGAAGATTATATCAAAGGGATTGAATTTCATTTCGTTACGACAATGCTCGAAGTAATAAAACTATCTCTTGAGACAAAATAAGCCAAAGCGGTAAATCAATGAAAAACATCCTCATCATTCATGCACATCCCGTTCAGGACAGCTTTGTTGACAAATTAAGCGCAGCCTATGTGAATGGCGCAATAGCCTCAGGTGCAAATGTTAAGGAGTTAAAATTGAATGAATTAAAGTTTGACCTGAACTTTAGCGAAGGCTACAAAGGCTCACAGCAGCCAGAACCGGATATTCTCCGATCGCAGGAACTGATTGATTGGGCAGAACATATTGTCTTTTTCTATCCTAACTGGTGGGCAACTTTTCCGGCATTGCTTAAGGGATTCATTGACAGGACTTTTTTGCCGGGTTTTGCGTTTCATTACACCAAAAATAAAGCTCAACCGCAACAACTGCTCAAAGGTAAGACGGCAAGATTGGTTGTTACGATGGATTCGCCTGTGTGGTATTATTATCTGTTTCTTGGTGCTCCGGGCCACAAAGCCATGCGAAGGGGCATCCTGAATTTTTGTGGCATCAGACCGGTTTTTATTAACTCGTTTGGCCCGATGAGAACTGCCTCTGAATCAAAACGTTCAAGATGGATAAGTACGATGCATTCGGCAGGCATTAAAATGAAATAATGAGTAATTCTTGAGCAGCATATTTATTAATGGACATGATATGAAGACACTTTGGCAACTTATTTTAATACTGCCTTTTGTCATTTCATGTAATTCCGAAGAGAAGGCTGATGATGTATTCAAATACAATGAAACAGCCGGTGTTTTGACCCTTGACCCTGCCTTTGCCAAAGACCTGCCGCATATCTGGGTCTGCAACCAACTGTACAACGGATTGGTGGAACTTGATAGCAAATTGAACATAAAACCTTCACTGGCAACAGATTGGAATGTTTCTCCAGATGGATTATTGTATGAATTCCACCTTCGTACAGATGTTTTTTTTCATGATCATCCTGTTTTTGACGGCGCAAAAAGAAAATTCGTTGCAAAGGATGTTGTTTACAGCTTCAACAGATTGCTTGATGAGCGCCTTGCATCGCCGGGAAGATGGATTTTTAACCAGGTGGCACGCAACAATGACTCGCTCGATATCATTGCCATAAATGACTCGACTTTGAAGATACGGCTTGCCAGACCATTTCCGGCATTTTTAAGCCTGCTTGGGATGGCTTATGCCTCGGTAATACCAAGCGAAATTGTTGCAATGGAAGGGCAGGAGTTTCGGCGCAGACCTGTCGGCACAGGCCCATTCTTTTTTAAATTCTGGGAGGAAGGTGTTCGCCTGGTATTCAGAAAAAATCCGCATTATTTCGAGATGGAGAATGGTGTGCGTTTGCCAAAACTCGAAGCTGTATCAGTGAGTTTTCTTTCCGACAAACAAACGGCTTTTATGGAGTTTATCAAAGGAAGGCTCGATTTCATGTCGGGTATTGATGCGCGCTACAAAGACGAACTGCTAACACGAAAAGGATATCTGCGCAAAGGATATGCCGACAAGATAAACCTCATACGTGAGCCTTACCTGAATACAGAATATTTAGGTTTCTTTCTGGGCGAAAACAAAAAAAGTCCACTGTCTGCTGAGCAGTATCTTGCCCTGAGGAAAGCAATAAACTATGGCATTGATCGCGAAAAGATGCTGCGATATTTACGTAATAATGTTGGATATCCAGGTCATAGCGGAATGATTCCAAAAGGATTACAGGGTTATGACACAACTACTTCAATTGGTTATAAGTTTGATCAGGACATTGCTTCTCAGCTTGTTAAAGCGAATAAGCTGGAAGGTTACGAAATTACTGTTTCGGTGACCAATGAATATGTTGATCTTGTAAAATACATACAGGCACAACTTGGCCAGATTGGAATAAAAATCAAAATTGAAGTACTCCCAACAGCTACCCTTCGCTTGTTGAGAGCCCAGGGAAAGTTAGAGGTTTTCAGAGCCAGCTGGGTAGCCGACTATGCAGATGCTGAAAACTACCTGTCTTTATTTTACAGTCCGAACTTTGCACCCGTTGGCCCGAACTATACCCATTTTGCAGATAAAACTTTCGACAGCCTCTTTGAGAATGCCTATAGCATAGCTAATATCAATCAACGCGCACAGGAATATCGAAAACTTGATAGCATCGTTATGAGTAATGCAGCCGTTGTGGTGTTATATTATGATGAAGTTCTGCGCTTTACGCAGAAAAACATACATAACTTTGAAGGAAATCTTTCAAGTCAACTCGATTTGAAAAGGGTATGGAAATCGGTGAAATAAGTTGCAGACCCAGCCCGGATATGTTTTTTCACTATTTACTTTGGACTTAATCTCAATTTTTAAGATTGATAGCAAGTAATTTTGTACTTTTGCAGCCGTTTTTTAAGAAGAAACCATATGATTAATATCACTTTACCGGATCAGTCGGTCAGACAATTTGAGCCTGGCGTTACAGCGCTCGAAATTGCAAAAAGTATCAGCGAAGGTCTGGCACGAAATGTTTTATCAGCCAAAGTTGGAGATGAAGTTTGGGATGCTACGAGAGGGATTTTTCAGGATTCGAGGGTTCAGTTGCTCACCTGGAACGACACTGAGGGCAAAGCTACAATGTGGCATTCTTCGGCACATCTGATGGCAGAAGCCATTGAACAGTTGTATCCGGGTGTGAAGTTTGGAATCGGTCCAGATATCGAAAGTGGTTTTTATTATGACATAGATACAGGAGATAAAGTGCTCACCGAAGCCGAATTGGTTGTAATTGAGAAAAAAATGCTTGAGCTGGCACGGGAAAAACAAGCCTATGTCAGAACAGAAGTATCTAAAGACGAAGCGCTTAGCCATTTCACAACAAAAGGGGACGAGTATAAATTAGAGCTAATCAGCGAATTGGAAGATGGAAAGATCACTTTCTACAAGAGTGGTTCATTCACCGATCTTTGTCGTGGACCGCATTTGCCGGATACGAGTTTTATAAAGGCAGTTAAATTGACAAGCATCGCGGGAGCATATTGGAGAGGTGATGAAAAACGTAAACAACTTACGCGCATCTATGGCATCACTTTCCCAAAAGCAAAAGAACTTGAAGAATATCTTGTGCTGCTTGAGGAAGCAAAGAAACGCGATCACCGTAAACTAGGTAAAGAGCTGGAACTCTTCACCTTCTCACAAAAAGTTGGTGCCGGATTGCCACTGTGGCTACCAAAAGGAGCCGAATTGCGTGAAAGATTAGAACAGTATCTGAAAAAAGTTCAGAAAGAAGCTGGATATCAACCCGTTATCACACCTCATATTGGAAATGTAAACCTATACAAAACTTCGGGGCATTTTGATAAATATGGTGCTGACTCATTCAGACCCATCACAACCCCGGTTGAGGGTGAAGCATTTTTCCTAAAACCAATGAACTGTCCTCATCACTGTGAGATCTATGCCTCCAAGCCACATTCATACAAAGATTTGCCAATACGCTACGCAGAATTTGGTACTGTTTACCGTTATGAACAAAGTGGTGAGCTCCATGGTTTGACCCGGGTTCGTGGATTCACACAGGATGACGCGCATATTTTCTGTACGCCTGATCAGATAAAATCAGAGTTCAAAGCAGTTATTAAAATCATCATGCGTATCTTCAAAGCGCTTGATTTCAAAGATTTTATCACTCAAATTTCATTGCGTGATCCGAATAATCCCGGAAAATATATTGGCTCTGCCGAAAACTGGCACAAAGCTGAAACCGCTATTAAGGAAGTGGCTGAAGAGGAAGGCCTGAATGCAATTGCTGTCGAAGGTGAAGCTGCTTTTTATGGTCCTAAAATGGACTTCATGGTAAAGGATGCACTTGGTCGCAAATGGCAGCTCGGTACCATCCAGGTTGATTACAACTTACCGGAGCGTTTTGAGCTGACCTATACCGGAAGCGACAACGAGAAGCATCGTCCAGTGATGATTCATCGTGCTCCTTTTGGCTCGATGGAGCGTTTTGTAGCTGTTTTAATAGAACATTGCGCAGGAAAATTTCCGCTGTGGCTAACCCCCGAGCAGGTTATTGTGTTGCCAATCAGTGAAAAATATCAAAATTATGCTGAAAAAGTTTCTCAGTTCCTGAAAAATTCCGATATTCGCGCCCTCATTGATGACAGGAGCGAAAAAACAGGCAGAAAGATAAGGGATGCCGAACTTAGAAAAATCCCTTATATGCTGGTTGTTGGGGAGAAAGAAGAAGCAGAGGGCTTAGTATCAGTGAGAAAGCAATCTGAGGGCGACCTTGGAACTTTTACTCTTGAAGCTTTTACACAACTTATCACCGAAGAAGTAAGAAAGTTGCAGGAGAATGTTTAAAGCATTTGAATAATTCATCATAGTACTCACAAATATAGGAGGAACATACCATAGCACAGTTCAGAGGAAGAGGTCCCCGGAAACCAATGGAAAAAAAAGAGGACCCGCATCGGATCAATGAAAGAATTAACGCACCAATCGTTCGTGTTGTAGGTGAAAATATCGAGGCAAGCATCGTTCCTATCAGGGAGGCGCTTGCAATAGCTGAATCACTTAACCTTGATTTGGTAGAGATTTCGCCAACAGCCAATCCGCCGGTTTGCAGGGTGCTTGACTATAAAAAGTTTCTTTTTGAGCTCAAGAAAAAACAAAAGGAAATCAAAGCCAAGTCAGCGAAAATTGTTGTCAAAGAAATACGATTAGGACCTAATACCGATGATCATGACTTCGATTTTAAGCTTAAACATGCGAAGAATTTTCTCGAAGAAGGTGCTAAAGTGCGCGTTGATGTTTTGTTCCGTGGACGTTCAATCGTTTACAAAGACCAGGGAGAGCTCATTATGCTTAAGTTTGCTCAGGCACTCGAAGAGTTTGGAAAAGTTGAACAGCTGCCAAAGCTCGAAGGTAAACGTATGATGATGATGCTTGCTCCTAAGAAATAAGAAACTTATTTAAACCTTAAATATCGTTTAGTAATGCCAAAAATGAAGTCAAAATCCGGTGCAAAAAAACGTTTTAAACTAACGGGTACCGGTAAGATCAAAAGGAAGCATGCTTACAAAAGTCACATTCTGACAAAGAAATCGACCAAACGTAAGCGTAACCTGACCTATTCAACGCTTGTGAACCAAGCCGATGAAAAGAACATCAAGGAAATGCTCCAACTCTAATAATCAATTGTTTAACTTTGTTATAGCTTCAAAGTTCTCCATGAGGAGGCGCTATAACGGAAAATGAAAAAAAATGCCAAGATCAGTTAATGCTGTAGCATCAAGAGCTAGAAGGAAAAAAATTCTCAAGCTGACAAGAGGTCAGTTTGGACGTAGGAAAAATGTTTGGACCGTAGCCAAAAATTCTTACGAAAAAGGACAACAGTATGCCTATCGTGACAGGCGCAACAAGAAACGCTCGTTCCGCGCTTTATGGATCGTTCGTATCAATGCGGCTGTCAGACCTTACGGAATGTCGTATAGTGTCTTCATGGGCAAGTTGCACAAAAACAACATCGAAATCAATCGTAAAGTGCTTGCAGACCTTGCACTGAATAATCCCGATGCTTTTAAAGCCATCGTTGAGAAAGCAAACGCGAATTAGTTGTTGACTACAATAAAGAAAAGGCTGCCCGTACAAGGCAGCCTTTTTCAGTCTATGCCGTATTTTTTCATCCTGCGGTTGAGCGACTGCCATGTAATATTCAATGCCTCAGCAGCCTTGGTTTTGTTGTTGTTGAATTTTTTAAGTGCTTGATATATAGCTTGTTTCTCTTTTTCATCAAGAAATGATTCACCGGTATTGCCCATATTCTTGCTGGGCGATCCAGAGGTTTCGACCAAAGGAAAGTGTTTTGGAAGCAGTAATTTTCCATCCATCAGTATAACAGCCCGCTCAACCAAATTACGAAGCTCCCTGATATTTCCCGGAAAGCTGTATGCTTGAATCGCCAATAAGGCTTCCTCTGACAATACGATATTGCTTTTATTCATTCGCTTTGCAAACAGTTTAATGAAATAATCCACAAGAAGCGGGATGTCTTCTTTGCGATCGCGTAAGGGCGGCAGGTGAATAATGAAGGTACTCAAACGGTGGTAAAGATCGTGTCTGAACTTTTTTTCGTCAATCATCTCGGTGAGATATTGGTTGGAGGCCGAAATAACCCTGACATCAACAATCCGCTCTGCCTTTGCGCCAACGGGCCTTACTTTTCTGTCTTCCAGGGTCCTGAGCAGCTTAGCTTGCTGGCCAAGAGGCATGTCGCCCACTTCATCTAAAAACAAAGTCCCGTTGTGTGCCAATTCAAATGATCCGGCACGGTCCTCAAAGGCTCCTGTGAAAGATCCTTTTTTATGCCCAAAGAATTCACTTTCAAAGAGGCTGTCAGTTATCGCTGAACAATTAACAGAGTGAAAAACATGATCTTTTCTGCTGCTGAGCAGATGGATACCATGGGCAACAAGCTCTTTCCCGGTACCACTCTCACCTGTAATAAGAACGTTAGTTTGCTCAGACAAGGCCACGCGCGACATCAATTGAATAACGTCGTTGATTGCTTTGCTTTGGCCTATCATCGGCGATCCAATATCTTCATATAGCCTGCCAGTCAAAACAGATATGGCATTTTCTTTCTGACGAAGTTTTTTTGAAAGTTCGATAAACTTTTGGGTCTTTTCAATGGCATGCTGAACATCGTTCATCCTGAAAGGCTTTTGAAAATAGTCGAATGCCCCCGATCGCATGGCTTCAATCACACTTTCCATATCGCCATGACCCGAGATCATGATTACTTCGGTGGCCGGGTATTTGTCTTTTATTTGCCGAAGTACTTCAAGACCGCTCATTTCAGGTAACCGGATATCCAAAATTGCAATATCAATTTCGGTTTTTAGAAAAACCCCGAATGCTTCAGTAGGGTTGGCACATAAAAACGCCTCGTGTTTTCTTTTTTGTAAGTATTCGCCAAGCTCATCTCTAAGCCGCTGCTCATCGTCAAGAACAAGAATCTTAAGCTCTTCCATATTCGTCTTTATAAACCGGGATTTTAACTGTTACAATGGTGTATTCACCTTCAACACTCTCAACTTCAATACTTCCCTTCATATCCCGAATAATACCGTAGGAGATGGATAAGCCGAGACCGGTTCCNNCCAATCCCGTTGTCAGTCACCTTAATAATATGGTGTGTATTGGAGTTTGACGATTCCATTTGTATGGATTTGACAAAAACACCTTTGTAATTATTTGATTTTTTGTCAGTTGCATATTTCGAATTGGACAACAGATTCAATAAAACCTGCTCAAGCCTGAAAGGATTTCCGAATGCGCCAACCTGTGAATTGTTAATTTTTACAACAAGATTTATCTGGTTGTTTACGAATAACTTATTCACCAATAGCAGGCTGTTGTCAATGACTTTTGTAATATCAAAAACCTGCTGTTGTTCGGTTTGCTGTTCTCTGGAAAACATCCTCACGTGGTCAATGATTTTTTTAATCCTGTCAATGTCATTAAACATCAGGTTTATTTTACCGCGCAGATAATTTGTTTCGAGGCGATCATGGCTTATATCATCCAGTATGTTGTCGAGGCTGATTGACAGTCCGCCAAGAGGTTGGTTGATTTCATGTGCCATTCCGGCCGAAAGCTCTCCCAAAGATTCCAATTTTGATTTGTGCATGAAGAGCTCTTGCTGTTTTTCGCGGTGTTTCAACTCTTCAAGTACCCTGGCTTCGAGATTAGTGTTCAAATCTTTAAGCTTGTGCTCAAAGTCCTTGCGGTCCTGGATATCGGTTAAAAATGTCAAAAGCCCCGCTGAGCCTTCCCAGATAATGGATTTGGATTTGATTTCGACCCATTTCTGTTTTTTGCCTGCAGTTATTATCAGAATGTCGTAGGATTGAATTTCGGAATCATTTGTTAGTCGCTTTTTGTAGTTATTGTAAACGGTTTCTTTAAAATCAGGATGAACAATTTCCAGAAACGACTTTCCAATCATCTGATTAGGATAATAACCTGTTAGTTCATAGAATCTTGGGTTTATAAGCTGGATTTGTGCATTGATTGATAAAAAAATGGCATCATTGGCATTTTCAAAGATTGAACGGTATTTCTCTTCGCTTTGCCTCAGCATGGCTTCGGCAACTTTTCTTTCCTGAATTTCTTCCTGCAGACTAACGGTGCGTTGCTCTACCCTGGATTCCAATTCGGCATTAAACCGGTGAAGCTGGTTTTCGATATTGCTCCTGTGTTTGGCCGAACCAATCAGGTTGGCAGCCGTCATAAGCGTATTGATCTCGGAGCTCGTCCAATCACGTCTGTTGACGCAATCGTCAAATCCAATAAAACCAAACCAATAATCATTCACAAAAACGGGGATCGCGATTATCGACACAATTTCTTGCGGAACGAGCACCTCTTTTTCAACATCCGGAAAATCATCCACAAGACCATGTATTGTCTCATGCCGACCTAAGGTTTCGGCCCACCTTTTGAATGAGGGGTCGTGATGCGGAACAGCAATCAGATTTTCATTGTCGAGTTGCGAAACAATTCCTGATTCGGTCCATTCATGGGTTTGTCGTGAAAATGGCAATCCTTCGTGATTATAATTCTCAAAAAGATAGACCCTGCTAACCCTGGCTGCAATTCCAAGCCGTTGTATGCAAAATTCAACTGACGGAGGGTTGTAGCCAACACGCAGCAGGTGAGCTGCAATTTCGCTCACTGCCTGAAGAACCTGTTCGTTGTGTTTTAGCTCAACTTCTGCTTTTATACGCTTTGTTTCTTCTTCGATGAGCTTGTTTTCTAACTCAATTTCAGCAGCCTGATCGGTGATAGCCTGTAGTAACCTGTTGTTATCCACCGGCTTAAGCAAGAAATTTTTAATGCCAACTTCTATAGCCCTGATCAGGTAATTTGCTTCGCTAAAGGCAGACAGAACAATCACCCTTGCCTTCGGATATTGATTTCTGATCATTATCGTCATGTCAAGGCCACTCATTACTGGCA
The DNA here is from genome assembly GCA_002421995.1 of Bacteroidales bacterium UBA6207. GTDB lineage: Bacteria > Bacteroidota > Bacteroidia > Bacteroidales > F082 > JALNZU01. The sequence continues at coordinate 17,019 of DISP01000257.1, read as the reverse complement.
TTTTAATGTCAGTGATGACCAAATCGGGCTTGTGTTTGTTGTAGAGTGCTATTCCCTCCACTCCGTTTTCGGCAAGGTACACTTCCTGAACCCAACTACCAATAATTTTTGAATAGACAGTTCTTAGTATCTTTTCGTCATCCACAAAAAGTACAGAAATATTCAATTTATCCATTGTATCTTAATGTGTTGATTTATATTTCTTTACCCCGGCGGTTACAGCAATTTCGAGGTAGTTTTCAGCTGGCGGAAGCGGACATGACCACCGTTCGTGGTAGGCGCAGTAAGGATTATAGGCCGTGTTAAAATCAATGATAACATCGTCTGATTCCGGAATCTCAATGTCAATATATCTGCCACCACCATAACTTTCTTCGGAATTTGTTAAATCCTTGAAAGGCACAAACAGGCCTTTGTATGCAGGGTGTTTTTGTAAATAGTCAAGGTTCTGATAGGCAGTCAACTTCAGAGGTTTTCCATCTTTAACGAAATGAATGTCAGCGTATTTTCGATACCTGGGAAGTCTTTCGGTTGTTGTTGGCATAAAAAATGGTGCCTGTGATGTATCAACCGAAAAACGTGCTTCGATTCTCCAGTTGGTGTCAATGTCATAATAGTGCAGTCCTCTGAATGACGTAATATCTGCCTTTGCCAGCGGACTCTTTGTTGAATCCGCGAATTCGCGGTCTGTCTGATACCTGTCAGCCTGAATTTTATCAATATAAGTCCCGACCTGAATCAGCAGCCTGGTTTCTTCCTCATTCGGTTTAAAAAGTAATAAACTGTAGTAATAGCTGATCAACTCACTAAAAACAGTTCTAAAACCACGGCTTGAATTGTACCATCTTTCTGCATCAAATGATGGATCAACATCTGTTATAAGCCCGATTTTCGAATTTGGAAAAGCTTTTTTAAACATAAGATATGAACGGCGGGAATGGGCGCCCATAGAATACAGATCAAAGCTGTCTGCTTTTATTCCCCAGCTGTCTAATTTCATTTTCATTGCTATCGCCGTGCTGTATGTTCGGTCGCGTTGAATGGTAGATGGAATTATGGCTCTGTAGATGGTGTCGTTATAGAAAAACTGTTTCATCGTGCCTGCCGAAGCATCTGCCATGTTCGAAAAAGGGGAGGAGTAGGTCCATTGGGTGATCGGAACACCGGTCATTATCATTTTTGTATAGTGATTACTCACATAATATGTCAATGCATTTTTGAGGCCTGACTCTGGTATCCAACCTTCGATAACGAGCGTTTTCGATACTGGTTTTATGGTTGGCGAAAGAAAGGAATAAATGCGAGTAAAGAGAAAAACCGACATAGAAATAATTGATACTATGATAATTACCCCCCCGGCTAACGTTGGAAACCAGATTGTTCGTCTTTTAAAAAACCACCCCATCGGATCATAAGTTTGAATGGCCAAGTTAGTTATTTTTGTGGTTTCAAAAATGTGAATATGAAATTACATGATTTACGGCAACAATACGGAAAAGAGTCGCTTGATGAAAGTACTTGTCCTGCCGATCCTATGGTTCTCGTAAAAGAGTGGATTGAAAAAGCAATAGAGTTTCATGCCTTTGAAGCCAATGCTTTTGTGTTGTCAACCACAAGCCACGGAAGATCCTCCTCCAGGGTTGTATTATTGAAGGAAATTACAGAAAACGGATTTGTATTTTTTTCGAACTATAAAAGCAAGAAAGGTATTGAAATAGAGACAAATCCGATTGCCAGTATGTTGTTTTTTTGGCCTGATATGGAACGACAACTACGTATTGAGGGTGCGTTGACTAAAATACCGGCTTCTGAATCAGACGTATATTTCGATTCGCGACCTCTTGACAGCAGACTAAGCGCAGTTGTTTCACCACAAAGCAATGTGATCGAATCTATGGAGGATTTGATGAAAGCGCGGAATGAGCTTTTAAAGCAAAGCGACAATGTTAAAAGGCCTGCAGGCTGGGGCGGATATGTCTTAACACCAGATTATTATGAGTTTTGGCAGGGCGGAGCCCACCGGCTTCACGACAGAATTGCATATAAACTGAAAAATGGTGAATGGTTAAAAGTGAGACTTGCTCCCTGATGCAGGGATAATGTGTAGATTACAAGTTCAGATTGCCGGGAACAATCCTTTCTTTGGTATCTTGTTTATTCTGGTATTCTGAAGCGAGTTGATTCATTTCGCTCACAAAAACTGCAATATCTGCATCCTGAAATCCTTTTTCTTTTGCAGCTTCTTCAAGCGTTCCCCAAATCGGTTCGCCACAAGCAATGCAACGTATTCCTTTTTCCATCAGGTACCTGACAGAATAAGGGAAACTCCTTACAAGTTCCTCAATTTCAATGTCTTTTTGAATCATTAGAACAATTGTTTAAATATACTGGTTGATCTTTTGTTCCAACTCAAAGGGTTTGTATGGTTTTGCCAGAAAATCATCCATCCCGGCGTCCATACTGTTTCTTTTGTCTTGCTCCATTGCAAAGGCTGTTACGGCGATGATTGGAATGTGCGCACCTTTGTTTTCGGCAGCTTCAATGCGTCTGATTTCCTGAGTAGCTTCAATTCCATTCATTTCGGGCATCTGGATGTCCATCAAAATCAAATCGTAAGCATTCTTCTGAAACATTTCAACTCCGATTTTTCCATTTGGTGCAATATCCATCTGGTGACCGAGTTTTCTAACAACAGCAATCGCAAACTTCTGATTCAGTTCATTGTCTTCAACCAACAGTATCCTGATATTTTGTTTATCTCCGGTCATAGCTCACACTTTGATTATTGGATCTGCCAAGTTTTAATGGGCAAATGTAAAATAAAATGATTGGTATAGCAAGTATTTTCTCATTTTTGGAAATTTTTGTCAAAAATCTGTATGATTTCTTCGTAAAGAAATCTACGTTGAATCGGTTTCGAAAGAAAAGCATCAAATCCTGCAGATAGTATTTCCTCTTTATTTGCATACATCGCATAAGCAGTTTCTGAAATAGCCGGGATGTCTTTGTAAATCGGAAACTCACTTTTGATTTTTCGAAGCAGCTTTACGCCGTCCCAAGGTGTTGGCAGGTTGTAATCAAAGATAAAAAGTGTAAAAACTTTCTGCTCCATGCTCTGAGATTGGATCAAATGTAAGGCATCATCGCCATTTTCAAGGGCAATAATTTCAGCAAATGGTTCCAGAAACCTGATAATTATTTTTCTGCTGGCAAGGTCGTCCTCAACCAATAACACCTTCCCGCCTTTCAGCAAAGATTTGAGCTTTGCTGAGTAATCCTCCAACACACCCTCTTTCTTCTCAGCGATAATCGGCATAAGTTGTTGTGCTTTTGGTAGTTGAATGAATACTGAGGTGCCGGCAGCTTTCTGCGATTCAATTTTAAACAAACCATTCATTTTTTCAACCAATTGCTTTGAAAGTGGTATTCCCAATGCAGCACCCTGATACTGACGCGAATATCCATGACTCTCATGCCGGTAGGCCTCAAAAAGGTCCGGAAGATAATTATCGTCTATTCCAATTCCGGTGTCTTTAATTATGATTCTTATTTGGTCAGTCCCGGCCTCTTCTTCAGCGATGATTTTGATGTAACCTTTATCAGTAAATTTTATAGCATTATCGAGCATTTCGTAGATCACCTTTTGCAACATATCCTTGTCGGCCATGGCAAAAGCAGCAGAAATCTCTTTCACAATACGAATGCCTTTTTCATTTGCCGCTCCGATGAAATGCTGTATTGTTTCGTCAACAATAGTTTTTATCTCGCACGATTCAATTTTAAATTCCAAATCATTGGCTTCCAGTCGGCTAATATCAATGATATTATTCAACAGATGAAGCAACTTCTCCCCGCTTTTTTGAATAGAGTTGGCATACTCGAACATTTCGGGTTGTTCGAGCAAAGCAAGTTCATTTTCGAGCAAACTCGAGAAACCAATAATGCCATTGAGTGGGGTTCTTATCTCATGACTGATATTTGAAAGAAATGCGTTCTTTTGAAAATTTGCCTCAGCAGTATTCGACAAAGCCTCGTTAAGCTCCGCATCAACCCGTTCACGCTCGATGATCTCTTTCTGAAGGTCAGATTCGCGTTCGTTAACCAAGGCTTCAAGATTTGAAAAAGCTGTTTGAATTGAGCTACCGTCTTCTTGCTGGCTCGTGGCAATTTGTCCTAACTTCTCCTTGATAATTTTTGTGAATTTTCTGAAACTTATCATGAAAAATAGCAGCAACCCAAGAAAAATCATCGAAAAAACAATTACAACGATTATTTGTGATAGGCTATACCGTTTGAAACCACTTTCCCTGATGGCCCCATTCATCGTTTTTTTGTCACCAATTACTTTGTTAATTATCGAAAGAAAGGAAGCGTTTTTGGTCAGGGACGATTGCAGATGAAAGATTGCGATGTCCTTGTCAGTCGTATTAAATGCTGCAAGGCATTGATCGGCAATTATTTGAAGATAGACAGCCTGGTTTTGATAGTTGGTTGTGACCAAATGGGCCGCATCTTGTCGCAGCTGACCTGAATCGGATGCCCATAGCAAAAGATTAAAGTATTTTAAGAGATTCGGATAATCAAGTCGAATTGCCTGGTTATTTGCGCCCAATTCATTCAAAACAGCTTGTGTGCGTGCAGTATCATTCAATAGGAGGAAAGTTCGGGCCGTTTCGAGCTTATATTGTGCAAACCTTTGAAATTCACCATTATTTATGGTGTCAAAAAGAAATGCTTGTTCAAATAACAGGGCTTTTGCCGCTTGTTGAAGATCGTTATGGATCCTGGAAAGCTGGTAGAAAATTTCATTAGAAGCCCGGCTCTCCATATTGGGATGCTTGGTTAAACCGGCTTTCCAAAATGAAATTGCCTCTGTATTTTTTTCAAGTTTTTCAAGTATAACCGAATAGAGTGCATTAACATTGAGATTGTTTACTGATTGCATATCAGTGTGTTGACTTAATAAAACTGAAAGGGCTTTTTGATGATCGCCGGCGAAATAGTAATCAAGAACCACATTTTGTTCTTTGCGCGGGTTTCCGTTTGTTAGGAGAACTTCATTGAGGTAATTCTGAACTTCGGTTAACTGATAAAATGTGATTTCCTTATGTACCGCATTGAGGTTGTGAGAGGAGTTACCGGCAATAAGTGAGTTTGATGATATAAAATTGTATATCAATAGGATAATCAAGACAATATTTCGTCTGAAACCGATCATAATGAGCGTGGTTTTGTTACCAGAAACAGTATTTCTGCAGGATTCAGTCCGTAATTGACAACCATATAATTTGATAAATCCAGATCATCTTGTGTAACTAACCTTACCTCAAAGCCAGCTTCCACAAGCCGGTTTTTATAATCACTTGCATAAACCCTCACATGATCAAACTGTCCGAAATATTTTTCTCTATCTGGTGCCGACTTTATATTTGCATCTTCAAAGGTTACATTGAGCACTGGTGACCACGGCACCTGTACGATTGCATGTTTCCCCGGTTTTAAAACCCTGCACAGTTCGCGCATCGCTTTTCGGTCATCCTCAATATGCTCAAGCACATGGTTGCAAATGATAAGATCAAAGGTGTTGTTGTCAAAAGTCAATTCAAGAAGATCAATCAATTGTATATCCTTTGAATAGTAAAAGCCTTCGTGGTACTTTACTCCTTGAATATATTCTGCGTTTCGTTTCTTTTGATTTCTGCTAAGGAATTGAACCAATGAGGGTTCTGGAGCGATATGAAGTATTTTTGCGGCCGGCAATAAAGCCGTTTTTTTATGTTGTAATGCAAGATAAACCAGACGATCGCGGTCTGTTGCTGAGCATCCCGGACAAACTGCGTTTTTACGTCTTCCGGCTCCAACAATCTGTAACTCTTTGATAACAGGGAGATTGAAACCGCCTTCGAGGAAACTGCGGTAGCCCGTATTACACACCGGACAGAAGAAATTGTCGCCACGATACATTAATCCCCTGATATAGAGTTTGATGCGGCGTAGCATATATCCCAATTTCACCGGGATGTAGGATTTTAGTGCTGATAGCATAAGGTAAAGCTTTTCAATCAAAAATAAATTTTGTCCGGATCGTTTTATTTTCGCTTTGTATCATCAAAAAGTAAATTCCTTTTTCCAAACCAGTGAAATTCATTTCAAAGGAGTTGATCCCGCTCACGTAATCAAGATAAAGCAATGGTGCCACCTCCATGCCTTTTGGGTTGAATACACGAATTGTAAATCTTCCGGATGATTGCATCACAATGTTTAGCCAAAACTTACCATTTGATGGATTAGGGTGCAAATTAGCAATATTTTGTGTTTCGGTTTCCTGGAGCTCAGCATCCACAGCCTGACATTCATAGGCTCCTATATCAGAGGCACCATTGTGTGGTCTGTGACGGTCAAGAAGATCGAATCCAACGTTGTTTAGTCCTGCATTGAAACCTGCGTTAACTGCCCTTGAGCCGGGTAAAAGATCGTACTCATCATTGCCGGCATTGACAAAACCTATCACTTCGGGATGCTCCGTAAAAATATTCTGCTTGCCGTTTATTGTGGCATTCGAACCGTCGGTGTTGAGATAGGCGTTGTTCCCCATTGTTCCGTATGAACCGGGATTACTGATTATATTATTGAAAAACAGATTGTTACTTGTGTTGGTATTAAAGAACCGAACACCTGTTGATTTGGGTGAAATGATGGTATTATGCATGATTTTTATCCTTGCTGCAGCACTATCAGGTGCATTTCCAACAAAAATTCCATGACGATAAGCCGTATTCACATTTGGTTGATAGCTAGCACCTGCTCTGATGATAAGGTTGTTGTAGAATTTCATTTCGCCATAGCCAAAAACATCAATACCGTCGCCTTTTCCATCAACAATCTGATTGTTGTAACAATCACAATCAGAGCCTCCACCAATCAATATACCCGACATCTGGTTTGGAGTTTCCCGGTACGAATCATGGTGAATAATATTGTTGTATATATAACAATCAACCGGACTCGAACTCACCTGTATGCCATCCCAGCCTGTTCGCTCAACAATATTGTCATGTATTCTTACATTGTGAATCAAATGAGGGAGCACAATTGTATCACAATCAGTCAGATGCTGCCCTGTGTATTTTGAGCTGCCTATATACATTCCTTCATCGCCAATATCATGAATATAGCAATGATGAATCGTGAGGCCCGTTAATGTAAATTTTTCCCTGGTAGCTGCAAACGTACAATCCGGATCTGTTTTCGCATAGATGCCTCCCACCTTTGTGTGGGCAACTTCAACATGAGCTATTTCAATTTCTTTGCTCATCTCGTCCACTGAGATGCCGGCACCATTTTCCACTTTTAAAACCTGTATGCCGTACTCATTGCCCATGTTGCCATTGCCAAGAAGTTTAACGTGTTGACAATGAGAGAATTTTATTCCAAAAAAATGATTTGTTTCAATTTTTACTGCGCCACCACGGTTGATAATCACGATAGGTTTGGCGGCAGAGCCAACGAGATGACTGATGTGAAGATAGTTTTTTGACCCGGCCAAAAGACAAATGGTATCGCCTGCAGCTATACCTGCTCCATTAATATCTGTTTGATCAGGTGCAATTGAATGTGTGCATTGCGACCGGACACCAATATTGGCTAGCAGGCAACACAATAGCAATACCGATGACCAAACACTTAATTTCATGTCTGACTTCCTCTTTTTGCGCGTTCCCAATTTACAGACTGACTTCCCTTGAAAAACCGTTTCATTCCAAGCAAAACTGCAACATTCATTACGAGAAAGTAGTAGGGAATGAAAAAGGCTTTGATCTTAATGGCCCTGTTTTCGAAAAACCATCCCACCGAAGCCAACAGATAAAACAACAACTGGCCATAAAACAATAATACATAAATGTTTGTTAAATCACTGTAGTCCAGTTTAATAAACATAAACAAATTCAAAATCAACAAAACAGGCAATGCAAGTGGAGCCAGGGTCCAGCGCAAAACACGGTGTGAGATATATTGAAAACTGAGTGTGCCAAATTTGAAAAGATTCAACAATGGAAGCAGTCGCAGTATAGATTGAATTCCGCCTGCTGCAATTCTGATTTTACGTTTCAGTTCTTCTTTTACATCGGCAGAAGAAGTTTCAATGGCGTAGGCTTCCGGATCATATTGTATCGTGTAGCCTTTCATTGCCACCCGCAGCGAAATAATGAAATCGTCTAATAAGGTATCTTTCTCAACGGCTTCAAAAAGTTCGGTTCGTATTGCAAACAGCTCACCTGCAGCACCAACAACAGAATAAAGCTCGGCATCCCACTTCTTTAATTTCGATTCATATTTCCAGTAGATACCTTCGGTGCCGGCAGCGGCATCTTTTTCTTTATTGTATATTCGCTTTTCTCCGGACACACAACCCACTTTTGGATCGGCGAAAAGCTTCACAATTCTTCGCACGCTTTCCTTACCTAACATGGTGTTTCCATCCGAAAAAATTACAATCGGAGTCTTTACGAACGACATTCCACGGTTCATAGCGCCTATTTTACCACCGCGTTCAGGTTTATGAAAAACAGTAACATACTGATTTTCATATTTTTTTAGAATATCAGGTGTTCCATCATCCGAACCATCAGTTACCCAAACCTGAAAAAGCTTTTCGGAGGGATACTCCATTTCGAAGCTGTTTCTGACTTTTTGATGGACGTAGTCTTTTTCGTTATATGCAGCCACGAAAAGCGTAACCTCTGGCTCATAGTCAGATTCAGTGTGCTGGTTGGATTTCCTGAAGATGCGTTTTAGTCTGACCAAAATAAACAAAAGGATGCCATAGCCCAGGTAAGAATAAAATACGATGAAAAGCAGAAACCAAAATGTGATTTGAATAGCCAACATATTTATAAGCTTTTTTCATTTTTTTTAATCGCACCCATATTCAGAGAGTCAATCGTAAAAAATTCAAAGTCAGCAATTTGACTTAAAATATTTTTTAGTTTTTCTTCACCTGAATGGACGCTTTCCATCACAATCATGATGTTTGGAAAACTTTTCAGAAATTCTTTCGCCCCAAGAATTACTTGGGATTCCATACCTTCAACATCAATTTTCATGAAAATTTTCGACTCTTTTTCAAGCCCAAGTGTTTGATAAACATCGTCTAACTGCTGAAGTTTTATCGTGGTAGGAATACTTCTTCTTTCTGCCTCGATGGTTTCGGCAGGCATTGTAGATATGTGCGAAGCACCGGTATTTAATGGATCGAACACGAAACTCGCATCGGCAGCCTTGTCACTTAATCCATAATTGAAGGTCACTGCGTTATTCTCGAGGTTGTTTAATAAAATATTGATATTCAATGCCTTGAAATTGCTGTAAACGGGTTCAAACGAGAACGTTTTTAGTCCTTTGGAAGCCATCAGTATGGTATATGTGCCGATATTGGCTCCAATATCGAAAAAGACATCATATTTGGAAAAATTATTTAGCATCACTTGTTTCACACTCCATTCGTAGGCATAGTTTCCAAACTGAAAATCCAGAGAGCCTTTGCGATGGAGGAAAAAACCTAGTTTTCCACGAAAAATCCGGGTTTCGATGATTGATTTTTTAGTAAGAATATAGATAAATGAAGCGAACACAAGTCGTATTTGCCCATATTGCAGAAAATCAACGAAGTACCTTATAAAAGTTGTAATTTTTTTTCTCATGATAAGTAAATTGCTGGTTAGGCTGAGGGTTTTTCCCATTTTTGGGTTTCGAAATTGTATTGTTTGATTACTTTGGCCGGGTTGCCTCCAACGATGGTGTATGCGCCAACAGCTTTGGTAACAACGCTTCCGGCAGCAACGATTGACTGTTTTCCAATTGTAACTCCGGCTGTTATGACCGAATTTGCACCAATCCAAACATTGTCTTCAATAACAATCTGCTTGGTTTCAACAGCCTGCAGACTTGGTGGTATGTTTATGTCTGCATAGCCGTGGTTGAGTCCGGACACAACAATATTCTGGGCAAACATGATGTCGTTGCCGATCTTAACCGGCCCAATCAGCGTGCAGCCAAGTCCGATGCGGGTGCGGTCGCCGATGATTACATCACCAACACCATTGTTAACGGTGGTAAAATCTTCTATTGTTGAGTCATTCCCAAGCACAAAGTTGTTAAAAGGAAGCACATCAATACGTGTTCGGCGCCTTATCAGCGAGCCTTTTCCTTTGTGGTGTTTTAAGGGATTCACGAACCATTGCACCCAAAGCCTTGGTCTGGCCTGATTTTTTGGCATCAGCATCCACAAAACAAGATGCTTAAGTCTGGGGTTGGATTTAATTTTTTCAATGATGGCCATGGGTTTTACTTTGGTTGCTGCAGGTGTAAAACAATCTGTTTGTATATCTCTTCTACATTGTTTGTCCAGGTATGACTACGCGCAAATTCTTCCCTTCCTTTTTCAAGTTCCGTATTATTTTCAATCAAGGCCTTTTCAATCATCTCCACGTATTGTTCTTTGGTTTCGGCCAGATAGGTGTAATCCTCAAACACTTCCATGGCTTTTGTCCGGGTTGCAACGGTTGGTTTTCCCATTGCAAGGTACTCATCAATTTTTCTCGGATAGTTGCCAATTGTCACTTCGTTGAGTTTTTGTGGGTTTATCGCCACGTCAAATGCCATAAGGTATTGTGGCAATTCTTCCATTTTCTTCGATCCTAAAAACCAAACATTTGGCAAATCGTGCAGTTTACTTTGTTTAAACACCTCATCTTCAGGGCCAACGAGTACTATCTGCCAATCAGGCTTTTTAGTTGCAATATGTATTAATACATCAACATCAAGACGCAGTGAAAAAATTGCCCCAATATAACCGATGATCGGCCTGGGAATTTTATCAAAGTCTTCAGGAAGGCTTTGAATGAGTTTTTTATCAAACAGCGAAACATCGCAACCTTGCCCCACATAGAAAGATCTGGGATTGAACACCCTGGCCTGATCGGCAAGGTAGGTGGAGTTTCCAACAACAATATCGGATTTTGCCATCAGCGCTGCCTCAATCCTGATGCCTTGCTTTTTCCAATAATCTACAGCCACAAGGTTATCACGGGTATAATAGATATACATTTCCGGCTCAAGAAGTTCCTTCAGGTAGAAACCTCTGAACATATCACTGTCGTTGAAGATGAAATAGTTTTTAAAACCAAGTTTTTGGATGGCTTTTTTGATTTGACGGGCAAATCGTTTACCGTTTATCTTATTGAAAAAATCGAAAACAAAATCAAAGGGGATTTGACTTATTGATTCCAAAGTTGTTCTGGGGAAAAGATTCCACAGATTTTCATTTACTTGGATTAAATCAGGCTCCTGACCCTTGTTGATACGCAACCTTTTTTGAATCAGGGGGTCGTTTTTCTCGCGAAGTATTGTTAAACGGTCGAGTGGATAATTTACATAAAGCACCCGGTTATGCTTTGCAATTTCTTCAGCAATATTAATACAATTGCTACCAATCCGACTGTCTAAAGCCTGGAGGCCGATGATAATAAAATCACGGTTTTGAATCATTGCATCTGTTTTTTAATCAAATATATAAATATTTAACCTATTGTGTTATAAAGTTTGAGAACTTCGATGGCCATGTTGCGCCAACTAAAACTGTCAGATTGTTTTATTCCTTTAGATATCAGATCATTACGCAGGCTGTCGCTTTCCATGATTTGTTTCATTCCTGCCGTAATTTCATCAGGTTTGAATGGGTCAATTATCAATGCTGCTCCACCTGAGACCTCGGGCATACTCGAGGTGTTAGAGGTGATAACCGGAACACCACAACGCATTGCTTCGAGCATGGGTATGCCAAAGCTTTCGCGCAGCGAGGGATAAAGAAAAAGTGAGGCTTGAGAGTAAATTGACGGCAAATCGGTGTTTACGACATATCCCGTAAGATGGATGTGACGGATTAAATCCGGTGCACCAATTTCGGATAACAAAGCAGACAAGGCTGTTTTTTCATAATCCAGCATTACCAATTTCAATGGCGGATTACCCTCACTCAGGTATTTACTAAATGCCTGTAGTACTCCTTTGGTGTTTTTTTTGGGATCAGTATTGCCGAGAAAAAAGACATAATTATCAGGCAGATTGTATTTTTGTTTCACCTTTAGCAACGTATCGCGATCTGTTACCGGTACAAAGTGTTCACTCACACCATTGTAAATAGCCACCAGCCTTTGATCTTCTTCAGGGAAATCAAAAAAATGTTTTATTCTGTTTTTTTCAAAATGAGAAACTGTAATGATTTTTCTGCTCTTTTCAACAACTCTTGGAACTACAAACCTGCGGTACATATTTCCTGATTTCTGGTACCATGTTCCACCTTTTGCAAACAAGCTGATGCTTTCAAGATAGATAATGTCATGCAATGTTACAACGAGGGGAATGTCAGTAAATACAGGCGCTGTATTACTAGTGCAATGCAAAAGATCGCAGCCATATTTTTTTGCTGCTTTTGGCAATGCATATTGCTCCCAAAGAGGGTAGGGGCCACCTGCGAGCGGGATGATGTGGAAATTTTCGCTCTCCTGAAGACAATTCCTGTCCTCATCAGGTTTTACGAAAATAAAGTACTCATTTTCCTTATCTATCTTTTGCAGGTTGCGGATGAGCTCCAATGCAACCATGTCCATTCCATGTTTTTTTACACGAAAAAGTCTTTGACCCTCAATACCTATTTTCATCTATGTAATTTGTTTAAATAATTACTTCCTTTTTATTTGAAAAGCGTTGTATGTGTGCTTTGTATGAATGAATTTTTTGTTAGCTCCCCTGATCTTGAGCAAGGACAAAAACATATAGAAAAATCCAATCGGCAAATATAGTATAGCAATCAATGTTTCGATTCTGTAAAATTTCAGCGGGACTGCCAGAATCAATGCTGTTACAACAAGTGCAAACGCAATAAGCCACCAAATCGTAAGTATTGGAAAGCCAAGGAGGCCTGAACTAAGTGCAAAAATCGCGGTCAATCCCAATAACAAAATTCTTGGCAATTGTAAATACTGAACGGCTTTATTAAAATACTCGACATTGCCATTTTTAAACAGGGCTTTTGTTGCAGGGAAAAAACTCATGCCAAAATAATGCAGCTGGGCTGATAACCATCTGCGTCTTTGCTGAGAAAATACCTTTACGTTTTGCACTTTTTCATCATAAACAAATGCATCCGGCAGATAATCAATACTGTTGTTATCACGCAATAACCTTATCTCTAATTCTTTATCAAACCCTCCAACAACCTCTACTTCCTGCATCATGCTTTTAAAGAATCTGTATTCAAAAGCCATAGCCGAGCCTATCAATGCAGAAGAAAGCCCCAAGACTCTTTGTCCTTTTCGAAAAATCTGGTTGTTGATTTCTTCACTGATTGCATCCAGCAAGGCAAAATTTGTATTGATGTTTTTCGCGATTCTGTGACCCTGCACAGCAATATATCCGGCGGCGAGTGAATGATTTAATTTGAAAAGGAAATCTGATTCCATAATGTTGTCAGCATCAAGAATGCAAACAGCATCATAGTGGTCGTCAGGTAGATTTCGCAGTGCATGGTTGATAGCGCGTGTTTTGGTGCTGATATCAAACTTAACATCAAACACTTTGACGGGCATCTGCCTCAATTTCATCAATGTATGCTCCTGAAAATGATCAGCAATGATGACCACATCGTATTTATCTACAGGATATTGCTGGGTTAAAGCCTCACGCGCCACATCAAGAATAACTTCGTCCTCGCTGTAGCCCGGAATTATCACTGCGAAATGTGCAAAGGATTTTTCTGAGGCTGCCTCTGCCTTCAACGGAAAAAGACTTGCAAGTGCAAAGAAAAACAAATAAAGCCCTGTAAGACCAAGGTAACCCAGCAAAATGATTTCTAAAATTAATCCGGAAAGGTGTAGGGTTGATTCCATGGAAGTTACAATCTTGGGTTTTCATAAATCTCAGGATCAAATAGATGCACCAGGTGCCAGCCGATGGCCTTGTAATAGGCATGAAACGCTTTGATCTTGCCCTTCAAAAGAAATTTGATTGCATTTTTAGGAATTGCAATAAAAAGCTGATATGCTAATCCTTTGTAAAAAATACTTCCGTTTACATTGCGCCGCATGAACACAATCCGGTTGCGATTGAGATAATAAATTTTGAGTGTACTAAGTTTTCCGGTGCTTATTGATTCTTTATGAAGCACATAGCTGTTATGAACAAAATGGATTTTATATCCTGCTTTTTTGATTCGTTCACACCAATCGGCTTCCTCGTAGTACAAAAAGAAAATATAAGACATCAATCCAACCTGTTTTACAACTTCCATCGGCACCAGCATTGCAGCCCCGTGTGCATAATAGGTTTCTCTGTCTTCTTTAAATTGCCCGGTGTCTTTTTCGCCATGACCGATAGCAAAATTTCTCATTGTCAGATAGTTCATTGGCGTGTATCCGGCATATTGGATTGTGTCAGGCTGGTAGAAAAACTTGATTTTAGGACTCACAGCGCCGATCTCAGGATTGTTTTTTAGCTTTTCAACAAGAGGTTCGAGAAAGTCTTTGGGAACTTCAATGTCGTTGTTGATCAACAATACATACTCTCCCCTGGCCCGCATCAACCCGAAGTTGTTTCCTGCCGCAAAACCGTAATTAATCGGATTCTCAATCAGAATGATGTTTGGGTATCGCTCTTTGATCACAGAGGGACTTTCGGTAGGTGAAGCATTGTCAATCACAATGACTTCAAAGTTTGGATAGGTGATTTGATGAAGTGATGCAATGAGGTCGCAGGTGACTTCGGCCTGGTTATAATTAACCGTAATGATAGATACAAAAGGATATTTGCGATTATCAGCCATCTCAATGCGATTAATTCAGGTTTATTTTTTTACTTCATTCTCTGTGTGTCCGTGCGAGGTATGGATAAAGCGTTTTGATGCACCTTTTACCTTTAGCAAACTTTTAAACATTAACAAAAACCCAAGTGGCAGCGAAAGCAATGCATAGGCTGTTTTCAGGTTGTAAAATTTGAGCGGAGTTGTTATGAGCAGTGTTACCACTGTGATAAGAAAAGCGTAGAACCACAATAATATGGGTATTGGTGCTGAGAAAGATTCCGGAACAAAATAATTACCGGCCAACTTTAGCGCTAAAATGATAAAAAGCAAGCCCAGGAGCAATATTCGTGGCGGCTGAACCATTTGCAATACCTTGTCAAAGTAATCAGCCTTTCCATACCTGATCAGGTGCCATAAGCCATCGAAGAAATATTTCCGGAAAAATTCAAGCTGGGCTGCAATCCACCTGCGACGCTGATTGACGAAGACTTCTGTCTTAGATGTTTTTTCATCAAAAACCGCAGCGTTTTCAAGATACTCAATTTTATAACTGTTTTTTAACAGTTTCATTTCAAGCTCTTTATCCTCTCCAACAGAATCAACCCTTGCCATTGATTTTTTAAACAAAGCATATTCGATCGCCATTCCCGAACCAATCAGGGCCGATGAAAAGCCCAAAACCCTGTGGCCTTTTCTGAAAATTTTATTGTTGATTTCCTCACTGACAGCATCGAGAATGGCGAAATCTGTGTTTAAATTCTTTGCCATTCTGTGTCCTTGTACCGCCAAAAAACCTTTGTTGAAGGCATCATTCATCAAGCGGAGAACGTCTGGCGCCATCATATTGTCAGCATCCAGAATCATTGCAACATCATATTCGTCGCCTATTTCCTGCATGCATTTGTTTAAAGCCTTGGATTTTTTACTAATCTCAAACACAACTTCAACAACCCTTATTGGCAATGCCCTCAGGTTTTCAAGCGTTGACTGCTGAAAAGAATCGGCAATAACAATGACTTCAAAAAGTTCGCGCGGGTAATCCTGGTTCAAAGCATCAGCCGCAACATCCACAATTACTTTATCTTCCTTGTATCCCGGAATTAATATGGCAAATTTTCTTTCCCGGCTGGCTGTTTGCTTCTTTGATGTATGTGGAAATACTGATGCAAATCCAAAAATAAAAATATAAAAACTTGCCAATCCGAGATAAACGAAAAGTACAATTTCTATGATGTTGACAATTAACCAGAGATATTCCATTTTGTATGTACTAATTATTCCATGAGTCTTTTGTCATGAACCCTTATATTCCAATACATTACCTTCGCAATAGCAACTGCAAGGCTTGTTTTTCCTTTCAGCAAATAAGCCAATGCGGTTTTAGGCATAGCAAAGAGCATCAGGTATATTTGTGAAAGCAGAAAAGTTAATCCATGCGTATTTCGTCTTGAATAGAGCAGGCGTCCGCGCTGAAGGTAATAAACCTGAAAAGGACTTTCCTTGACAGTCGAAATTGATTCCTTGTGTCTGACGAGCGATTGTCCGCAATAATAGATTTTGTATCCTGCTTTTTTAATTCTTTCGGCCCAGTCATGTTCTTCATAATAAAGGAAAAACACTTCAGTCATCATGCCAACTTCTTCAATAATTCGCCTGGGAACAAGCATCGCTGCACCGAAAATTGATCCTGTTTCACAGGTGTAATTGTATTGCCCGACATCCTTTTCTCCAAACCCGATTGCTTTGTTACGTATCGTAATAGGGCTGATGGGAGTGAAGCCGGCGAACTGAAAAATGTCAGGATTGTGAAAAAAATGAATCTTTGGACTAACCATTCCGATGGTCGGATCATTTTCCAGCACACTGACCAAAGGTTGCAGAAAATCACCTTCCACCTCCGTGTCGTTGTTGATGAAAAAAAGATATTTTCCGGAGGCTTGCTTTACAGCTACGTTGTTTCCTCCGGCAAAGCCAAGGTTTTTGCCTGTAAGTATTAATTTTACGTTGGGAAAATCATCCGATATTTGTTTGGGTTGATCATTTGGCGACCCATTGTCAACAACAAAGACCTCAAGGTTGGGATAGGTAGATTTTTCAAGCGACGCCAGAAACTCTTTGGTCACGCCACTTTGATTATAGTTAACCGTAATCACGGAAACCAA
>DISP01000136.1 GCA_002421995.1 Bacteroidales bacterium UBA6207 | reverse complement strand
CCCGAAACTTCGGGATTGAACCTTGAACCTTGAACTTTGAACTTTGAACTTTAACCCCGCCCTCCAACCTCCCATCTCCGACTCTCAGCATTAAAAAACACCTTAGCGCACAAATTTCAGCACACGGCTGCTTCCGGATGCATCTTTCAGGCTGGCAAGATAAAACCCTTTTGGCAGGTGGCCGAGCGACACCTCTGCATCTTGGTTTCCGGAGCTTGTTGTATGCTGCTGCTGCAACTGAAGCTTGCCGGCGCTGTTGACTATCTGCAGTGTACAGGTTTGTCCTTCACCGGCTAATGCAATGTGCAGGACGGCTTGCATGGCATCATAAAACAATTGTGGTTTGGGGGTGATGACGACTGTTTCGGGAATTCCGATGGTGGAATTGCTCAGGTTGATGTCGAGCACGATGCCTTCGATCACCGTGAGCTGGTAAGGGATATTATCGGGTGGCATGGTGTACCAGCCATTGGCCGAACCACCCCAACCGAAGTTGAAGTGATACAGCTCATCGGTGTTGTAGCCATCCACCACCACGTTGTGGCCGGCTGTTTGATCGGGATTCACCAAACCCAACTGTGCCGGCAGGGCAATTTTGATGTTTTCGGTAAGCATGGCATTCAGCTCCGGGTTTGTCGGATACACCAGCTTTGCATCTTCATAGCCAAACCTCACAAAGGCATCCCATGCCTGATTGATTCCGTAGGTTCCTGAAACCGAGGAGCTGTAAACTTGTTTTGCCGCCACCCCGCAGGCATAGGTAAGGGCAGCCTTGTCGCTGTTTTTGAGCGGCGCTCCCTGTTCAAAATGCATATCGAGGGTATCGAGATACAAGTTGAGCTGCTCCCACGACGGAAAGCCGTGGCTTGCCCAGTCGTCGTCAATCCAGTATTTGTTGTTTGCACCGAAGTTATGGTAGTAGTCATCTGCATCCGAAAAGCGGGTGCTGTTGGTTCTCTGGTGATAATGAACGATCTGTGCCATGGCAGTAGCCGGACAGCCTGCCACGCTGCGCTGTTGGGTCTGTCCGTCAACCGGACACATGGCGTTGTAGGGCGCTGTCTGCGTCCAGTTTGTCTGCAGCCAGCCACCTGTAGGCGACCATCCTTCAGGCGGCCATTGTTCAAAAAGCTTTGCACCCTCAGCCGGATTCGACCAATAAGCCCAGGCATCGCTGATTTTGCCGGCAACCATGTTGCCGGCAGCGGCATATTGCTTTCTCATGCGCAGCTCTTCAGTGAACAAGGGTAGAAAGCTTTTCCAGGCCTCTCCTTCGCCGAAAGTGCTTTCGTCAGACCAGGCCAGGATCGGCGCAAGTGCGTCGGTCACTGGCACAACGACAAAGCCTGTTGGTGCGCAGCGAACGAGCCATGCCACGGTGTCGTTGTCGGACAGAAGAACTTCGGCAGTGCCTGCTTGCTGGTGTGGATGACGGATTTGGAGGTAGTTGGCGGCAATGATGTGTGCCCTGGTGCTGCTCACGGCCTGAGCACTTACCTCCCCTGCTGCCTGCCAGATGGATAAAACCAGCAGAAGCCATGTGCCTGCTATACTCTTCATAACGTTGACATTAAAAAACAGTCAAAGGTAAGAAAAGTGATGAACGAAAATTGAAAAAGTTGATGGGTGATGCGTGATGCGTGATGGGTGATGGGTGTTTTCACTCTTCACCCATCACTGATCACTCATCACCGTAAGTCCTACTCCCTGCTCTTTCCGTAACCCTTCATGATACCCCTTGTGGAGTTGGCGATAAAGCTCAGGATTTCATCTCTGTCGGGCGAGGCAGGAAAATTAGCTTCGATGTAGTTAATAGCCTGACTCACATTATAGTTTTTGAGGTAGATGGTACGGTAGATGTCCTGGATGGCGTTGATGCGCTCGTCGCTGAAGCCCCTGCGGCGCAGGCCGATGGAGTTGACACCCACGTATGAGAGCGGCTCGCGGCCTGCTTTGGTGAATGGCGGAACGTCTTTGCGGGCCATGCCACCCCCGCTGATCATCGAATGTTTACCGATCTGAACAAACTGGTGCACGGCAGCCAGGCCGCCAATGATAGCCCAGTCGTCAACGGTGATATGACCGGCCAGGTTGCAGGCATTGGCCAGGATCACATTGTTGCCGATGATACAGTCATGGGCAATGTGCACATAGGCCATGAGCAGGCAGTCGTTGCCAACCACTGTTTCCCAATTGGCTTTCGTACCGCGGTTGATGGTAACAAACTCGCGGATGGTGGTGCGGTCGCCAATGCGGACGATGGTGTCCTCGCCATCATACTTGAGGTCTTGCGGGATGGCAGAGATCACGGCACCGGGAAAGATTTTGCAGTTTTTTCCGATGCGTGCACCTTCCATGATGGTCACATTGGAGCCGATCCATGTTCCCTCTTCGATGATGACGTTTTTTTCAATATTTACAAAGGGTTCAATCACCACATTGTTTGCAATTTTTGCCTGTGGGTGAACATAAGCCAGCGGTTGATTCATCTTATACAGTATGAAAATGTATGATTATTGTTTTTTAGCAATCTGTGCCATCAGTGTTCCTTCGGTCACTATCTTGTTGCCCACGTAGGCAAGTCCGCGCATATTGCATATCCCCCTGCGTACAGGACTCGTTAGCTCGAGTGTGAATACAAGCGAATCGCCCGGAACGACCTTTTGACGGAATTTCACCTCATCAATCTTTAGGAAATAGGTCATATAGTTTTCCGGATCGGGCACCTGGCTCAGCACGAAAAGACCACCTGTCTGCGCCATCGCTTCAATCTGAAGCACGCCTGGCATCACAGGCTCCTGCGGGAAGTGCCCGACGAAGAATGGCTCGTTCATCGTCACATTTTTCAGCCCCACGATGTAGTCATCCGTGAGTTCGAGGATGCGGTCAATCAACAAAAACGGAGGACGGTGAGGCAAAATTCGTTGAATCTGAAGGATATCGTAAACAGGTTCTTTTAACAGATCGAAAGGTGGAACTCTGGTCATTCTATTAGTTGTTAATGTGTGTTTGAATAAGTTTAGCGAAGGCTGTATTGGCATAATGTCCGGGCCTGTAGGCTGTCACATGCCCTTTGATTCGTTTGCCAAGCAGGCTCAGGTCGCCCACCACATCAAGAAGTTTATGGCGGGCAGGCTCGTTGGGAAAATGGAGTTCGAGGTTGTTCAGTATTCCCTCGTCCTTCACCTTCACCTTGGGTTTATTGAACAAAGTGGCCAGTCTGTCGAGCTCTTCCTGGCTCATGACCCTGTTCACAAAAACGATGGCATTGCTCAGGTCGCCGCCTTTAACAAGGTTGTTTTTGAGCAGAAACTCCAGCTCATGCAAAAAAACAAAGGTTCGGCAGGGAGCAATCTCCTTTTTGAAATCGCTCAGCTGATGAAGGCTGGCATATTGCACATTGAGCACTTCGGTGTTGTAGTCAATTTTAACGTCAACCATGAAGTGTGGAGCCGGAACGATGCGCATCTCGAAGCCTTTTTCATCATTCTTCAGCACGATTTCTTCGGTTATCTCGAGATATTCGCGTGCCATGTCCTGTTCTTCGATGCCCGCTTCTTCGAGTGCTTCAACAAAGTATCTCGCGCTTCCGTCGCGAATGGGCATCTCGTCAACATCCACATCAATAAGCACATTGTCAATGCCAAGTCCGGTGAGCGAGGCCATCACATGTTCAATGGTGAACACCCTTGTGCCGTTGATGCCGATGGTGGTGCCACGCGATGTATCAACCACATAATCAATACTGGCCGGAATAACGGGTTGATCTTCCTTGTCTGTCCTTCTGAACTTCACGCCATGGCCGGCAGGAGCAGGATGAAAAGTTATTGTGCCTTGCTGGCCGGTATGCAAACCGGTGCCTTCAACACTGATAGATTTCTTAATGGTACATTGGTTTTCACCCATAAAAAAGCGCTTTGACCTTCAAATAAATTTCGGCAAAATTAATACAATTTTAAATTCACAATGTATCATTCTGATTTTGTGAGGCTATTGAGCTTCTGTTCAAGCTCCTGCAGTTTTTTAGCCATCTGGTCGAGGCGCTTGAAATGCACGCTTGCCCTTTTGTAATCGCCAATAGGTATGGCCGGTGAGCCCATCAGTATCACATCGTTTTCCCTGATTGACGAGCCGATACCCGACTGGGCAGCAAGTTTCACGCCCTGCGCCACGGTGATGTGTCCTGCCAGACCTACTTGTCCGCCAAACATGCAGTTGGCTCCAATCTTTGTTGATCCGCTCACTCCGGTTTGCGCAGCCATCACCGTATTTTCGCCCACCTCAACATTGTGTGCGATCTGTATCAGGTTGTCGAGTTTCACACCTTTGCGCAAAATCGTGGCCCCAAGTGTGGCACGGTCAATGGTGGTGTTGGCACCTATCTCCACATCGTCTTCAAGGATAACGATACCTGTCTGTGGCACCTTTTTATATTGCTGGTCTTGCTGCTGCGCAAAACCAAAACCATCGCTGCCTACCACTGCACCGGCATGAATCACACAGCGCCTGCCCACCTTTGTTCCGGCATAAAGCTTCGCTCCCGGATACACCACCGCGTCGTCGTCAATCTCGCAATGATCGCCGATATATGCCTGCGGATAAATCTTTACACGATCACCAATTTTCACCTGATCGCCCACATAAGCAAATTCACCAAGATAAATCCCGTCGCCCAGCGCAGTCTGTTTTCCAACAAAAGCCAGCGAGGAAACACCCTGCTTGTTCTGCTGAAACTGCTGATAAAGCTCAAGCAATTTTGCAAAAGCACTGTAGGCGTCATCAACACGAATCAGCGTTGCCGTCAACGGCTGGTCGGGAACAAAGTCCTTGTTTACAATTACGATTGAACTTTTTGTGGTATAGATATAAGGTGTATATTTTGGATTGGCCAAAAAACTAAGGGTCTCTGCCTGTCCCTCTTCGATGCGGGCAAGGTTCGAAACCTCGGCCTCGGGATTGCCGTCCACTATACCCAAAAGAAGGTTTGCTATTTGTTCAGCGGTAAATTTCATAGGTGATTTATTAAAAATTGCTGCAAGTTACTATATTTTTTGTTTCATCCTTTTTACCCGTCGAGCTGCATTTCCTGAATCTTTAAAAATCAAAAACATAATTCGTAAGATGCTTATTTTCATTAACTTTCATTTGATTGCTTTAACTTTTTTTAACGCAGCGTCTCTGCCTTGCCTTGCTATCTTTGCCATCCAAAATCAGAAATACTACCATGATCGTTACGGACATTAGAGAATTAAACGAAAAAATTCAGCGGGAGAGTCAGTTTATTGACCTGATCAACCTGGAAATGAACAAGGTAATCGTCGGACAGAAGATGATGACCGAACGACTACTCATCGGACTTTTATCCAACGGACACATCCTTCTGGAAGGTGTGCCGGGGCTCGCTAAAACACTTGCCATCAAATCACTGGCACAAATCATCAAGGCTGATTTCAGCAGGATTCAGTTCACACCCGACCTGCTGCCTGCCGACCTTATCGGTACGCTGATCTACAGCCAGAAAAAGGAAGAATTCATCGTGCGTAAAGGGCCTGTCTTTGCCAACTTCATCCTGGCTGACGAAATCAACCGCTCACCTGCGAAGGTGCAAAGTGCCTTGCTCGAAGCCATGCAGGAAAAACAGGTCACCATCGGCGAACAAACCTTTAAGCTTCCCGATCCTTTCCTCGTGCTTGCCACCCAAAACCCCATTGAGCAGGAAGGAACTTATCCCCTGCCTGAGGCACAGGTTGACAGATTTATGCTCAAGGTGGTGATCACCTATCCTAAAAAGGAGGAAGAAAAACTGATCCTTCGGCAAAACATCACTAACGAAGTCAAAACGATAGCGAGCCTGATCTCTACTGACGACATCCTCAAGGCACGCTCGGTGGTGAGGGAAGTTTATCTCGACGAAAAAATCGAAAACTACATCACCGATATCGTATTCGCATCACGTTTCCCAGCCGAATACAGGCTCAAACGCTTTGAAAGCTTGATTTCGTACGGTGCCTCTCCGCGTGCCAGCATCAACCTGGCCCTTGCCAGCAAAGCGTATGCCTTTATCAAACGCCGCGGCTATGTGATTCC
>DISP01000018.1 GCA_002421995.1 Bacteroidales bacterium UBA6207 | reverse complement strand
AATCAGGAATATTGCAAACAATTACAGTGTTGAAGACAGGGACTCTACAGGGAATTATGAGGTCAACACCAATTTCACCAATCAGTTTGATTATGAAGAGAAAATATTGGCTGCATATGCCCAATTTGGCAACGAAGCGGCGCGGTTTTTATATCTTTTGGGACTTCGTGCTGAGTTTTCGGACATTCATACAATTCTGAAAGAAACCAATCAGGACAACCGTCAAACATATCCCGACTTTTTTCCATCGGCCCATTTAAACTACAAACTATCAGAAAAAGATCAGCTGCAAATCAGCTACAGCCGTCGCATACGCAGGCCCGGGTTTTGGCAACTAAACCCTTTCAGAACGTATTCCGACAACCGCAATATTTGGTCGGGCAATCCCGAACTCAGACCTGTCTATACCAACTCCTTTGAAGGTGGATACCTCCATTTTTGGAAGAACGCCAACATCAACCTCAATGCATATTACAGAAGAAGCACTGATGTTTTTCAGCGTTTCGAGCGTGTTACCGAAGAAGGCATTTCGTATTCCAGACCGGAGAACTTTGCCTCAAACGATAGTTATGGAGCCGAAATCATTGGTATGGCAACACTTAGCAAATGGTTCAATATCAATGGAAATGTTAATTTCTTCAGGTCAGTTTCGGAAGGAGATGCTTATGGTAAACATTATGAAACCGACAATTATTCATGGACATCGCGCCTGGCAAGTAAGTTTACAATAGCCAAGGGCTTTGATTCACAGCTTGCATTCAACTACCAGGGCAAGATGAAAACGCTACAAGGCACCAGGCTCCCCTCTTGGACACTTGACCTTGCCCTCGCAAAGGATGTATTAAAAAATAAAGCCACCATCACACTAAATATCAGGGATTTATTCAATACGAGAAGTCACTCTTTTGAGACTTTTGGAGACAACTTCTATTCGAAGGTTGATCAAAGGTGGGGTTCAACAACTGTGACACTCAACTTCAATTACAGGATCAATCAGCAAAAGAAACGCTCAACGGAGCGCAAAAACATGGAAGGTGGCGAAGAAGGGATGATGGAGTTTTAGAGAGAAATGATTTATGAATGAAGCACTTCCTGCAGGAGGTGCTTTTTTTATTTAGGGAAAAAGGATCAGGTCAAAACAGAAAAGCCCCACCTTTTTGAGGAGGGGCTTAAACAGATATCTTTAAATATATTAAGCCAGTTTGGCTGCGAATTTCACAGTTTTTGATTTCAGGTTTCCAGCCTTGTTCTTGTGAATGATATTACGCTTGGCCAGCTTGTCAATCATAGAATGCAACTTGGGAAGAATCGCTTCAGCTTCAGCTTTTTCGGTTAGGCTTCTGAATTTTTTCAGTGCGTTACGCATGGTTTTGGCATAGTAACGGTTGTGCAACCTTTTAGTGTTGTTCTGACGAATTCTCTTGATGGACGATTTGTGATTTGCCATTTTCTTCTTTACTTATTATTCTGAATCAATTTCGGGCTGCAAAAGTAAGAATATTTATCTTATTACAAAACCTGAAAGCATATTTTTTTTCATTTTCTTCAATCTGTCAATGCATTAAAGCAGATTAGCGTCTGATACGGCAAGATTAATGCTAAAAGAGTCAACATTTCAAGCCTGAAGCAGCAATTCGGCAGTCATCTCCAACTCATTGCCATGGTGCAAACCGGTGAGAACAACATCAACAAATTGATTTTTTGTCAAATTTTTTGCTTTCAGGCGGATCGGGATGTAGTTTTCGCCATAGCCGCGTGCAGTGCCATCGCTGCCAATTCTTTCGATCAGCATACGTTGGGGCTTTCCTATCATCCTGTTGAAATAATTCTCTTTATTAGTTTCTGACAATTTACGGATTACTTCGCTGCGTTGGTTTTTGATTTTCTCGCTTAACTGATCAGGCATGCGTTCGGCCCTTGTCCCGCTTCGCACAGAATATTTGAAAGTGTGTATATGACTGAACTGCAAATCGTTTGCAACATCAACCGTTGTCTTAAAAGTTTCATCCGTTTCACCTGGAAAACCAACAATAATGTCTGTTGTCAGGTTAAAATCGGGATACATTTCTTTTAGTTTATTTGCCATCTGACGAAATTGTTTCGCAGTGTACATACGGCGCATACGCAACAAAATGCTTTCATCGCCACTTTGCAGGCACAGATGCAGGTGCGGCGTAAGTTTAGGATGCGCAAACAATTCAAAAAACCGCTCTGAAAAACCGTCAGGCTCGATGGAGGAGATGCGCAGACGAAAATCGCCAGGGATTTCGAGAATGTTTTCGATCAGTTTTTCAAAGTTAATCTCCCCGTCTTCATACCTGCCGATGTTAACACCCGTGAGCACAACTTCTTTGAAGCCATGTTCCACAACCTCACGAATATTTTTGTAGATTTCTTCGGCAGGACGGCTTGTTGCCCTGCCCCTCACCTTGGGGATTATACAAAAAGTGCAAAAGTTATCACAACCATCCTGAATCTTGATCATGCTGCGTGTATGGAAAGTCTTGTACGCTGATTCATAACTGAATACATCGTGATCAAAACCTTCAGGGTCGGCCACCTCACCTCGAAAATGGTTTTCAACAATACTAAAAATCGAGGTTTTACGCTCGTTGTCCACCACAAAATTGATGGTTTTGGTGTCGAGCAGGGATTGCTTGTAGTTGTTGGCCATGCATCCCGTTACGACCACCATTGCATCTTCGTTTTGCCGGCGAGCCTGGTTGATGGTCTGCCTTGATTTCTGATCGCTTTGGTTTGTTACGGTGCAGGTATTAACCACATAAATATCGGCTTTATCACTAAAGTCAACTATTTCGTAGCTTCCTGCATGGAAACGTGATGCAAGTGCATCGGTTTCGTACTGATTTAATCTGCAGCCGAGTGTTTTAAAGGCGATTTTTTTCA
>DISP01000016.1:87061-88258 GCA_002421995.1 Bacteroidales bacterium UBA6207 | reverse complement strand
GAATATTAAGAGAAACAAGTATTATAGGTTCATTTTTGAAGCATTCCCTAATGTTTTGTTAACAAAAAGTTGAAAAAAACATGATATCAAAAAATGTTTAGCTTTAATACGCTTTGTTAAAAATTGATACCTTTGACGTCCTGAATTGAAAATCAGTTTTTTATTGAATTAGTTATTAAATAGGCCTATTAAAGACTCTCATTTATACCGTAAAACCAAGCTTTTTACAGATATTCAACACTAATTATTTTATTATATGAAAGTTAGATTACAACTTGTTTTGATTGCTTTGATGTTTTTGTTTTCAGGAAATATCATATTTGGACAATCAACGATTAACTTTGACACCGATGGAAATTGGGTGGCAGCCGGAGCATTGACTTCGTACTTTAATCATGGATATTCTGAAGGTGTAGTGACTTTTACTTCCGTCAACACACTTAGGAATACAACAGCAGCTCAGGATGGATTTCCTGGTGCACTTGGAACATATAGTTGGCGCTTAAGAAACACTGCTGACTCAAAAGTTACCGCGACAGTGGCATCGGGAGGAGTTTCAACCTTTTCAATTGCTGTTAGAAGATGGGATGGAAGCCCAATTCCGGTTTACACAGTTAAGTATTCAACAAATTCAGTTGATTGGACAAGTCTGTCAAATATTGACGGTACATTACTTACTTCGAGTGATTGGTTTACGTACAATGGGACGATCAACAGCGATGCAGCAAATATCAAAATTGAGATTGCGAATACTGGTACCACTGAACGTATAATGATTGACAATTTTTCTTGGACAGGTTATACGGCCGGTGGCAATTTACCTCCAACAATTTCATTAATAACCAAAACTCCTTCATCTGATATTACCTCGACAACTGCTGTAAACATCGGTGCTACAATCAATGACACGGATGGAACAATTTCAAGTGCTCAGGTAAAGTGGGGTACGGTAACAGGTACATATCCCAATACTATTCCAATGACGCTTGCGGGCAAGGGAGTGTATGCCACATCAACTGCTATCCCTGCACAGAGTGATGGCACTACAGTGTATTTTGTGGTTGAGGCCACCGATGACCAAAGCGCAACTTCAACCTCTGCAGAACAATCCTATGTGGTATCTGATCCCGCCACCACAAGCCTGCCATATACAGAAACATTCAACACAAATCTTGGTGATACCTATAAATATACCGT
>DISP01000016.1:0-86897 GCA_002421995.1 Bacteroidales bacterium UBA6207 | reverse complement strand
TCATCTCCTTCAGGAAATATTGACCTGTCTGCAATAGTCGGTTCCAATGTGCATCTGGCATTTAAATACCTGTCAACTGATAGCCCGACACGTTTTCGGATTGATGATATTTCGGTTCAGTCACAGGTTATTGTTGTAGATAATCCGGCTAGCTTTTCAGCAGCTGCAAATGGTTCGGACAAAATTGATCTGACATTTACAACAAACGTTGCAGTCCAAAACGTTGTTATCGTTTATAACGCTACTGGTACATTTACAGATCCTGCAGGAGTTCCTCCTGCTGTTGGCCAGGCATTTGCGGGCGGAACACTACTCTACAACGGAACAAGTTCTCCGCAAAGTCATACCGGTTTGAGTGCAAGCGAAACAGTTTACTATAAAGCATTTTCATATAACGGTTCTGCCTACTCTTCCGGACTCACAGCCAATGCAACCACAGAAGCTGGCGGAGGCGGAGGGTCGAACCTATCTGCAGGCGATATTGCTTTTGTAGCTTATGCCTGTGATTCACCCGACAGATTCGCTTTTGTGACTCTTGTTGACATTTCTGCCGGTACAACCATTGTATTTACAGATAATGGGTTTACAAATACCGGAACTTTGACAACGAGTGAGAACACTGGTACCTATACAGCTCCAGCCGAAGGACTTATAAAAGGTTCTGTAATTACAGTTACTGATCCCGGATCCGGAACAACATCAACAGTTACGGGAGGTGGTACTTTCGATGGCAGATTAAGTGGAATCTCATCCAGTGGCGATCAAATTATTGCCTATCAAGGAACAACCGAAGCCCCGACTTTTATCACAGCTTTGTCAACAACAACATGGCTTACCAACGGAACTATCAATTCGTATTCCTCGTATTTACCTACAGGCTTAACTAATAATCAAAATGCCCTTGACTTTCCAACAGAAATTGACAATGGATATTACAGCGGTATCACTACAGGTACAAAAGACGCTCTTCTTTTATTGATCAATGACCCAGCAAACTGGACAACCAACAACAGTAACCAGACATGGCCTACATGGTCCTTTACTGTAGGAGCAGGCGGAAATGTGCCTCCTTCAATCTCCAACATCGTTCAAAATCCTGCTACAGGTATCACCCCTGCAACAAGTGTGCATGTCTCAGCTGATGTGACAGATAGCGATGGAACAATTTCAAGTGTTGTCCTGAAATGGGGTCTGGCTGCTGATGCCCTTTCAACGCAAATAACCATGACCCGGCCCTTCAAAGCAAACTATTCAACCTCGACTGCCATTCCTGCCCAGGCCGACGGAACTACCGTATATTATGCTATCACAGCCACTGATAACTTAAACGGAGAAACCACCAGTGCTGTGCAGAACTATAGTGTTTCTGCCCCGGCAACCAAATTGGCGTTCGTTGCTTTTCCGGCGACAGGTCAACAGGGTGTTGCTGTCGGAACATTCACCGTTCAGGCCCAGCGCGATGACAACACAGTTGATGTAAATTATACAGGCGCCATTACCCTTACCAAAGCCAGCGGAAACGGAGCAGTTGCCGGAACACTTGTTAAAAATGCCGTTGCAGGAGTTGCAACTTTTAATGATATCAGCTTTGATCAACCCGGATCATACACGCTGAACGCAGATGCAACCGGACTTAGGCAAGCTGTTAGTCCGCAAATCGTTATCACTGATGCGCCCATTATAACTGAGGTATTGATTCCCAGATACATACAGGGCGTAAACGGTACAAACAACAGTCGTTTGCCATTTGCCTACAGGGCTACACTTTCAAACCTGACACCTAATGCGACCTACAGGTACTTGAATCAAATTGTCATTTCAACCGATCTGCCCACTGCAAATGGTGCAGCGAATGTGATCTTTGTTAATGCTGACAATACTTTTACACGTACATCGAGTCCTTCGCTTTCAACAGCTGGTGGCTATGGACAGTTTACAACCGATGCGAATGGTACATTTACCGGTTGGTTTATGAATGAGGCTACAGGAAATGCACGCTTTACACCTGGAAATGATGTATATATGCGCGTAAACCTCAATGATGGCAATGGTGGGACAGTTGTTGTGACACGTCTTACAGGAACTAGCCCGGTCAAGGTAATTAACTTTGGAAACACTGCTGATGCAACGCTTGGCACTGCCATCCGTGCTGAAAGCAACGCTACGCCGAAAAACTTTATGTTCCTGTATGACAACATCCAGGGTACAGGACGACCACTCTATGGTACAAGCATCGAAGCCACCGGAATTGATTTCTCAGCTACAAGCTGGGTCGGCTTTTACAAAGACAATGTGGCCGGTGATAATGGCTCATGGGGAGGTATTGTTCCAAATGTGAATGCCAACGGTGTGAAGTTGCTTCAGGAACGCGCTTTGGCAAATGGCAGCGTAGCTTCGAGCTTCACAAGCGCCGACGGAATGTGGGGAACTTACAACACTATAAATCCAACGGGCGGTACAACAAATGTCATCGTGATTGACCTCACCCAGGCTCCTGCACTCACTGCAACACCACAAAGTCTGACAGGCTTTAACTATACCGAGGGCCAGGGACCATCTGCTGATCAGTCGTTTGTTATCAGTGGTAGTAACCTTATTTCGACAGTGGTTGTGCTGGCTGCTACAGACTACGAAGTATCTTTGACAGGTGGTGCCGGTTTCAGTGGCGAACAGCAGCTAAACCTGAATGCCAGTGGAGGAACGCTCAACAACACCACTATCTATGTACGCTTAAAAGCCGGACTATCAGCAGGAAATTACGATAACCAGCTGCTATATGTTGCTTCATCAGGTGCAGAAAGCGTTTCGGTGTCCTTGTCAGGAACTGTTGCTGCCGGCATCATTGAACCATTCAACCACGCAACAGCATTTGCTGCCACAGCGATTGATTTCAATAAGATTCAAGTCTCATGGACCGATGCAATACCTGCCGCTGCCAATTACCTCATCAAAGGAAGCGCCGTTGGCTTTGATGCCATTACCGCTCCTGTTGATGGTGTGGCGGAAACCAATTCAGGTTTAGTTAGAAATGTTGCTGCAGGTGCCCAGACTTACACTTTTGACGGGCTGAACGGTTCATCTACCTATTACTTTAAAGTATTCCCTTACAATGGATCAGCAGCACAGGTTAATTATAAAACCAACGGAACTGTGCCGCAAGCTTCTGCAACAACACCGGCAGGCCCGGTTATGACCGAAGATGTATTGCCGCTGACCTTGGTTGGATCCCCAAACAGATTGCCTTATGCTTTCCGTGCAACTTTGAGCGGACTTACACCAAATGCTACCTATAAATATATAAACCAGGCCGTGGACAATGGCGATGGTGCCACCACCTCAGGTGCCGGAAATGCTATTTATGTGAGCGCATCTGGTGCATTTACACGCACCACCGGTGCAAGCTTTACCAATGCTGCACAACATGCTGAATTTACTACCGATGCCAATGGAAGTTATTCGGGCTGGTTTATGCTCGAACCAACAACGAATGCACGCTTTACGCCTGGCAATACGGTGTATATGCGCATCAGACTTAACAATGGTGCCGGTGGAACAACTGCAACCATGTACTTCACTTCGCAGGCCGTCACTGTCATTGGCTTTGGAACTGAAGCCAATGCTAATCAGGGTACAGCTGTCAGGGCAACATCATCCTTCCTGCCCGGAAACTTCGCTTTCCTTTATCCTGAAGGTGTTAGAACCGGCCGACCCGTGGCAGGTACAAGTGTCGAATCCACAGGTATAGACTTTTCGGCCGTTACATCATACCCCACATATTTCAGAAGCCTCGTAGCCGGAACTGACGGTTCTTGGGGTACAATTATTCCAAATATCTTACCCTCGGGCATTACCTTTATTGAAGAAAGAAGCAATGCAACAGGAGCTGTTGTAAGCACAAAAACTTCAAACAATGGTGCATGGGGCGCCACAAATACAGTGAACCCGGTTGGTGGATTAGACAATGTGCTTGTGCTTGAACTCGATACAAGACCTACGATTGCTGTTAACCCTGCAAGTTTGACCGGGTTCGATTACTTCATCGGAACAGGTCCGTCGGCTGAACAATCATTTAGTGTCAGCGGAACAAATCTTACTTCCGGAATCCTTGTCAGTGCTTCTGCTTCATTTGAAATTTCGTCCGGTACGGGTGCTCAGTTTGTTGCCCAGTCACAAATCACTGTGCCTCAAGCCGGTGGTGTTGCCGGACCGGCTACAGTTTATGTACGCATGAAAGCAGGTCTCGCGGGAGGAAATTACAACGAAAGCATTCAGCTCACAAGTACCGGTGCTGTAAATAAATCAGTTGCTGTTTCAGGTGTGGTTTCAACACCCGCAAACGAACCGGCCAATCATCTTACCGGCTTCCAGGCCAATGCCAGCGGAATGACATCGGTTCAATTGAGTTGGGTTGATGCTGTTCCTGCTGCAACAGGATATCTGATCAAGGGTGGTACAAGTGGTTTTGATGCCATCAATGCACCGGTTGACGGAACTGTTGAAACGGAATCAAGTCTTGTTAAATATGTGGCTGCCGGACAACAATCGTTGGCTGTTACAGGATTGAATGCTGAAACAAGGTATTACTTCAAGGCTTTTGCATACAATGGAGCCGGAATGGCCATCAATTACAAGACAAACGGCAGCGTTCCCCAGGACGATGCACTCACGCAGGGTGCTCCGGGCCTGACAAATATATTGCTGCCTAAGTATATCCAGGGACTTAGTGGCACAAACAACAGCCGCGTGCCCTATGCATTCAGAATACAATTGAAGAATTTGGCCCCTAATACCACCTACCGTTACATCAACCAGGCAGTGAATGCTGCTGATGGCCCGACAGCAGGTGGTGCCGGTAACCCTATCTATATCCAAAATAATGAGTTTATCCGCTCATCAAATCCGGGCTTCGTAAACGCAGGCCAGTATGGTGAGTTGACAACCAATGCAGATGGTTATTATGACGGATGGTTTATGTTCGAAGCAACCGGAAACAGCAGGTTTACTCCAGGCCAGGAAATTTGGATGCGTATCAGACTTAATGATGGACAAGGTGGTACAACAGCCGTTCACTATTTCACTACAGATGCAGTTACAGTGATCAATTTTGCCCAAACTGCTGATGCAGCAAGTGGAACCGCTATCAGGGCAACATCGGGGGCTGCTCCGCGCAACATGGTATTTATCTATGACAATGCCGGCGGAAACGGCAGGCCTTTGTATGGAACAAGTATCGAAACCACAGGCATTGACTATGCCGGTAATACCAGCTATGCAGACTTTTACCGTACAAATGTTGCCGGTGTTATCGGTTCCTGGGGTGGTATCGTTCCCAACAACAATGTACTTGGTGTGCGCAGGGTAGAGGAGAGGAGTCTTGCAAACGGAAACATCGTTGACACCAAGGTGTCGGAGGATGGCTTTTGGGGACTTACTAACACGGTGAACCCAAACGGAGGACTGACGAATGTATTAGTACTCGATCTCTCAGCAGGCACCGCAACCGAAAAGATAGCCGGTCAGCTGAAATATTTCAACCCCGGTGAAACAGTCATGCCAACAACAACCCAGCAAAACGTTTTCTATGTACAATTGATGGAAAACGGTGTGGCAGTTCGTCCGCGTCAGCTTGTGAAATACAACCAAACACTTGGTTTGGATGCTTATTATGAGTTTGCCAATGTCGAAGCAGGCCGCAACTACAGCCTCAAGGTGTGGGAACAAACGCAGGACAATCAACTCGACAACACCTGGACATGGAACAACTGGGGTGGAGTTACAGCCCTCGACGCTTTGATCCTGAGCTATATGACAGCCGAAAATCCTGTTGTTGAACAACTTCCATGGATTGCCCCAACGGGCGTGCCAAACTACAGTGCACACTTCTTCAATGCTGCCGATGCCAATAACAGTGCAAACCTTTCGGCTGTTGATGCTTTGGTTTTGCAATACCGCATGATCAATACTCCGGGATATATGCCGCTGCCGGGTGGCCGTCACAACTTCCAGGTGGCTGGTGCCAAAGTTGCTTCACACAGCACGAAGAAGTATCCGCAAGCTCCCGAAACCTTATTCACTCCTTTTGGAAACTATGCTCCCGAATCGCCCGCTGATGCGGTTTATTATGAAGCTAACCTGCCGGTTACAACAACCGGATTGAATGTGTTCAATGTATATTTCAGCGCAACAGGCGATTTGAATGCCTCCTATGTTCCGGCACCGGCATTGCAGTCGGCAACCGGGCTTGAGACATCAGAAGTGCTTAAAACTACGGTTGGTCAAAATATCCGCATACCACTCATTGCACAAGACCAGCTCAACGTTGCAGCCATTTCGCTCGAGTTGAACTACCCGAGCGCATTGATTGAGGTTCAGAGCATTGAATCAGATGGTCTTACAAATGTCACGGATGGTAAAATCTTTGTTTCATGGTTCGACCAGCAGGCAAAGACTTATGCAGCCGGCGAAGTGATTGCATGGGTGAACGCAGTGGTTAAAGCTGAACTCAATCAGGCACAAGCTGTGATTGCGATCGGACAACAAACAGAATTTGCCGACCAGATGGCAAAGCCGATTCAGCATGTGCAGTTGAAAACCATTGCATATACAACAGCAAGTGAATCAGTAGCAGCTGAAGTAAGCACGGTTGTTTATCCCAACCCATTCAAAGGGAATGCAACAATGGAAATCATGCTTCCCGAAGCCGGAAACACTAAACTGATGATCTTTAACAAACTTGGTCAGATGGTGTCGCAGCAGGAATTCACCACCCTTAGCGGTTCAATAACCATTGAGCTTAATGGCGATGCTATGCAGCAATCAGGAATGTATTTCTACCAGCTTATGCACCAAACGGCGGCTAAATCATACCAGTCAAAAGGAAGCTTCGTTGTGATGCAATAAGCACCCTTGTTTGTAATCGGATTAGTCTAAGAAATAAAGGCCGGATGAATATTTTTTTCATCCGGCCTTTATTTTTGTAACATTTTTTAACGATGGATTGTAAAACTTTTTACATTTGCTTAACCCATTGAGAAGAGATAGGACTAAGGTTGAGAGCGGGCACACAGTGAATCTTGTACTTTAAGTTTTTCAAATAGTTGCTATTCAATATTTTAACCATTATTAAACAACGATCGCATGACAAAAGTTCTACGAAAAACCATGGAAAACCCTCCTTAGGCAGTATTCCACCATCACATATCTAACAGATTGTATTTCAATTCTTTATTGAAATATTAAAACTTTCAATCGGAAGTGCATTAAACGTGCTTACCGGTTTGTGTCTTTCTGCAGACATTAAGTTTGTGCGTGAAATAAGTTATTTTTTTTACCAAACAATCGTGATTATGAAAAAAGTTTATTTGCTTTTTCTTATGTTGTCCATGTTTACTGGTTATACACTTGCCCAAACGATTCAGATTGGAAGTGGGACAGCAACTAATACAACAATGCCTATTACCTCTTGTTGGGGGTATTCCTACACCCAACAAATTTTTACCAAGGCTCAAATTAATACAGCCGGAAACATTGAAAAAATTAGATTTTATTATGTGAGTGGAACAACCACAAATAATCTCAATTGGACTGTATATCTAGGTCATACGACAAAGACATCGTTCTCATCAACTACGGATTGGGTACCTTTAACAGGACTAACTCAGGTTTTTTCAGGAAATGTAACTTATCCGGCTGCCGGGAATTGGTTGGAAATTACGCTATCGTCACCATTTGCATATAACAATGTTGATAACTTGGTGGTTGCCGTTGACGAGAATACACCTAGTTACACCTGTTCAATTACTTGGAGATCATTTACAAGTGGTACAAACACAGGTATTTACTACAGAGATGATGTTACTAACCCCAATCCATCAGCCCCTCCAACAGCTTCTGGTAGAACTGGTACCTTATCCCAGATTCAATTGGCATTTCCTGAAGCTTGTTCATCTCCGAGTGCATTAGTTGTTTCAAATGTTAGCGCTACTTCTGCAACCATATCCTGGACTGCTCCAGGTACTGCACCTTCCAACGGATATGAATGGGAAGTTCGCACCAGCGGTGCAGGCGGAAGTGGAGCAACAGGTCTTGCTGCAAGTGGCAGCACCGCCGCCGGAGTCACAACAGCCAATGTAACTGGTTTAACAGCAGCAACTTCATATAACTTATATGTACGTTCTAACTGTGGAGCAAGCACATACAGTACCTGGGCGGGACCAAAAGCTTTTGCAACACTTTGCGAATCACTTACCGAATTTTCAGAAAGTTTTGAAGCTGTTACTTTCCCGCCAACTTGCTGGTCGCTTACAGGTAGTTCAAGCTGGGTGAGGTCGGCGGCTTGCAGCGGTTATGGTGTAGGTCTCGCTTCAGCAAAAGCAGATTTTTATAATATTTCATCAGGTGTTGCTTTTAGCTTAGTTTCACCTAATTTCAATTTAGCCAATCCTCAGCTCTCATTTGATCATGCTTATGCAACCTATTCAACACAAGTTGATAAATTAGTTATTTATTATTCAACAAATAATGGTAGTAGTTTTACCCAGCTTGAGCAATTACTTGGTGGAGCATCGGGTCCCCTGAATACCGCCGGAGCTTATTCATCTGGTGCTTTTACTCCGTCATCAACACAATGGGCAACAAAAACATATTTATTGCCTGTTGGAACAAATGCAATAAAACTTGAAGGAGTAAGTGCCTATGGTAACAATCTTTACCTCGATAACATAGTGATTGAAGAAGCTCCTCAATGTTTTGTTCCTGATAATATCGGCACATCGAATATTGCATTGACCTCAGCTACAATTAGTTGGGATGCGGCAAATCCAGTTCCGGCCGGTGGCTATGATTATGAGTTAAGAACAAGTGGTCTTCCAGGATCAGGTGCTACAGGCCTTGTTGCCTCTGGCAACACCGCTGGCCTTTCTGTCAATTTTACCAACCTTACGTCAGGAACTTATTATAACTTTTACATTCAAAGTAATTGTGGAGGTGGTGAAGTGAGTATCTGGAGTGCCGCAACTTTGTTCAGTACCCTATGTAGCCCTGTCACAACTTATCCCTGGACTGAAGGCTTTGAAGGTGCATACTTTCCGCCGGTATGCTGGCAATCTCTTGATGAAGATAATGATGGCTACAATTGGGAAAAGGTAACGACTGCGGCTTTATATCCATCTCATTCTGGTACCGGGTCAGCAGGTTCAGCTTCTTATGATAATCCAACTTCTACAGCACTGACCCCTGATAACTGGTTGATAAGTCCACAGCTTAACATTCCTGCCACCGGAGAGTTTGTTTTGGATTATTATGTTGCAGCACAAGATCCTGACTTTGCAGCTGAGAAGTATGGGGTGTATATTTCTACAACCGGCACAGATCCTGCTAATTTTACAGAGGTTTTTGTCGAGACTTTATCAAGCGAGATTTATTTGTTGCGTACTGTAAACCTATTCGCATACAACGGTCAAAGTATTTACATCGCATGGCGCCACTATGACGTAACTGATATGTTTTGGATGAAGATTGATGATGTTACAGTCAGAATGCTTCCCCCGGCATGTCCGACGCCTCAAGCTCAACCAACAGCCCTGGTTCTCACACCTCAAACCAATAGTGTTGGAGGTAGTTTTACAGCTAGTCCGACCGCAACTGGTTACCTTGTTTTGGCAAGCACAAGCAGCACATTGACTACGCTTCCCCAAAATAAGACAACCTATATTGCAGGCACAACCCTTGGAGATGCAACCGTGGTTTATAGTGGAACAGGAACAACTTTTACACATTCATCCCTTACCGCTGCAACACAATATTATTATTTTGTATTTGCTTACGCCACAGGAGCTGAATGTTCAGGTCCGATCTATCGCACAAACTCTCCGCTGACCGGAAATGTAATAACATTACCTGCTGCCCCGGCTGCTTTCACGGCAACTGCTACCAGTGCGTCACAAGTTACTTTCTCAGCGACTCCTAATGATGCCGGTAATAACATTATTGTAGCATGGAACACAAGCAATACGTTTGGAAGCCCAACCGGTTCATTGGTCGCAGGACAAACAATCACAGGTGGTGGTACTGTACATTATGTTGGTAGTGCAGCAGGATTGTATGCTCATGCCGGTCTTATGGAAGGTACAACTTATTATTACCGTATCTGGACAGTTGTTTCAGGGCCAAAATACTCATCTACCTATCTGAATGCCAATGCTACAACCTTCTATAGTGTACCATACATTCAAGATTTTAATGCAGCGCTGACTCTGCCCGGAGGTTGGGCAGGAACAGGTAGTGTTTTCGAAATTAGCTCTATCCATGGAAATAATAGTAGTAATGGTTTATACAAAAACATTTATTCATCTGTTCCCAATGCTAACGTAAGCACACCAACAATCATTGTGCCTGCGGGAAGTCCTTGCAGATTGGTGTTTGATTACCGTATCGTAAACTACTCTAGCTATCCTAGTACTGCAACCACATTGGGAGCCTCTGATAAAGTTGAAGTACTATACAGTATTGACAACGGAAGCACTTACAATGTGTTATTTACGATAAATCAGGCGAATCATATTACTTCAACTGCTTTTGCCAATACACGAATTGATCTGTCGGCTTTAAGTGGTCCTGTGAAATTTCAGTTTTTGGCAACTTGGGGTGCTGGTGATTATTATGTTGATATTGATAACTTTAAAGTGGAAGTTACTCCAACCGAGCCTATTTTCACAATTAATCCAAGCTCGAAAGATTTTGGAACTGTTTCAATCTTTGGTGTTTCAGCCCCGCAAACCTTCACATTCAGCAATGAAGGTATTGGGACAATTAACCTTTCCGGTACAACAATTACCGGGACGAACCCCGCCGATTTTATACTTGTTGATAATAATGCCTATCCACTTATTTTAGGTGAAGGTCAAAGCGCCACTGTTCAGGTCTATTTTGATCCATCATCAGCAGGTGCAAAAGCTGCAAATTTAGTATTGTCTGAGGCAAATGATGGAAAACTAAACCATACTGTTTCATTAACAGGCGTTGGTTTAGACCCAACAGTTGTTAGTTTCCCGTTCCGTGAAACATTTGAACCTGCAAGCCCTTCACGTTCGGGTTGGCTTGCTTATAACGCTGATGGAGGTGGCACAAACTGGGCCTATACAACAGCACAAAACCATACACCAGGTGGGACAACGTCTGCCTACCATGTTTACTACAGCAGCGCTGATCAGGAAGGTTGGTTTATTACTCCTCCAATTCAACTTCCGGCAGGTTCTGACTATGCTCTCTCATTCTGGTCATATAATGCTTACCCTCTTGATTATGATAAAAACAGTGTGTTAATATCAACCGGTTCCATGAATCCTAACGATGGTGAGTATGTTGAAATTTGGACTACAGATGAAGTTGTAGCTTCGTGGGTTGAAACTGCGGGCTTGTCATTAGGTGCTTATGCCGGACAACAGATTTATATTGCTTTTAAATACGAAGGCTTAAATGCACACAATTGGTATATTGATGATGTACTAATCAACACACCTTTGAATGTAACTTTTGAGAGCACACCACTCTCATGTAATGGATCAAATGATGGTACGATCACGCTAAACATAGTTGGAGGTACACCGCCTTATACGATTAATGTTTTAGGCCCCAATGATTATTTCGGTGATCAGGCAACATTAACTAATCTTGCAGCCGGTGAGTATTATTATTCTGTAACAGACGCTGAGCCAACTACTGCTTCAGGCACAATAGTTATCACACAACCTGATGCAATACCGACACCAACTGCGGAGAGCCTCACCGTAACCTACGATGGCATGTTGCATACCATCAATGCTGTTGCTCCTGTGGGCACATCATTGGTTTGGTACAATGCTGCAAGCGGTGGTGAAGTAACCGAAGCACCATCTGAAACAAATGCCGGTGTTTACAATGCCTGGGTTGCTGCATTTGATGCAGTTGCAGGCTGCGAA
The DNA here is from genome assembly GCA_002421995.1 of Bacteroidales bacterium UBA6207. GTDB lineage: Bacteria > Bacteroidota > Bacteroidia > Bacteroidales > F082 > JALNZU01. The sequence continues at coordinate 74,940 of DISP01000016.1, read as the reverse complement.
AGCGCACGCGTTGCTGTTGTTTTGACCATCAACAAAAAAGGATTGACCGTTACTGCTGACAATAAAACAAAATGCCAGTTTACGCCCAATCCTGAGCTAACATTTGCTTATGCCGGTTTTGTAGCAGGCGAAGGTCCTGAAAATCTTGAGACCGCACCAACAGCTACAACGACAGCTCTTCCAAACAGTGCACCGGGAACATATCCTATCACTTTGGGTGGTGGAGTAAGTAGTAATTATTCTTTCACATACGTGAATGCAACCCTCACCGTGATCAAGTCGCCAATCGTAAATGCCGGCCCTGACGGTGCTGTTTGTTCAGGCGAAAGCTTCCAGTTTGTTGCAGCTTCGGCCAGCAACTATACCACTATTCTATGGTCAACAAGCGGCAATGGTACCTTTAGCAGCACAAGTGCAGTAAACCCGGTTTATACACCCGGCAGCCTTGATATTGCTAACGGTAGCGCAACCATCACCCTTACCGGTGATCCGGGCAGCAGCTGCAGCCAGCAATCGTCAATGGTTCTGACAATCCAAAACGACCTGCAAGTGAGTGTCGAAGTGATCCAGGTTACAGAAGATGTTTGTGTTGGAACACTCGTTCATTTCATGGCACTTCCCACCAATGGTGGTCTGACTCCGGCTTACCAATGGAAAGTTAACGGAACCAATGCCGGTACAAACAGTGCTGATTTTGCTTATGTTCCTGCAAACAATGATGTTGTTACCGTTGTATTGACTTCAAGCATCGGTTGTGCATTGAACAATCCTGCAACATCTGCTCCTTTGACAGTTCATGTTACAAGTGACCTGACAGCCGGTGTCAGCATTTTTGCCAACGCTACCAGTGTTTGCGACTTTACATCAGTCACCTTCACTGCAGTGCCTGAAAATGGCGGAAGCAATCCTTCCTATCAATGGTTTGTTAACAACGTGGCTTCAGGCGCAAACGCCTCAACCTTTAGTTTTATCCCGCTTGACGGCGACGAGGTTCATGTGGTAATGACCTCTAATCACGCTTGCGCTGTTGTGCCGGTTGCTACCTCAAACACTGTTGAAATGCATGTGGCACCTCCGTTCCTCGAATTGTTTGCAAATCCTGTAAACGGTGGTACCGTTACCGGATCGGGCAACTATCCTGCAGGTACTGCAGTCACTGTGGTGGCTACACCAACACCGGGTTGGGAATTCTTGAACTGGAAAAATGCTGATGGAATGGTTATCTCAACAAATGCTTCCTATGTACATACTATCAATTATTGCTATGAAGCTTTGACAGCTACCTTTAGCTCAACAGCTAAAATTGCCGGTCAGTTGAAATATTTCAACAACCAGGAAACAATCATTCCTTCACCCAATAACTACGGTGTATTCTATGTTCAGTTGTTCGAAGGTGAAACAGCCATTGGCGAACGCCAGCTGTTGCGCTATAATGCCGAAAACGGAATGGATTCTTACTATGAATATATCGGTGTTGAATCAGGTAAGGACTACAAACTGAGAGTTTGGGAACAAGCTACCAATAACCAGTTGGGTAATGTCTGGACATGGAACAATTATGGTGGTACAACTGCTGCCGACGCACTTATTATTGGTTATATGACAGCGAGCAATCCTATTGTTGAACAACTGCCCTGGATAGCTCCTGTTGCTGTACCAAACTACACATCACTGTTTAACAAGGTTGCTGACTTGAACAACAGCAATTCACTCACTGGTGTTGATGCCTTGTTGCTGCAATTTGCGATGACAAACCCTGCTGCTTATTTACCATTATCAGGCGGTGCGCATAACTTCATGTTTGCTACAACAAGACTAAGCAACCATGGTGCAGTATCATATCCTACAGCCCCTAGCGCTGTATTTACTCCTTATGGAAGCTATAACGCCGCAACAACTGCATCAGAAGTTTACCACGAAGTAATGCTCACCAACCTGAGCGACGGTTTGAATGTTTATAACATCTACCTCGTTGCAGCCGGCGATGTCAATGCAAGTTACAAACCGGGATCAGGTGCAAAAGAAGGCGAAATGCTCAACTACAATGGAATGATTGCATCTTCGAAAGGAAGCGAAGTTGTTATTCCTGTAAGGATTGACCAATCAGCAAATCTGGCAGCCATGACGCTTGGTTTCAGCTTTGATAATCAGCTTATCGAAGTGATTGATGTGGAGGGATACCCAATCCACCATGTTGATGCTGAGGCCGGAACTGTCCGCATTAGCTGGGTTGACCAAAACGGTAAAAACTTTGCCACAGGTGAAACCCTTGTGAATGTGAAAGTTAAAATCCTGGGTGAGCTGAACGTTGGCAGCAGATACTTCGAATTGCTCGAAGGTGTTGAGTTTGCCGATGTTACCGCGACAGTACTAAGTGGAATCAGCCTGACAAGTCCTTATATTGAAACCGGTGTTACAGGAATAGAAGACCTGAACATGCTGAGTTTGACACACAACAGCTATCCAAATCCGTTCTCTGACAATACACGTATCAGCTATGTATTGCCCGAAGCAGGAAAGGTTAGTGTTGTAGTTTACAATTATTTTGGACAGCAAGTAAAGACCCTTGTTGCTGAAAATCAGGTAGCCGGACAACACCAGATTGAGCTTAACCGCCACGATCTGCGCGATGCAGGCCAGTATTTCTACCGTATCACCCTCGAAGGTCAGATGAAGACCTGGCAGGTGAGAGGTACCGTTGTGTTTGTGAAATAAATCCTGAATGGCCCACAGGCCGTAATATAGATTCCTCCTGTCCGAAAAGGGCAGGAGGAATTTTTTTTACATTTCTTCCGCATGTGAATTTCTAACCGGTATCCTTACGAAAACGATCTTACGAACCGGATATACACTGTGCTATTTCATCAACCATCATTTATTTGAATGATTCAGAAAGTATCAAGTGAACAATTTTCTGTTCTGCATGAGTAGCTGTTGACTTGGTTAGGCAAGTTGTGATTATGGTTTGAAATATGGCCTTTTGTTTTATCTTTGTAAGACCGGAAGGAGGTCAAAAAAAAATTACCTGTAAAGATGGTGTTCAGCTTTATTAAATTTTTAGTAAACAAACGTATTTCACAATATCCTGACTACAACAACAGCTTGATAAAGCGTATTGTTGTTACAGCACTTCAGATGGTTTTCATCATACTGATGCTCACTTCCTGCACTGCAACCAGATTTATACCAAAGGATAAACTGCTTCTTAACAAAAACACGGTCGTTATTGACGGGAAGCCTGAGAATTTCACTATCTCTGATCTCGAGTACCTGATTGCCCAAAAACCAAACAAGAAGTTTCTTGGAAACCGTATTTCATTATGGTATCATTATTATTCGGCTTCAAGGCAAAGAAAACGTTTTTGGCGGTGGGTGTATGAGCATTCCGGACAAGACCCTGAATATGTTGACTACAATCAAAATACGAACACTGCACAACAGTTTTCAAGGTATTCGTTCAACAAAGGATATTTTGATAATGAAGTAACTTCCGAGGTTAAAGAGAGCAGGAATAGACTCGGTACAGTGATCTACCATGTGAAACTTGGTAAGCCCTACCGGATTTCAGCTGCCGAAACCATCATATCTGATACCCTGCTCAATACTTTTGTAAGCAGCATTTCAGCTGCTACACTAATTAAAGAGGGACAGTTGTACGACGCTTATGCACTTGACGCTGAACGCGACCGCATTACAAACCACCTGAAAAACAATGGTTATTTCGACTTTACCAAGGAATTCATTGTTTTTGATGTTGACAGCAGTCTTCAAAAGCATGACTTGGCTTTAAAAATGATTATCAACAACCCACTGATGAAGACCGAAACCGGTTTCCATAAGCGTTTTTTTATCCGTGACGTAAATGTTTTTCCACGGCACGATCCTTTTACGCAGCAAAAACCTGTCTATGACACCGTGTATCATTGGCGGAAAAGGCTTAGCGGCCCGGGCGAGTCGCGGATTGGTTTTATGGCGCAGGGTGATTTGAAAATTAAACCGCAGATATTCAATACGATAATTCAGGTCGAAGAAGATTTACCGTTTAGTATAAATAGTCTTCGGCAGACGTACAAGGGCCTTACCAATCTGAAGATATACCGGGCCAGCAATATCACTTATGAACCGGTATTGCTCAAGGCTCCGGGGATGATGTCTGATACCAACTGGCTGGATTGTAATATTTTCCTGCAACGAAGCAAAGTAAATGCCTATTCCGTGGAGTTGGAAGGAACCAACAGCGGAGGCGATCTTGGTATTAGGGGTAGCCTGGTATTTACAAACAAAAACCTTTTCAAAGGTGCGGAAGTCTTAAGGCTTCGCCTGAACGGGGGCTTCGAGGCGCAACGCATAAGTAATGTGAACCTTGAAGGAATTGAAAACAGCGGCATTTTTAATACAACCGAAACAGGTATTGATGCAAATTTGCATTTTCCACGATTTGTAAGTCCTTTCAGATTAAGAACCTTCGCCAAGGAGTATCTGCCAAAAACAAATATTTTGTTGGGTTTCAGCAGCCAGAAACGCCAGCTTTACAGCAGGACGATTTTAAAAGCCAGCTTTGGTTATGACTGGATGACACGACCCACCCGACAGCATCTTCTAACACCGGTGAGCCTTAGTTCTGTGAAAGTGAATCCTTCGCCAGTCTTTCAGGAATATCTGGAGGAGTTAACCAACCAACGCTTCAAAGATCAATACTCAGATCACCTCATCCTTGGATCAACATACAGTTATATATATAACAATCAAAACGTTAATAAACTTAGGGATTTTATTTATTATCGGCTGAACATTGATGCTGCCGGAGGACTCGTTTCCCTGTTCAATTCAACTCCATTACTTGAAGAAACTCATGATTATCACACATTTCTTGGGATTAGATATGCCCAGTATCTGCGGATGGATCACGACTTCAGGTATTACAGGGTTTTGACAACCGAACAGCGCCTTGTTTGGCGAACGATGATTGGTTTGGGTTATTCTTATGGCAACAGCACTGAAATGCCCTTTGAACGAAGCTATTACGCCGGTGGATCGAACGGACTCAGGGGATGGCAGTTGCGACAGTTGGGGCCGGGTTCGTTTACTGATTCGGCAAATATAAATATCGAACGAATTGGCGACCTGCAGTTAGAGATGAACCTCGAATACCGTTTCCCGGTTTGGAGTTATTTAAAAGGTGCCTTATTTATTGATGCCGGAAACATCTGGACATTGCGCGATCAATCCTATTTTAAAAACGGAACATTTCATTTCGATACATTTTACAAAGAGGTGGCAATTGATGCAGGCATTGGATTCAGATTCGATTTTTCTTTTTTCATTTTTCGGCTTGATGCTGCTGTCCCCTTACGAAACCCGTCAATGCAGGAAGATGCGCGTTGGATGTTCAATAAGCTGGAGCTGAATCAGGTGGTGTGGAACTTTGGTATCGGTTACCCCTTCTGATGGATAGCAATCTTCTTCTTAAAACCTTGAAAGAAGCCTTTGGTCATGTGCCAACAACAGGCCAGGAAACGGTTATGAGACATCTGACGGCGTTTCTTTTGTCGTGGAAACCCAGACCTGTTTATCTGCTGAAAGGTTATGCCGGTACCGGCAAAACAAGTCTGGTGGCTGCACTGGTGAGTGTGTTGCCCAAACTCAAAATGCGTTTTGTACTGATGGCACCTACAGGCAGAGCCGCTAAGGTGCTGTCAGCCTACAGCGGATTTCCGGCACATACAGTTCACCGGCGTATTTATTTTCACACCAGACTTGCTGATGGCCGGCGAAAAATGATTCTTGCAGAAAACAAATTGACCAATTGCCTCTTTATCGTTGATGAAGCTTCAATGATCAGCGACAGCACCTCTGAAACAGGACGAAGTCTTTTGGAGGACCTGATGCAGTTTGTTTCATCCGGCAATAATTGCAGACTCTTATTGATTGGGGACCATGCTCAGCTACCTCCGGTAGGCCACGATTTTAGTCCTGCACTCGATCTGCAGTTGCTGAAAACAGCCTTTGATATCACCGCAGCCAGTTTCGAACTCACCGAAGTGATGCGGCAGGCGCTTGACTCAGGGATACTCTTCAATGCCACCGAACTGCGCAAAAAACTCGCTGCTGCCGACTTAAATCCGCCATTGCTGAGCTTAAAAGGTTTTTCTGACATTGAAGCACCTGATGCAAACCAGGTAGAAGACTTGTTTAACAACTCTTTTGGCAGCCGCGATTTCACAAAGGCTGTTGTGGTCTGCAAAACAAACAAAAGGGCAAACCTTTACAATCAAGCCATCAGGCAAAGAATTTTAGGGATGGAGTATGACCTCTCGACCGGTGATCTTGTGATGATTGTAAAAAACAATTATTACTGGAACACTGAAGCAACAGGAGGGGGCTTCATTGCAAATGGCGACATTGCCGAGATCATCCGTATCAACCGTTTTGAGGAGCTTTATGGATTTGTTTTTGCTGATGTCGAACTGCGTTTCACCGAGTTCAGCGATATGCCTCCAATGGCTGTGAAACTCCTCACCGACACGCTTATGCTTGATGGTCCTGCATTGGGCGAGGCTGATTTTTTAAAACTTTCTGCTGCCATAGAGGAGGACTATATGCACATCACGCCCCGGAGCAAACGTTGGGCACAAATAAAAGAAGATCCTTATTTCAACGCACTGCAGGTGAAATATGCTTATGCGCTCACTTGTCATAAAACACAAGGCGGGCAGTGGCCTATCGTATTTCTTGATTCGGGTCTTTATACAGCGGAACAATTGGACATCGCTTATTTGCGCTGGCTTTATACAGCAATAACTCGTGCCACCTCTGCAATTTTTTTGATGAATTTCCTGCCTGAGTTAATTGAAGAGCATTAAAAAAAGAAAACCCTGAAGGATGTTTCCGACAGGGTTTTCAATTCTATTGATTCTTAAATTATTTCCTGTTTTTATTTGCGTCAAGGTCAAAAGTCAATGCAAACCTCAGTGTGTTTTGCAGCGGATTGTTGCGTGAGTCTATTGGAATCAGATACGAAAAGTCGAGTCCAAAAACATTGTAACGCAATCCTGCTCCCAGGGTAAAGAATTTTCTGTTGCCTTTGGTTGCATCTTCATAAAATGCACCGCCACGGATAGCAAACACTTTGTTGTACCAGTATTCGGCACCGATTGAAAGACTTAGTTCGCGCATTTCTTCTTCAAATCCGCCGGGTGAATCATAAAATGACTGAAGTATTCCGGCCACAACAGAGACCTCATCATCAATACCGGATAAAATCTCGTATTTGTCAGTTCCTGGAATTGGAATAGGGTTACCGGTCACTGAATCACGTTTGTAGATAGGGGGGGTAGGAACAAGCAATTTGTTTACATCAAGTGAGAATGAAATCTCGTTGTAATCGTCAATTGTCAGGTGCAGGGTGGGTCCAAAACGCAGATTTGTCGGAATAAAGTCTTTTTTAATGCTTGATGAGCTGTAGCCAAGCTTGGTACCAATGTTGGAAATGTTAATACCCCAGGCAAGTCTGCTGTCAATATCTCTAAACATGGCAACCTCTTTTTCCCAATATACAGCCACATCGGCTGCTGCTGAAATGCCTGCAGAGGTGGAGGCGCCACCAACGTTTTGGCCTAAGGTCAGGTTTGAATAAATGAAGCGACCGGCAACAGCACCCGACAGGTGATCGGTGAGTTTGCGCGAATAAGTTGCGTCGAGTGCCCATTCACTGGGGCGGTACGTTCCGTTGTCTCCACCAAATTCATCAGTAAACTGAATATCGCCCAGTGTGAAGAAGCGCAGTGTAGCTGCCACGGACGAGTTTTGGTCAACCCTTTTGGCAAAGGCTAAGTATGCTAAGTTCATGTCAGGAACCAGATTGCGAAGCCAGGGACTGTAGGACAGACCAACACTCATATCGCTTTCCATAACTGCATATTTTGCAGGATTCCAATGCATTGAATAGACATCAGGATTAGATGAAACACCGACGTCGCCCATTGACCCGGCACGTGCATCAGGTGCAATCATGAGAAATGGAACAGCTGTTGTGATAACATTCAGGGTGTTTCGTCCTGATAACTCCTGATAGGTTTGAGATTGTACAAAGCCACCAAAGGCTGTTAATAACGCAAGAAAAGTGATTTTTAACTTCATAGATAATCGCGTGATGTTGTGTTTCGATATTGTTGCTAAACGACGCATTCTTAATATTATTGTGATAAAATTATTCTTTTACTGGGAGCAGAATCAGCTTTTGACCGGCTGTAAAACGATCTCCTGCCTCATTTGTAATACTAACCTGATAAACATACAGGCCGGCAGGGGCACGATAGCCTGTTTGATTCGTTCCGTCCCACTCAAATGGAAGCGAGCTGGTTCCGGAGCTCATCAGGTCCTTGGTCATACTTTTGATGTGTGCACCGAATTGGTTAAAAATATCAACTGTCACTCCAAGTGTTTTATTGGGTTGATTGTGTTGAAAATAAATATTTGTTGATCCGCTGAATGGGTTTGGACTGTTTTTAAGGCTGGTGATTTGAAGCCGTGCATCGGTGTCAATAACAAATTGGATTTCTTTTTCCGAAGAATTATTGTGTAAATCCCAGGCTTTCACCGTGAGTTTATAGTTTCCGTCGGGCAGGTTGTGGAGTTGAAATGTTAAGGTGCCTTTGTCAAAGGCATCGAGGGCAGGTTGATAATATTCATTGAGGTAGAAATGTCCTTCTTGCGGACCCGAAAGGGTTAGTGTAATATCACGCCCGATGCTTTGTCCAAGGAAATGAATTCCCTGCGGATCATAGAGCTTCGCATACACGATCGGATTGGGTGAACTGTAGTCACCACTCTGAAAGTCTGGTTCATTGAGGTACATCTCGATATCAGGTCCTTTGGTGTCGGCTTCTGCGTTTTCGTCGAAGCCGCCAACAACCAGATCGTTGTAGTGTCCGCCTGCATCCGTGTTTTGGATGGTGTCGAAAGCATAAAGGCTTAATTTGGTTTTGCCAAACTGATAAGCTATATCCTTCGGAATGATAAAGTTAATCTCAAATAAGCCATTCTTCACACTTGCTTTTCCGCGGTAAATAAGCTTTGAGAAGTAGGAAAAATTAGCTGCTACACTCGCTCCATCATTGGCAAGTGTTTTAAAACGTGACTTTTTATCAAAGAACTTTGGATAAACAAAGCCGTTAAAATCGTTCATTGTCTGACCGTTGATGCCTGTAATTTTTCCTTTAACACGCAATTCCGACAACGCACCTAAGGTATCGCTTTCGGCAGGATCGAGGGCGTTGATTTCGGTGATTTCGATTTTGTAACGCGGATAAGACAGACGCAAGGCAGGGTCTCCGAGAAGTACAAAATTGTAAATGTACGTACTCGTTGGATTTTTGCTCAGGCGAATGATATCGCCAAGGCGGCGCATTTGTTGTTTGTTTTCTTCGAACATAGACTCATACACCCTGCGGTTCACAGCAAAGTTTGAGTGTGCAAAAGCGAGGCGTGTTGTTGTCATCAGCGCAATAGCTCCGCCGTTTGGGTTGAGCAAAAGTCTTTCTCCTGCCGAAACAAAGCCGGGATTGTCAAACCTGCTGAACTCGCATGTGGCTGTGATAAAAAAAGGTAGTTTGTGGATGTTGTTAAGGTTTTCAATCTCACCGATAGTAAGGGCCTTTTCTTCGGAAAGCCCGGTTATTCCTCCATGTCCTGTGTAATTGACAATGAGTGAACCTTCATTTATTTTGGCAAGGATTGCTTTGTTTGCATCCGGATAGCGATAGCCTCCCGGCACAACAATGCGTTTAAAACTGTCGAGATATATCTTTTGAATGTTGAGGTTTTCATTGGTGGTGTCCACTTCTCCCGAGAGCGTCTCCGCCTGATCAAAATGAAGGTTGTTATCAGCATCATCTGCCAGAAAAGTGATGTTGTTGCGCCATTCTCCGCTTTTTTCATAACTGTCAGCAAGGTATTGCTCCACTTTGTTCACCATTGCCTGCGCATCTGTTTTGTTTGAAACCGGAAACCTTCCGATGCCGATATCCAGTATTCCAAACATATCAGCACCTTCATTGTGATCGAGAAGCCCGAAATAGTCGTCGCTTACAAAACTCTGTGTCTCAACCAACGAAACAGAAGCCTGATAGGTAGGAACAAAATTTGTATTGTTTGCGATCCTGTTTTTATAATCATACGAACCGTCCCCAAACAAAAGCAAATTGCTGAGCTGTCCCTCGCTTTTTGCATAAACCATTCTGACAAAATCACGGATGGCAGTTACATCCTGTTGTCCGCTGCCAAACTCATTGTAAATTTCATTGATGTCAACAACCACGCTGTTAAGTCCGTCGTCGTTGTAATGCACCGAAGCGAGTGCATGGGCTTCGTCAATAAAATCGGGATGGGCCACAATAAGCATATCAGCATTTTTTATTGCATGCAGATTCTGGTTCTTCACGGATGAGTAGCTTCCAATGGAAAGTGTATTCGATTTCTCAAACAATACATATTGCCGAATCGAATCGGCATTCGCTTTGAAGTGCATCTGCTCTCCGTTTACTTCAAATTGCTGGCTTTTTGGTGCTAATGAATGGGTCACATCCCACAACCTGGCTTGAGTCATGTTTCCACTAAGCAGGAATTTGGCAACTGCATTTTCATATACAACTTCCGGATTGCGGAATTGGAGCTGTTTTGCAGAATTGTAATTGAGTTTACACCAGCTGTTAATGCGTATATAGTTCAGCCAGGCTTTGGAGTTGTCGCTTTGCGCGTCAATCGTTATTTCAAAACTTAGATCATCAGCATTTGATGAGAAACTTATGTTTTGTGTAAAATCTCTTGCATGTGTTGAATTGCCCGATGAAAGTTGCTGAATCACAATGGGGTTCACAATGGTCTGTCCGTTGGCTTTCACGTCGAATTGAAAACTCTCGGTGATACTTCTGCCGGCAAGATTCATTTCAAAACGTAATGGCCTCGTTGTTTCACGATTTGCAAAGTTGAATGTGAAGGTTTCAGAAGGATGAGCTTTGCTGAGTTCCTCTCCAAACCACTCTTTCCCGCTCATTATCAGGTTTTCCAAATCGGATTCATGTTGCCTGTAATCGAGAAATATTGCTGTCTCCCTGCCCGGTTCGCCTTGTGCCTGCGCTAAAACTTCGACGCGCTTCCCTGGTCGGTCAAGTACTGTCAGGAAATAAAAGGTTGAGTCGCTGAACAGATTTTTTTGAAAGACAAAGCGGTTGTTCTGATATTTCCAGAAACCGGGCTCCTGACCATAAAAAAACAAAGCGTCGCCCTGGTTCAGTACTCCATCTGTTTCGCCCTCAACAAAAATGGCATTTTCAACCAAATCATCATAACGGGGTTCAAAATTGCCCTCAGGAAGCATGGCTCCTCCATTACCGAAGAGTGAAAGGTTTCGTGGGTCAAGCGATTGAACGTTGAAACCCATTGCCGCAAGCTCATCATAGCCGATTTGATAGACGCCGGTCTCAGAAACTGCTATTTTTATCCATTTGCCGCTGCTCAGCATTGAATTTTCAGCATAGGCAGCAGGATCGTTCCCTCTGCTATACCGCTGCTCGTATTTCGTTTCCTGGCTAAGCGACAGCAATGGCATAAATAAAAAAAGAAACACACCAAGAGCGAACAATGTCTTGGGTGCGCCTACGGCTGTATTTCTGATTATAGCAAACATCTTTTTCAATGTTAAATACGTATGAGTCTGGCACTTTGGATAGCCTCTAAACCGTCAGCATTTTTTACAATTACGCGGTAAAGATACAAACCTTTTGGCAAAGTCTGACCATTTTCTGTTTTTCCATCCCAATACACAGCCTGGCTTTGATAGCCACTATTGTATTGATCTTCAGTGATTAACGTTCTGACGATATGACCTGTTGAGTTGTAAATCTGAATTTCTATACTCAAAACCTCCCCGGATTGATTGTGGTTAAACACAAAATATGTGCTTTCGGTAAAAGGATTGGGGTAGTTGCGAAGGTTTTCAAGTTTGAATCCTGAACTTGCAACAACCTCGAAATCAATAGTTGCAACAGCAGAATTGTTTAATATATCCCAGGCTTTAAGCGTGAGTGTGTGTTTTCCGGGCTTGAGATTATAAAATGGGTAGGTGACCGTTCCATGGGTTGATTGGTTCAGTTTACCGATAAAAAATTCGTTGATCACGGCATATCTTTCACTTGCACCACTCAGGCTTGCCACGAGATCGTGTCCAATTCCGGCACCGGTCATATTGATGCCGTTGTCGTCAGAAAGCTGGGCAAATAATCTTGGATTTTCATCTGTGAAGCCTCCGTTTTTAAAAGTGGTGTCACCGATAAACAGCCGGATTTCGGGGCCTGCGTTGTCAACGATATTGTTGTTGCTGAAGCCGCCAACATAAAAGTCTTCAAAAAATCCCTGCGCATCTGTTTGATAATCTGTTGCATAATAGCTTATGCGTCCTGTGCCATATTTATATGAGATGTCTTTCGGAATCATAAAACTAAATTCAAACAAGCCATCTTTTACTTCCACTGTGCTTTTGTTGATGATACTGCTGCGTAAGAGAAAAGATGTTGTAGGCCCCTGATCACCATAGGTGGTGATGGTATTCTCCTTGTCAAAAACGGTTGCATAAAGCACTCCGTTGAAATGTGAAAGCAGCACTCCGTCTCTTGAGGTGACTTTTCCTCTGATAACCACGTGGTCGAGTGCCTGCAAGGTGTCGGATGCCAATTCGACAGGCACCCCGTTGATATGCGTTGTAACAACTTTTTCTCTCGGAAAGCTGATTTGAATAGCAGGGTCGCCAAGTAAAACAAATTTTCTGTCGTTGGCATCGCCGGCAATTTTGGAACGACGCATGACATCACCAAAACGTAGAAACTCTCCGTTTTCCTTTATAAAGATGTTGTTGTTGAAGATTGCTCTGTTAAGTCTGAGGTTTGTGGATGAGTAGGTTGCCCTGGCTGTGGTAAACATGGCAATGGCACCGCCGTTTGGATTCAGGAAAACCATTTCGCCTGCTGATTTTCTTTGTGCATCATCAAACCTTGAAAATTCGCAGGTAGCAGTGATGAAAACCGGCAATTTGTTTCTGTTTTTCCAGGAATTGATGTCGGCTATCTGCAGAATCCGTTCTTCGGTCCAGCCAACTTCGCCGCCATGTCCGGAATAATTGACGATGAGCGAACCCCGTTCAACGCGCTTGTTTATGGCGTCGTTCACGTCAGGTGCTTTTTGTCCGCTTGGCGTGGCTGTTTGTTTGTAGGCATCAAGGTAAATTTTATCAATGTTAAACTCCGGATAATCTGTGCGTACTAATTCCACAACTGATTCAGCATCATTGAGGTGTATGTTTGAGTCGCCGTCATCACACACAAAGGTGATCTCGTTGCGCCAGGGCGACATCACCTCCTCATTGTTACTGAGATACCGCTCGATTTTGTCAACAGCCTGTGTTGCTTCAGTGATATTTACGACCGGCAGGCGTCCGATGCCCACATCAACGAGTCCGTTGGCTGTGTCGCCTTCGTTGGGGTCAAGGTAGCCGAAGTAGTCATCTGTTGCAATGGAGTTCACCAGATTTAGCGATGCCACAGTCTCGAACGTAGGAACAAAATTTGTGTTGCCGGTGATGCGGTCTTTGTAGTCGAATGACGCGTCACCAAACATTAAAACATATTTTATTTCCCTGCCTGGTGAGCTGTCCACATAAAGCATTCTTATAAAGTCACGAATGGCGGTGATATCCTGAGCTCCTGAAGAAAACTCATTGTAGATCAATTGCGGAGTTGTGACTAAAACCGTCAATCCACTCTGATTGCGGTGCATTGTAGCGAGACGTTCAGCCTGTTCAAGAAAATCAGGATGCGAAACGATCAGGTAATCAATATCTCTTATTCCGTGCAGGTTTTGATTGGCAACTGCACCTGCTTTCTCGATACTGAGAAATGCCGAATTGTCAAAAGCAATGTAATGACTGATATCCTCTGCCTTTGTTTTGAAGCTGAATGTTGTGCCTGAAAACTGCCCTGATACCTGTTTCGGATTGACGGGCTGTGTGATATCCCAAACTTCAACTCCGGTTGCGTTTGACAGCTGCATGGTTTTCACGCTGTTTGCTTCGCCTTTGTAAGTGTTGTTGAAATGCAACTGCCCGTTTGTGAAACTCATTGACCGCCATGCATTTACACTTATATAGTCGAGCCAGCCACGTGATGAATTAAGGCTTCTGACATATTTTAAGGTTACATTAACTTTTTGTGATGACGGAAGAAATTGAAAACTCGCACCATTGCCTTTTGCCCAGTCATATCCAGTGGCTTGTGTGGCGTCAATTGGTATTGTTTGCTTTAGGTTTCCATCTAAAAGCAATTGAAAACTGCTGGGACTGAAGGCTCTGGCAGCCATTTGTACAACAATTTTGCCCTGTTTGTTTGTGATGATGCCTGGGAAATCAAAAGAAAAATCTTTGCTCAGGGTCACGTCAAACAGATCGCCATACCAGGTCTTGCCTGTATTGGAAAGGTTATACAAATCTTGCTCATGTATTTGATAATCAAGGAATGAATCAATCGTTTCGGATGACTGCCCTTCGGTGCTGACTGTCTCAATTCGTTTACCTGCTTCGGTTCCGACAGTGATAAAATAAAAGGTAAAGTCATCATAGTAGTTCGGACGATGTACAAAATAGCCTCCTGTTTCGTCATAATCCCACACCAGAGGACCATGTCCATAGAACAATATGTAGTCATTCTGATTGAAAACACCATCTTCTTCGCCTACGATCCTGATGGGATTTTCGTAAAGGTCATCATAGCGGAAAGCAGCGTTACTTTCGGGCAGCGTTCCACCGCCATTGCCAAAAATCCGAATCTTCCGAGGGTCAACTCCCGAAAGATTTAATCCAAGATTTTGCAGGTCGGAATAACTAATCTTATAAACTCCGGATTTATTAAGTTTAAATTTGAACCAATTTCCCTCAGCCAGAACAGACCTGTTTGAATAGGAGATTTTATTTTTGTAGGCTTCAGCTTTTAGGGTATAGTTGTAAGTAATCGTGAATGAGACGAGTTTTTCGGGAAGGCCGGTTGCAGGATTTTTAACAACCGGCACAAAACGCAGCAATGCAAAGCTGCCATCACGTCCGTGAACAATTTCAGTTTTAAAGTCACTGTCCGATAAAATCAAATCAGTAGTAAGGGCCTGACTTTCATCATCGGAAATTGCAAACACGTTTTCAACTTCAATGGTGGCAATCACTTCAATATCACGGTCGAAAAGATTAATTTGGTCCTGAAAAAACGGAATTTCGGGATGAATATCCGAATAGAAGGCTTTCTCTTTTTTTTGGTTTGCAATCTGCACGTCAAAACCATCACGCAAATCGGATGGGTTGTTCCATGTAATAAAGTATCGCCTCGACTCCAATAAGTGTTGGGCCTCAGCTTGATATCCGGTTATTAAACACAGGGCAAATAGTAAAAAGCGTCTGATCATATCCTATGGCATTGTGTGATTGTTCCGAACCTTAGTAAAACAACAATTTCTTCAAAAAGTTGCCTGTATTGGTTCGTTTTAAATACATCCATTTGTTTTTTCTTATCCTATTTAGAACGGTAATAACTTTTTTTTATTGTGATTTCTTAAATTCGGTTTGAAGCATTTATTAATTGACTTTGTTTGGCTAAAAATCCTTAATATTGCAGCTCGGAAAAATACAATGTAACTAACACGATGAGAATCATCAGGTTTTTTCTGATTAACATGATTTTGGTGGCTTCCTCTGCTCATACTTTTGGGCAGGATGCTTCATTTTCGCAGTTTTATGCAAACCCGATGTATTTGAATCCGGCGCTTACAGGCAATACAGAATGCGGCAGGTTACATCTGCAATACCGCAACCAGTGGCCATCGCTCAACAAAGCCTATGTGACCTACAACGTGGCTTATGATCAGAGCCTGCCCGGCATCAACAGTGGTTTTGGTTTCATGGTTTTGCGCGATCAGCAGGGGAGTGGAGCTTACAACCGAACGATTGCCGGAGGTTTGTATTCATATAAACTACAGGTTTCATACAATTCTTTTATCAATTTTGGTGTCAAAGCTGCCTTCTACCAGGAAAGTATTGACTGGTCGAAGCTCATTTTTGCCGATATGATAAATTCCTCCACAGGAGTTGTCAGCTTTCCCGGAGCAGAAGCTCGCCCCGATAAACCTACAATTTATCAGGCTGATTTTGCTGCCGGACTCGTTTATGGTTATAGCGATATGTTTTTTGCAGGTTTTGCTGCCGACCATCTGACGCAACCCGAGATGTCGTTTTATGAAAACAGCGGTGAGAAACTTCATTTGCGTTATACACTGCATGCCGGATTAAATATCAATGCATCAACAGGAAGTTTTGGGGATGTTCGCGAACATGAAGTGCTGATTCAACCAAATCTACTATTTTTGCAGCAGTATACATATAGTCAGATAAGTGCCGGTGTGTATATCTCAAAAGCCCCTTTCGTTGCCGGTTTTTGGTATAAACATGCTAAAGATAATGCCGACGCAACGTCTTTTCTGATCGGATTGAAATGGGATAATTACCGCATTGGTTACAGCTATGACTATACTGTTTCAAAACTCTCTGGCAAAAGTGGTGGCGCACATGAATTGTCGTTTAGTTGGGATTTTTGCATTTATACCAACGCAATCCGAACGATTCGCACAATAAATTCACCCACTTTTTAGTTAAAGGTTTTGATTTTTTTGAATTTTAGATGTCAATTAAAATAGAAATGAAGAAAACGCACATCATTCTTGCAGCCTTAATGGTAGGTCTGGGTTTCAGTTCCTGCAAAAAACAAGCCTCAAGATCTACCGGTTGGAACTACAATGATCCCAAATATGGTGGTTTTGAGGTTGCTCAAACCAAAGAGCAGAAAGTTGGTCCGGGACTCGTTGCCATTGAAGGCGGCACCTTTTTAATGGGAGCAACACAGGAAGACCTTTTGTATGAATGGAACAATATACCACGCAGGGTTACAGTTCCTTCGTTTTATATGGATGAAACAGAAGTAAGTAATCTCGATTACCTCGAATATATTTACTGGCTCAACCGTGTTTATGGTGGTGACTACCCGATGGTTGTGCAGCGAGCACTCCCCGATTCGCTTGTTTGGCGCGACAGATTATCCTACAACGAGCCTTTGGTTGAACTTTATTTCCGTCATCCTTCTTACCACGATTATCCTGTTGTGGGCGTTTCGTGGTTGCAGGCCAATGATTATGCCAACTGGAGAACCGACAGGGTAAACGAAAAACTTCTGATCGAAGCCGGAATCCTTGATTTTGATCCCGATCAGAAAAATGAAAATAATTTTAATACAGAAGCTTATCTGGCAGGCCAGTATGAAGGTTTGGTAAAAGAAGGTAAAGCTGATCTAAATCCAAGTGGATCGGGCATCAGAAATGTCAGGTTCGAAGATGGTATTATGCTCCCGAAATACCGGCTACCCACCGAAGCTGAATGGGAATATGCCGCTATAGGCCTTGTTGGAAATACCATCAATGAACGTGTTGTTGAAGGCAGAAAATACCCCTGGAATGGCGATGGTTTACGCACCGATCACAAAAAATATATGGGTAGCTTCGTTGCCAATTTCAAACGCGGACAAGGCGACTACATGGGTGTTGCCGGTAGCCTCAACGATGGCGCTGCACTTCCGGCACCTGTGGGCTCCTACTGGCCAAATGATTACGGATTGTACAATATGGGTGGCAACGTTGCTGAATGGGTGCTCGATGTTTATCGTCCGCTTACCTTCGAAGATGTTTCGGATTACAGCCCTTTCAGAGGCAACATTTTTGTGAATAAGAAACGCGATCCGGATGGCTCAATCGCCCAGAAAGACTCTCTCGGTCGTCTTCAATATGTTGAAATCTCGCCAGAAGAAGCTGCTAACAGAAAGAACTACCGCCGTGGAAACGCAGTTAACTACCGCGATGGTGACTACTCATCAACAATCCAGAACGACTGGTCGAACCTGTCAGAGGACCCTAATTCCACATCAAAAATGTATGCTTATGGCGAAACTACACTCGTTTCGGACAAAGCCAGGGTTTACAAAGGTGGCTCATGGGCCGACAGAGCTTATTTTATGAGTCCGGGCGTTCGTCGCTATCTTGATGAAGACCAAGCCTCAAGTATGGTTGGTTTCAGATGCGCCATGAACAAAGTAGGAAGCTCGATAGGCAAATAGCATCGCCACGAAAGAATTGAAAAACCCTGCCCACAAAGCAGGGTTTTTTGTTGTAAACCGTTCTCCATATTAGCGCTATTCCTGATTATCTTTGCAACATGAACGATATAGAATCACTTTACAGGATTTTCCTTTCAAGTAATGGTATTTCCACTGACACAAGGCAATTGCGAAAAGGAATGCTCTTTTTTGCTTTGAAAGGGACAAATTTTGATGCCAATACACTCATCCCGAAAGCTTTGGAGTACGGCGCAGATTGGGCCGTTTCTGACGATTCTGCATACCTTGATCATGAAAAGGTGTTGGTGGTAGATGACAGTTTGAAAACGCTTCAGTTATTGGCAGCTTATCACAGGCAACAAATGAAAGCAAAGGTGATAGCCATCACCGGGACCAATGGAAAAACTACCACCAAGGAGCTGGTATCAAGGGTGTTAGAACAGAGATTCAATGTTGTCTCAACACAGGGGAATCTGAACAACCATATTGGGGTTCCACTTAGTTTGCTACGCATTACGGAGGAGACAGAGATAGCCGTTATCGAAATGGGGGCTAACCATCAAGGCGAAATTATGCAATTGTGCAGAATCGCTCAACCCGATTTTGGCATTATCACAAATATCGGAAAGGCACATCTTGAAGGGTTTGGCAGTTTAACCGGTGTCATCAATGCAAAATCGGAACTCTATAACTGGATAGATGATCATGGAGAATTGGTTTTTGTGCATTCAGACAATGAATTGCTCGAAGGGCTATCCATGAACATTAAACGATTCACTTATGGCGAATCGCTTAATGATGATCTGTATGGCGAATTGGTTTCCGTTGATCCCTGGCTGCACATTGCCTGGGAATACAAACAACTTCAATATGTTGTAAGAACCAATATGATAGGTGCTTACAACACCGAAAATATCCTCGCTGCCATTGCCCTTGGCTGCTTTTTTGAGGTGGATGGCGATAAAATTAATCACGCCATTGAGCATTATATTCCTTCAAACAACAGGTCGCAATTGATTGAAACAGCAACTAACCGGGTTATTCTTGATGCTTATAATGCGAATCCGGTGAGTATGGCTGCTGCTATTAGAAACTTTGAGCAGATTCATGGTCCTAAACCTGTTTTGATTCTGGGCGATATGCTCGAACTGGGTCAAAACAGCGATGAAGAACATGCCGAAATACTCAAATTGATCATTGATCTGGATTTTAAGCATGTTTATCTCGTTGGTCCATTGTTTGGTAACGTCTATACCGGCGACGACTGGCATCATTTTCAGCATGTTGACCAGCTTGTGGCTTACCTGAAAAAACATCCGATAAAAAATGCAGATATACTCGTGAAAGCTTCGCGGGGTATCAGGCTTGAAAATGTCGTTCCGCTTTTATGACAAACAAGCCGTCCACATTTGTTGCCATTGGCCTCATGTCGGGCACCTCACTCGATGGGCTTGATTTGGTTTGTTGCAGATTCACTAAGCATCAGAAAGCATGGAAGTACGAGGTTTTGGCGTGGAAGGAATTGAGCTATAATGCCCATTGGCAGCAATCACTCAGCGATGCATTTTCAATGAATCAGACGGCGCTTCAAGAACTTGATGTAGCTTTTGGTACTTTTTTGGGACAGCAAACACGCTTATTTATCAATGAATTCAAATTGCAACCCGATCTTGTTTGCTCGCACGGACATACGGTTTTTCATCGGCCGGCAGAGAAAGTCAGTCTTCAGATTGGTGAGGGACAAAGTCTCGCAAACGCATGTGGATTATTGACTATCAATAACTTTCGTCAGGCAGATGTACTCAAGGGAGGGCACGGTGCACCACTCGTGCCTATTGGTGACAGATTGCTTTTCGGCGACTTTGACGTTTGCCTGAATATAGGTGGGATCGCCAATCTGTCGTTTGAGCAAAACGGTCAGCGAATCGCATGGGATATTGCTCCTGCCAATATGGTTTTGAATCATTTGGCAAATAAACTTGGTTTGCCCTATGATAAAGATGGAAATCAGGCTGCATCGGGCCGGGTGAACCAAAAACTTGTTGAGCAACTTGATGATCTGCAGTATTTTAAAGATATGCACCCGAAATCCTTGGGTCGTGAATGGGTTGAGCAGATTTATTTTCCTTTGGTTTTGGCCTCTGATCTGGAAGTGGTTGATCTTTTAGCCACTTGCACACACCAAATTGCTGGACAGATTGCAGCTGCAACTTCGGGTTTTGCGACAGGTAAAATCCTGGTGACCGGTGGTGGTGCCTACAATAAAACATTGATTAACAGGCTACGGGCAATTTCAGCTCACGAAATCATTATTCCTGATGAAGTGACTATTAAAATGAAAGAAGCCATCGTGTTTGCATTGCTGGGTGTTTTACGTTTTCGGGGCGAAATAAACTGCCTTAGTAGTGTAACCGGAGCCGAATCCGACTCTTCGACCGGTGATATTTATCATGCTCTTGATCAAAATTCATAATAATTAAGCATTTTTGAAGTTTTAATCGCATAATTTAGCAATAACCTATGTACAATCCAATCCTGCTGCAACTGCAGACCGTTGCCAATGAACTGGGAACAACAGCCGCAAAGCCGACCGAAATAAGCCTGTCAGTGATTGATCTGGCTATCAAAGGTGGCTGGATCATGGCTGTGCTGGCCGTTTTCTCGATTATCACCGTGTATATTTTTGTTGAACGTTACCTTACGATCTCCAAAGCATCGGCGAGCGATAAAAACTTTATGAACAACATTCGTGAGTTTATTCATGCCGGACGCCTTGATTCGGCTGTTTCATTGTGTAAAAGCACTGATACACCCAACGCCAGAATGATAGAAAAAGGCCTGTCGCGCATTGGAAAACCACTTGGCGACATCAGCGCTGCCATCGAAAATGTTGGTAAACTCGAAGTCAGTAAGCTTGAAAAAGGTGTTGCCGGACTGGCAACAATAGCAGGTGCTGCTCCTATGCTCGGTTTCCTGGGCACGGTGCTGGGTATGATTCGTGCATTTTATGATATGTCTATGGCCGGAAATAATATTGACATCGCGATGCTTTCATCGGGCATTTACCAGGCAATGATTACAACCGTTGGTGGACTTATTGTTGGTATTCTGGCATATATTTTCTACAACATTCTTGTATCGCGCATTGAGAAAGTGGTTTATCTGCTCGAAGCAAAAGCTACCGAATTTATGGATGTTTTGCACGAACCTGCACGCTAATCAACAATAAAGTTATGGCGATCAGAACCCGAAACAAACTGAGTGTAGATTTCAACATGGCCAGCATGTCCGACCTTGTTTTCCTTTTGTTGATTTTCTTTATGCTCACATCAACACTCATCGCGCCCAATGCCATCAAACTGATGTTGCCATCGAGCAATAGCAAAACCATGGCAAAGCAAACTGTAACAGTTTACATCAACGAGGGCTTTCAGTATTTTTTGGAAGAACGTCCGAGCTCTGAATTGAGCCTGCAGTCAGATTTACAAGCTGCCTTGCAAAGTCAAAAAGAAGGAACTGTTGTTGTCAGGTCCGACAAAAGTGTTCCTGTGCAATATGTTGTAAACGTGATAGATGCAATCAATCAGCTGAACGAATCAACGCAATCGAGCTATAAAGTGATTTTGGCAACAAGCCCAAAGAAATAATGGAAAAAGAGCAGAAAAACAGGATAAGTGGTTTGTTGGCAACCTTGTTGTTTCATGCTTTGCTGCTGCTTGCGCTGTTTTTTATGGCATTGCGTACGCCTTTACCTTTGCCTGAGGAAGAAGGCGTGGAGGTTGATCTTGGTTTTTCCAATCAGGGAATGGGCTTGATTCAACCTGAGTTGAGCGGTGGATCGCCGCAGCTGGCCAATGCCGCCCAAACACCGGTAAGTCAGGCCGAAGAACAAGTGTTGACCCAGACTACCGAGGAAGCTCCTCCGATGCCTGTAAAAGAGCAGCCTAAACCCAAGCCCGTTAAGAAAAAAGAAAGCAAACCCAGGGTTGAAAAGCATCCTCCCCAAGAGAATGTTGTGAAAGAAACGCCGGTTGTCGAACCGGAACAACCAAAAGTGAATCAGCGCGCCTTGTTTAAAGGGTCGGGCGATGCGGCGCAGACAAGCGGCTCGGAAGGTATTACCGGTCAGCCCGGCGATCAGGGAAAACCTGATGGACTTAAAAATGTAAAACGTTATGACGGGCAGGGCGGACAAGGAAATGGCCCATCTTTCAGTCTTGGTGGAAGAGGTGCTGTGCGTTTGGCCGAACCCAAAGCTAATTTCAGAGAACAAGGCGATGTGGTGGTTGATATTTGGGTTGACCGAGCTGGAGCTGTTACAAAGGCTGAGGTAAGCGTGAGAGGCACAACTGTTTTGGACGCCAATCTGAGAAGTTTGGCCGTGAAAGCCGCGCTTAACTCCAGGTTCACTGAAGATCAGTCTGCTGCAACCGTTCAAAAAGGGACAATAACCTATACTTTTATCATTGGAAATTAGAAAAAACAACGCATGAATCATTTTTCCGGCTACGAAGAAACCTTGCAATGGATGTTCAATCGCCTGCCAATGTATCAACGCATTGGAAGTGCTGCTTACAGAGCTGACCTTGATAACACAATTCAACTTCTTGATTATCTGCAGCATCCTGAGGGATCATTCAAAAGTGTTCATATAGCCGGAACAAATGGAAAGGGTTCGGTGTCGCATTTGCTGGCCTCCATTTTGGCCGAAGCCGGATATAAAACTGGTCTTTACACCTCTCCACACCTGCGCGATTTCAGGGAACGTATAAGGATTAATGGTGAGATGATAAGTCAACAAGCTGTGGTTGAATTTGTTGAGAAACATAGAGCTTTCTTTGAGAAAAAGGATCTTTCGTTCTTTGAAATGACCGTTGGCCTGGCATTTGACTATTTTGCAAAGCAAAAAGTGGACGTTGCCATTATTGAAACCGGAATGGGCGGACGCCTCGACTCAACCAACCTAATCCAACCACTCCTGAGCGTGATCACCAATATCGGACTTGATCATATGCAGTACCTGGGTTCTGACCTTCAATCCATTGCAAAGGAAAAAGCCGGTATTATAAAAAATGGTGTTCCGGTTGTGATAGGGCAAACCCAAGCTGAAACAAAGCCGGTTTTCGAAGCAAAGGCCGCAGAAGCCGGCGCTCCCATCGTTTTTGCCGACCGTGTTTTTGATGCCAACAGGGTGGACACTTCCGACAAGCAAATGCAGGTTTTCGACATCTGGAAAAACAGTGAGCTGTTTATCGAACAGCAGGAGATTCCTTTGCTGGGACATTATCAGCAGAAAAATCTTATCACCGCTGTTTGTGCTGTTGATATGCTGCAGAGGACCTTCAATATTGATTTGAAGGACATTAGGGGCGGAATTGAAACGGTGGTGCGCAGCACCGGACTGTCGGGTCGCTGGCAGGTGATAAGCCGAAACCCTTTGGCAATTGCAGACACGGGACACAATGTGGATGGCATTAAGGAAGTGGTTTTTCAGTTGCGTTTGATGCAATTCAATCAATTGCATTTTGTGCTGGGAATGGTAAATGACAAGTCAATCGAAGCGGTTTTGAACTTGCTCCCGCGACATGCAACCTATTATTTTTGCAAGGCTGACATTCCCAGAGGGCTGGATGCCAATGTGTTGGCTGAACAGGCTTTTGAGCTGGGACTGAGAGGAAGGGTGTATGAATCAGTTAGATCGGCCTATTTCAGTGCGTTGAATGCTGCCAGACCCGATGATCTCGTTTTTGTGGGTGGAAGCACTTTTGTGGTGGCAGAAGTTGTATAGTTTTTTTGTTTTCAACGGGCGTTTCATTTGTTAGGCACAGAATGCTCCTGTAATTTTCAGTCTGAATTATTTACAAAAAAACAATGTTAATATTTTCACAGAGGACCATTTCTTTCTTTAATTTTGTGAAAATTGTGATGCCATGAAGTCTAATCTACAACAAATCAATGGTTTTCTTCAAAATCAAAAAATCGGATTGGTAGGAGTGAGCCGGAATAAGGAAAAATTTGGAAATCAGGTGATGGAAGGTCTGCTCAAAGCAGGTTATGCTGTTGTGCCGGTTCATCGTGAACTGACCACGATAAATGAGATTGCCTGTGTTGCCACTGTCAGCGCTTTGCCGGATGATGTAAATGCCTTGTGTCTTGTTGTTCCAAAAACCGAGACAGACGAATTGTTAAAAGCAGCTCTTCAAAAAGGAATTCAAAATATTTGGATTCAGCAGATGTCTGATGGCCCTGAAACTGATCAAATTGCTTCTGAAAGCAATGCAAACATTGTTCGCGGCAGGTGCATTTTTATGTACACCAAGCCAACAGGTATTCATAAGTTTCACGAACGATTGTCCAAATTTTTCGGCAGCTACGGCAAATAGCAGGTTTACTATTTCGTGTTCTCTGGGCTAAGATTAAACAATGCAGGATTCTTTGCACTTTTGTTGCGGTAAAAGTTTTCGATCATTTTGAAATCTTCTTCGAAATTTCCGCTTGGATAGAACGTTGGTCCAAATCCGCCAATTTTGTTTTTGTAATCAACAAACCCAAGTGCTATGGGTATTTGAGCGCGCAATGCGATGTAATAAAATCCCTTTTTCCATTCTTTTACAAGCTTTCTCGTTCCCTCAGGCGTAATGATGACGTTCAAAACATCGTAATGATTGAATAATTCAGCTACCTGTTCCACAAGATTTGTGTTTTTCTTTCGGTCAACAGGAATTCCACCCATAAGTTTCACCAGAAATCCAAGCGGATGTGCAAAGGCTTCTTTTTTGATGAGAAATTTTACAGGCACGTCAAGGTACCAATATGCAAGCCTGCCAATCACAAAATCCCAGTTGCTTGTATGCGGTGCCGCGAGAATGACGCATTTTTTAACATCAGCCGGGATACCTCCGATAATTTTCCAACCGGCAAGTTTAAGTGCAATTGTGGCGATGGTCTTCATATTTTCAATTTTGCGCAAAAATAGAAAAAATCAACCTTGAACCACAAACCATGGTAATGCACGAAACAAAACACCCCTGCGGGTAAAAGCAAGGGTGTTTTGATTATTTTATTCTTTTTTTTCGGGATAGAGAACCACGCGCGCATAGTGTTCCGGATTGAGAAATTTCTGCGCGCTTTCTTTGATATCGTCTTTAGTAACTGCATGTACCTTGTTTTTGAAACTTTCAAAAGTTTGCATACTTTGGTTGTTTTGAAGCGCACTTTCGATATAGCCTAACCAAAAACGGTTTTGTCTGTCATCGGTTTCTCTTTCTCTGATTGTGGTTTCTTTAACTTTTTCGAGGTCTTCGTCGGTTGGTCCGTCCTTGATCAGGCGGTGCATCTGATCAAAAACAATGGCAGAAAGTGTGTCAACCAGTCCGGGGTTGGTGCCCCAGTTTACTGTAACAGCACAAGCCGGCTTTGGATACTGTATGAGGCTTACTCTGGCTCCAACACCATAAACACCACCAATTTCTTCGCGCATATTTTCACGCAGTTTGATGTTGAAAGCTTTTCCTAAAAGGTTCATATTCAACACATCCTGCTCATTATAGTTGAAACTTTCACGAAATAAAACGGCTACCATACTTTTGTATTCTGTGCCGGCATAAACAGCTGCTTCAGTCTTTCCGTCAGGGAATTTAATATTGCGGTCAATCCAGTTGATTGGCTTTGCCTTGGGAAGATTTCCTAAGTATTTAACAATCAATTCCTCATGTTTTAAAGCATCAATGTTGCCAACGAAAACAAAGGTGAAATTTGATGCATCGGCGAATAGTCTGTCATATATATCGTACATGACATCAGGCTGAAGCTGCGCAAAATGTGCTTCGGTGGGCAAGATAATCGTGCGCGGACTACCACTCGTCATCACTTTAAACAAGGTGTCGCTGAAGAGTGCCTGTGGATTGGAACGCATGAATTTAAACTGATTTTCCAGTTGTGATTTGAATGCTTCAAATGCTTGCTGATCTCGACGTGCCGGTTCAAAATGCAGATAGATAAGCTGAAGCAGTGTTTCAAAATCTTTTGGGCTTGCATTGCCTTGCAGGCCTTGCCGAAGTTCATCAATATATGGTAGCACCCTGACATTGATTCCGGTAAGTTTTTTCTCAAGTTCTGTGCTGCTGAAGGCACCCAATCCACTTTTCGTAACAAGACGTGTTGCGTTGTTTGCAGCATATACCTTGTCATCATCAACCAAAGAACTTCCTCCCGCACCATAGGCACTAAATAAAATCTCATCATTTTTAAAGTCGGTAGGTTTGATAATCACCTTGATGCCGTTTGACAACGTAAGTGTTTCTATGCCAATACTTTCATCTTTTACTCTGTCTTTTATCGAAGCATTCTTCAGGTTTTTAGCTAGTAATGGTGCATCGGAGAAACTGTCAATCCATGGGTCAACTTTTTCATTTTTGGCATCAGCAATCATCTCCAGCACTTCATTTTTTTCAGGAATCATGATTCCTTCTTTTTTAGGAGCAGTAACAACCACCACCATATTTTCTTTTGTTACCCATTGGCTTGCCAATTGATTGATTTCGCTCAAAGTGATTTCAGGCAGCAGGTTTTTTGTTAATTCCAACTCGTTGTCAATACCGGGAATGGGTGCATTGCTGAGGAAGTGACTTGTATAGTCTCTTACGAATGAGGATGATGGAGTTTTATCTTTCTCCTTTTGGCGCTTTTCGAGGTTTGAAAGCATTTGTTTTTTTTGCCGCTCCAGTTCAGTCTGTGTAAACCCATGCTGTTTCACACGCTCATTTTCCATGATGAGTGTTTTAACGGCTCCAGGAATTTGGTTTTCTTTCACCGACGCATTGGCGATAAAAGCATCAGAGGCTCTGCCCATATAACCGCCATAATAGCTGTAAGCAGAAATAAAAGGTGAACCCGGCTTTTGGTTAATCTCGTTGAGCCGACTGATCATCATGCTGCTGTAGATGCTTTGCATGAGCTTCAGTTTAAAATCACCAACAGTCACAAGTTCTTTCTTGGGATGTTTGTAGAGAATCATCACAGATGTACCGGTAGCCTCGGGGTCGGAGGCAATGGCAACAATTGGATCAACATTGCCCGGAACACCAAATGTAGTCCGTTCCTTGGCATTTTCCGGATTGGTGATATGCGCAAAATGTTGAATTACTTTTGCTTCCATTAGCTCGGGATCAAGATCGCCTGTTACGATAATTGCCTGGAGATTAGGTCTGTACCAATCGCGATAAAACCTGCGCAGGGTTTCGTGCGAAGCTGTGTCAATGACACCGATTTGTCCGATCGGGAGGCGGTTTGCATACTTTGAACCACTGAAAATTTGTGGGAAATATTGTTTCCGCATTCTGTCATCGGCACCGAGTCCAAGACGCCATTCTTCGCGAATCACACCTCTTTCTTTGTCAATTTCTTCGCCTTCCATCGAAACCTGATGCGCCCAATCTTCCATGACCATAAAAGCCGAGTCAACAAGTCCAGGTCGGTCAGTGGGCAGTTGGAGCATATAAACAGTTTCGTCAAAACTTGTATAGGCATTCAGGTCGGCACCAAACCTGACACCTGATTTTTCGAGAAAGTCAACGAGTGCACTTTTTGAGAAATGGGCAGTTCCGTTGAAAGCCATGTGTTCGGTGAAATGTGCAAGTCCTTGTTGTTCTTCATCTTCAAGGATGGAGCCGGCATTGACTACCAAACGCATCTCGAGCCTGTTTTGGGGCATCGAATTTTTGCGAATGTAAAAAGTCATCCCGTTGTCTAATTTGCCGATTTTGACAGCCGGATCGAGGGGAAGGAGTTGCGTAGCATCCACCTGAGCCAGCAAGCCAATGGCGGAAAGTGTTGTAAGCCAAAAAATGAAGATTAGTTTTTTCATAATCAGAAGTGATTTAATTGTTTGATTTATAAACTTATAAGGATAAAACATGCATTATACGATAAATGATTTAATCAAATCAGCACGATCCGGATGCACAAAGAAACAATTCCTAACGCCATCATCAGTTTTGCGCCGGATGGTTTCAACTTTTTTCAAACCTCCCGGAACGTGGTTGTAAAACTGATAGCCGTGAGATTTCATGATCGTTTCAAGTTCACTTTCGATGGTATTGAAAAGTGTTTCACAAATAATAATAGGCTTAAATGTTTCAATCACATTAGATGCAGCACCCAAAATAAGGTGTTCGGTGCCCTCGGTGTCCATTTTGATCAGGTCAACAGAATCATGGTGTGTTGCAACATAATTGTCGAGTGTCGAAGCTTTCACTTTTACTTTAACAAAGTTTTTTCCCGATGTTTTACTGCCCGCATTGCTTTCTCCGGCAAGGTTGTGCTTGAGATAAGCATATTTTTTATTCTTAATTTCGAAAAATGTGAGCTCACCTTCTTTTTCAGCCAAGGCAAGCGACTCTATCCGAATTTGATTTAAGCCGTTGGCAGTCACGTTTTTGCGAAAATAATGCAGAGGTCCTCCAGCCGGCTCAAAACCGACTATTTTTGCCTGCTTGTTTCCCATGGCTGCGAGCAGTGAATAATATCCTATGTTGGCGCCGATATCATAAAAGCTATTCACTTTTTTGATCAGCTGAACAAAAATATCGGTGTATTCAAAATTTAATGCGCCGCCTTCCCAATAAACAAGATGTGTGAGATAATTGGTTTGATTGGTATAAAGCTTTATACCTTGTCCGCTACCATCACTCAGCTGAATGAAGCCGGAAGGAGGAAGTTTTATTTTACAGGGTAAAACAGGTAAAAGCAATTTATTTATTCGTCTTAAAACCTGATTTACTGTGGATTGATAAATTATTCTATAAAAAACTTGTTTCATAAAAAACGTCTGTTGGCCGGGATGGCATTTATTGAAAATGTGAATCTGCGAATTTAAAAAAATCAAATTTAATTGAACATAAATACTTTAAAAAGTTCCGGTTTTTCATGCTTAAAATCTATGGGAAATTTAAATTCTTTTGAAATTAGGCGTAAGCTTGCTTTAATAACAAATGATCTGTGAAAAATCAATTGGGAAATACCTTAAAGAAACGGGATCAAAGCGTAACTTTGCGTGGTAAATCGGTTTAGAAAATGAAATACCTTGTAATACTTTGGGGATTGCTAATGATGTTTACATCTTGCAGGAATTTGGAAAAGAACGGAACAGCGCCACGTAATTCCGCTGAAAGTCAGGATTTGGCGCAATATGTAAATCCCTTTGTTGGAACAAAGAATATGGGTCATACTTTTCCGGGAGCGGCTGTTCCTTTTGGAATGGTTCAGCTTAGTCCTCAAACAAACCGGTTAAAAATGTTTGATGAATCGGGTAAATACAATCCCGAGGCCTATCGCTACTGCAGTGGTTATCAGTATGATGATACTTTAATTTATGGCTTTGCGCATACACATTTCAGTGGCACCGGGCATTCCGACCTGGGCGATGTTTTGCTTATGCCTTTCACGGGGTCGCTCACATCAGGCGTTTCAGGGAGTTTTTATGAGCCCAAAGGCTTTTGGTCGGCCTTCAGTCATGATGACGAAACAGCCGTACCAGGATTTTATAAAGTCAGGTTAAGGAACTTTGATGTTTTGGCGGAACTCACCGCAAGCGAACATGTCGGTTTTCATCAATATCGTTTTCCTGAGGCCGATAGCGCGCACCTGTTTCTTGATATGACTGCCAATATTTATGATTATGACGGTAAGAATGTCTGGACTTTTCTGCGGCTCGAAAACGACTCAACGATAAGTGGTTACAGGCAGACAACAGGTTGGGCACGAACACGAACTGTTTATTTTGTTATGCGGTTTTCCTTGCCGGTAACAGATTACGGGCACACCAGGGAAACGGTTGTTTATAAAGGATTCTACCGTAAGTTTAATGAGCTTCGGAATTTTCCTGAAATGGCCGGCAGAGAAATAAAGGCTTACTTTACTTTCAATCCGCCAAAGGGTGTGCCATTGAAGGTGAAAGTTGCACTTTCGGGTGTCAGCACGGCAAACGCCATGCTCAATTTGGAGAATGAAGTTCCAGACTGGGATTTTGATAAGGTCAAAAGCAGGGCACGTGCAAAATGGAATAAGGAATTATCGTCAATCAGGGTGAAGATGATGCAAACAGAACAACTGAAAACATTTTATACTGCACTGTATCACACCATGTTAAGTCCGGTCATCTTTCAGGATGTTAATAATGAATACAGGGGCTTGGATCAAAATACGCATATTGCCGCTGATTTCAGGAATTACAGTATTTTCTCACTTTGGGACACTTACAGGGCATTGCATCCGCTGTTTAATCTGATTCAAACCGAACGGAACAACCACATGGTTCATTCCATGTTGGCGCACCACGATCAGAGTGTTCATAAGATGCTCCCGGTTTGGAGTCATTATGCCAACGAAAACTGGTGTATGATTGGTTATCATGCCGTTTCGGTGATGGCCGATGCGTTGATAAAGGGTTCGACAGATGCAGATCCAAAACGAATTCTCGAAGCCTGTTTGAACACCTCAACGGTAAGTTATTTTGATGGGTTGGGTGATTATATCGGGAAAGGTTACGTGCCCGAAGACAGAAGTTCCAATTCCGTTTCAAAAACCCTTGAATATGCCTACAATGACTGGTGTATAGCTCAAATTGCAGACAAAGCCGGAAACAAGGCAGTGAAAGAAGAATACCTGCGCCGGTCTGAAAATTACCTGAATGTTTTTGATAAAAGATCAGGATATATGCGGCCAAAACTTTCGAATGGTAATTTCAGGCCTGATTTTGATCCTATTGACACGCATGGTCAGGGATTTATCGAAGGCAATGCACTTAATTATGGATTGTATGTGCCGCATCAAACTGCAAAAATGATTGAGCTGATGGGAGGGAAGGAGTCTTTTGCAAAACACCTGGATGCCATTTTTGAAACTGAGATCAGCGATGAGCATATTTCAAAGAATGAAGACATTACACGAGATGGGATCATCGGCAGCTATGTTCATGGCAACGAACCCGGACACCATATTCCGTACCTTTACAACTTCACCGGAAATCCGCAGAAGACACAACAGCGGGTGAGAATGATAGTCAACACCATGTATAGCAGCAGCGAAGACGGTTTGTGTGGTAACGACGATGCAGGACAGATGAGTGCTTGGTATATCTTCAGTGCACTTGGATTTTATCCTGTTTTGCCAGGTTCTGACCTTTATGAGATTGGCAGTCCGCTCGTTGAAGAAGCTGCGTTGGTACTTGAAAATGGTAATATATTGCATATCAATGCAGTAAATCAGGCTGAGGACCATGTGATTGTAGATAAAGTTGTACTCAACGGTAAAACGATCGAAGGCCACCAATTGAAACACAGTGAACTTGTCAAGGGAGGTTTACTTGAGTTTTATTTGAGATAAACAAAGACTGATGATTTCTGTGATGTTGTAAAGGCCTGGTTTGCTATGGTTCAGCAATTACATCTTCTTCAACCCGCAAATTACCAATGATGAATTGTTGTCTTTCAGGTGTGTTTTTGCCCATATAATACTCCAGAATTTCGGGGATCGACATGTCTCTTTTGAGTATCACCGGGTCAAGACGCATGCTTGGACCGATAAAATGCCTGAACTCATCAGGCGATATTTCGCCAAGTCCTTTAAAACGGGTAATTTCGGGATTTGCACCAAGTTTTTTGAGTGCGTTTTGCCTCTCCTCATCGGAATAGCAGTATATGGTTTCTTTCTTGTTACGCACCCTGAACAGCGGTGTTTGAAGTATATAAACATGTCCTGAACGAACCAGATCGGGGTAAAACTGTAAAAAGAATGTTAGCAGCAGCAAGCGTATATGCATGCCGTCAACATCGGCGTCGGTTGCAATCACAATGTTATTGTAGCGCAGGTTTTCGATGCTCTCATCAATGTTGATGGCTGCTTGCAGCAGGTTAAACTCTTCGTTTTCGTAAACAATTTTTTTCGATAGGCCAAAGCTGTTAAGTGGTTTTCCTTTCAGGCTAAACACAGCTTGCGTTTGCACATCGCGGCTTTTGGTGATGCTTCCCGACGCTGAGTCGCCCTCGGTGATAAACAACGTTGTTTCGAGGCGTTTTTCGTGGTTTGTGTTGAAGTGAATACGGCAATCCCTGAGTTTTTTGTTGTGCAGGCTTACCTTTTTCACGCTTTCACGCGCCAGCTTTTTGATGTTGGCCATGTCCTTGCGTTCACGCTCGCTTTGCAGAATTTTGCGGTGGAGTGCTTCAGCTGTATCAGGATTGATGTGCAGGTAGTTGTCTAAGTGTTTTTTGATGATGTCGCCTATAAACGTTCTGATACTCCTGCCGTTTGGCTCCATGTTTTGCGAACCAAGCTTTGTTTTTGTCTGCGATTCAAACACCGGCTCCTGCACCTTAATGCTTATCGCTGCCACCAACGAATTCCGGATGTCGGCAGTGTCGTAGTCTTTATTGTAAAACTCCCTGATAGTCTTTACGATAGCTTCCCGAAACGCGTTTTGGTGGGTACCGCCTTGCGTGGTGTGTTGTCCGTTTACAAAGCTGTAATATTCTTCGTTGTATGTGTTGTTGCTGTGCGTAAAAGCGCATTCGAAGTCTTCTTCACGAATATGGATAATAGGGTAGGTCATGGTTTCGGCACCGGCCATATTTCTTTCGAGCAGGTCGAGCAGCCCATTCTTTGCATAAAATTTTTGACCGTTAAAAACGATAGTGAGGCCATTATTTAGGAAAACATAATTCCAAAGCATTTCCTCAACATACTCGTGCAGATAGCGGTAGTTTCCGAATATTTCTTCATCGGGTACAAAACTCATGAGCGTTCCGGGTTTGTCTTCGGATGGCGTAACAGCTGCATCGTGCACGATATCGCCTTTGCGGTATTCAACCACTTTTGTCATCCCCTCACGGATGGATTGTGCCTTGAAATATCCCGAAAGTGCGTTAACAGCTTTTGACCCGACACCATTTAAACCAACAGATTTTTTAAAAACATTGGAGTCGTACTTTGCGCCGGTATTTATACGGCTCACGCAATCAATCACTTTGCCGAGCGGCATACCGCGTCCGTAGTCGCGAACAGTCACCTGGTTTTCGTTGATTGTCACTTCAATCGTTTTGCCATTACCCATCACAAACTCATCAATGGAGTTATCAATGATTTCTTTGAGCAGCACATATATGCCGTCGTCATGCGATGTGCCATCGCCGAGTTTGCCAATATACATGCCCGGTCTCAGACGGATATGTTCTTTCCAGTCCAGCGTCCGGATGCTGTCGTCGGTGTAATTTTCTGACATCCTTTAAATAAAAGTTTCGACAAATTTACATTTTATTGCTGAACATGCCCGTGGTCATCAGCAACAAATATAAACAATGCGGATGTTGATTGTCTTATGCCTGCGGAACACTTATTCGAAAACGGCTTCCTTTTCCCTGCTCACTGAAAGCTTGCACTTTTCCGCCATTGCGCATGGCAAACTCCTGGCAAAGCAGCAATCCAAGGCCTGTGCTTGGCTCGCCGTTTGTGCCTTTGCGCCCGGCTGAGGCATCAATACGAAACAGATCGGCAAGTATTTTTTCGCTCATTCCGATGCCGTTGTCAATCACATCAACCAGTATCAATCCATCTTCAGCACCTGCTACCACCTGCACTTTTCCTCCTTCATGCGTGAACTTGATGGCGTTTGAAATAAGGTTTCGCAGCACGATGTTTAGCATTTCGCGGTCGGCGCTGAGGTAAAGATCATCTGCTGCTGACACCGAAAGCTGAATGTTTTTCATGCGGGCATTTTCTTTCAGCAGAGTGATGGTTTCCTCTATTAATGCTCTGATCTGTAGTCGCTCAGGATTAAATTCCATTTTGCCGGTTTGTGATCTGGCCCAATTCAGCAAGTTTTTGAGCAGGTTGTAGGCGTTGTTTGATGCCTGATTGATTTCTCTGGCAAATTCTTCCATTTCTTCGTTTCCCTGGCTCTTCAATTGCTCCATCATGATCCTGCTTAAACTGCTGATGCCAATAAAAGGATTGCGCAGGTCGTGGGCAATGATCGAAAAAAACTTGTCTTTTTCTTTGTTAACTTTCTGCAGCTGCAGGTTTGACTGTTCAAGTGCAAGGTGTGCATGACGCAACATGATGTGATTGCTCACCCTGACTTTAAGTTCCATCACGTTGAAAGGCTTGGTGATGTAGTCCACAGCTCCTGCTTTGAAAGCCCGCACAATGTCTTCGATGTCGTTTTTTGCGGTTAAAAAAATCACCGGGATGTCTTTCGTCCTGAAGTCTGACTTAATCCTTGAACACACTTCAAATCCATCCATATCGGGCATCATCACATCAAGCAAAATCAGATCAGGCTCAAGTTTCTCAAGAATTTTGAGCGCATTGGGTCCATTGTTGGCAAAACTGAGCGAATAGCTGTCGCCTAAAACACTCGAAATTACTTTCAGGTTGTTGGGCTGATCGTCAACCACAAGGATGACATCTTTATGTTTTCCGTTGTTTTCCACTGTTAAGAGATTGGTTTAAATAATTTTAGTATGTCATTCAAACGTTGCTGAATCATTTCGAAATCAAAATTGTCAATGTAGTAACTTAGTTCCTGCGTCATTTTGTTTAGTCGTCCGGTCTTGTGTTGCTGTTCGAATTCGTTGAAGGCAGAAACGAGTGCATGCAATTGGTCGGTCATCATAAACATAAGCTGATGGTTGATTTCTTCTGCAAAGCTGTTTGTAAAATGAACTTTAACATCTTCTGTGATATCGGAAGCAATTTGTTGTTCGGTTGAATCAGGCTCATTGTGCTCGACTTCGGAAAATTCGTGGGGCAGATAATGAATCATTTCGTTAAGAAGCGATTTTTTTTGCACCGGCTTACGCAAATAGCCATCAAAAAGCTTGAGCAGCTTGTCAACTTCGCTTTGCATTGTTGAGGCTGTGAGTGCAATGACGGGTATTGAGCGGGTCAGTTCATTGACTTTGAGAATCGAAGTTGCTTCATATCCGTTCATGCCGGGCATCCGGATATCCATCAGAATGAGATTTGGTTGCAGATTGATGGCCATTTCGACAGCAGTCTGGCCGTTGTCTGCTTCGGAGATATCAAATTCATATCCATCGAGATAGGCATGCAATAGCTGACGATTGTAAGGAATATCATCAACAATCAATAGTTTTGCGGGCTCAAAGCGCAGAATGTTTTCATCCCAAAGGAAAAGGTTCTCTTGCATGACCTGGTCTTCTGCAAACTTGATATTGTCAAATTCGATCCTGAAAACACTGCCGAAACCAAACCTGCTTCTGACAGAGATTTTGCCATTCATAAGCTCGCACAGACGCTTGCTGATGGCTAAACCAAGCCCTGTTCCTCCATATTTTCTGTAGTCTTGGCCCGATTGCTGGCTGAACGACTCAAATATCGTTTCGATATCAGCTTCAGGAATTCCGATACCGGTATCCTGTATCTCAATGCTGAAACTGATAATATCACCTTGTTCGTGCGTCTTTTTCAGGTAAATAGTTACCTGTCCTTCGTGCGTAAACTTGATGGCATTGCCCACAAGGTTGAGTAGAATCTGTCGCAAACGTATTTCGTCAATCAGGATACTTCTTGGAAAGTCATCATCGTTAACGGTGATGATTTGAATATGTTTCTCGCCGGCTTTTTGATCAAAGAGCTGAATAATCTCTCTGATAATGATGGTAATATCAGTTGGCTCGGGAGAAATTTCCATTCTTCCGGCTTCGATTTTCGAAAGGTCGAGGATGTCGTTGATGAGCGATAGCAAGGATTTTCCACTGTCGAGGATCGTTTGCAGGTAGTTTTTTTGACGGGGGTCGGAGGTGGTGTTTAGCATCACCTCGCTGAATCCTAATATTGAATTCATCGGGGTGCGTATTTCGTGGCTCATATTGGCCAAAAACTCTGACTTGGCTTTGTTTGCAGCCTGGGCTCTTTCTTTTTCAATTAATAGATTGCTTTCTAACTCAGTCTTAATATGCAGATTAACAAGCATTTCGCTGAATATATAAAGCAAACGTTTTTCGTTGTCAGGAGAATTACGCAGTTTGGTCAGGTAATCAAATCCAACAAATCCGATACATTCGCCCTGACGCATCATCGGCACGGTGAGCAGACTTTTAATTCCACACGACTCGGTCATGCGGCGCACAGCACTATCCTCGAGTTGTTCGGTGTCTTCAATAAGAAATGAATCGCCCCGGCGGTGACTTTTTACCCATTCTATCATCTGATGGATGGGGATCGTGCGTGAATTTTCGGAACGTGGCGCAATGCCGGCAGCACACCATTCATGCGTGTTTACACAGTTTTGATTTTCATGATCATACATGAAGATGTTTGCACGGTCGGCTTCGACAAAAGTGCCGATCTCAGCTAGGGACTCGTTTATTCCTGATTCTATATCATTGATATTAAGATTGATATATTTAGAAGCAATATTCATCAGGAGGTTTTGAAGTCCCGAAAGTGATTCAAGCGCGGCATCCATTTTCATTTTTTCAGTCACGTCTTCCTTGACAGCCAGAAAATGGGTTATTTCATTTTCCTCGTTAATAATGGGGGCTATCATGGCGGATTCCCAAAAGTACTCGCCGTTTTTTTTGACATTCTGAAGTTTTCCGCGCCATTCTTTGCCAGCTGTAATGGTTTTCCACAAATCAGTGGCGTATTCTTTTACGGTGGTATCCGATTTCAGAATCCTTGGGTTTTTTCCTGCTACTTCATCAAAGGTGTAGCCCGTAAGCTCGCAGAATTTCTTGTTAACATATTCGATGTTTCCATGCGGATCGGTGATAACGATTGAAGCCGGGTTTTGCTCCACAGCTTTGCTTAGTTTCAGGTTGTCATCAAGGATAATCTTATGTCGTTGAATAAGTCTCAGCAATTGATCAACAAGTTCGCTGTCACTCGCCATGGTATGATCAGATTCACCTGATTTCTGACCGGAACTCAACGTTGAAATTACATCCTTAATTTTTCGAAGGATTTGCTTTCGTGTTTCTGCATCTGCCTTGTGTTTTTGAAAAGCTTCACGAAGTTCCACAGAGCTTAAATCCAGGGAATTGACCAAAAGTTTTGCTTCTTCTTCAAATCCGATATAGGATTGTTCCACATCCTGAATGAAGGATTTGACAGCAGCGGGCAACTCCTCGGTGCTCCCGAAGTGTCTTCTGATTTGCCTGAGCAACAGCTTGTTTTTTATTTCCATCGGATGTATTTCAACTTTCTTTAAACACTGTTACGGTCATTGTTTGGTTGTGCAGTTCGCAATGCACGTCAAAGGGTTTCAGCGGACAAATTTCACCATAAGAATAAAAGCCTGTGATGGAGGTTTTTGGTCCAAAGGCAGCTCTGATCGTTTCGAGTTCTTCTTCAACACGCTGTTTGAGCACCAGTTTTCGCCCTACACAACTAATCAAAATAGCAAGGTCAGGTTGGTCTGTTCCCAATCCTGTCAACGACATCTCGGCAGCGTCGCTTGCCCCGTCAATCAGGCGGTCGAAACTGGCTTTCATCAGGCGAACAAACGAACCCGTTGGAATATCACCTGCAAAAACCATGCTTCCGTCATTTTCATTTACTGAGAGTACGGTTCTGACAACCGAAGTTTCTGAATTGTTGAACGTCATATTCAGTGGAAACAGGAGGGCAGAGGCCGGCAGACGCGTAGCATGGTCTCCAAGGTATCTTTTGTATAGTTCGAGGGCCGGCTGGCCGTCAAGTTCATAAAGGATGTTGGCTGTGGAGCGTGTTACTTCGCGGTCAACACCAAACGAATCCCAACCTCCCATGGATCCGTAGCCCACCTGGAGATTATCGCCAAAAAATCCAATCGCAACCACAATATTGCTACGGCCGGGCTGGTTATGAACAATCACGGTTTCGGCAAACTCAGCCTGGTCGCCAGCCAAACCTCCTGTGACCGGCACTTTGTTTTCCAAAACTTCGTTAAGTCCTTTGGTGAGCTCGCTTCCGTTGATGTTTAGTCCTTCCGACAAAACAAGCACATGCTTTAGTCCTTTCTTATTGAGTTTCTGTGCAATTTTCTGACCCACGGCATAGCTTTCCTCCATTGATTGGATTGCAACTTCAGCAACCTCTGTCAGTGTCGAATCAAATTGAATAGCTGTTGCGATGATATGGTCATCAAAAACATTTTCGCCTGCAATCTCACCAGAGGTTGAGCATCCGGCTATATCCGCCTTTGGAAAAAGCTGCTGAAGATATGCGAAAGGCTCGTTTTTTTTAAGCATCCTTCTGTTTCCAAATACCAAAACGAGCTGTGCAGCTTCGTTATCAAAGTGTTCCGGTATGGGTGACCAGTTGTTTTTTTCGGAATAAGACAGTTGAGCTGTTTTCATGTTTTCCTTTATTTATTGTTTTTATGCCCAAAGGGCTTGAAATCTGAACGAAAAAAGAATACACAACAGTTATAACGTAAAAACCAGGAAGACAAGGGCTTCAGCTACTTATTTTAAAATGAAGCCAATGATAAGTGCAGTGATTATCAACACAAAAGCTATTGACATACCTGTAAGTCGTTTTTTGTAGGTTTCTGCCTTTTGCTTGTGCAGGATAATCTCGGTTTGATAATTCCTGATATTTATGATGTTGTTGATTGTTTTGACAAGGTTTTCGAAAAAGGCTTCGTCTTTAAGGATGTAATCCATGGCGCCTTTTTTGAGCAAGGTAATTGCGGTGGTTAATTCGTTGGCCGAAGTGAGCATAATAACAGGCACCTTACGAAAGGGATTCACTCTTTTGTCAGGGTTTTTGATCTTGAACATGATTTCTCCGCCATTTTCGGCTGCGGCTTCCATGCTGTTCAGATAGTAATCCAAAACAATAGCTGTTGGAATTGTTTCGGGGTTTTGCTCCACATATTCAAGGAGTTTTTCGCCTGTTTCAAAATGAATTACTTTAAAACCAAGTTCTTTTTCAAGACCTTTTTTTGTGGAAAGTGCAAAGCCGATGTTGTCTTCAACAAGAAAAATTACCTCTTTTTTATTCATGGCAGGGCAGTGTTATTTTAATTCTCTTTATCAATTATATCTTCAAGAAACCTGTTCTCCTCGACAATCTTTTGTGTGTTTTCTTCGGCTTTTCGTCCAAGCGCAATTTCCATCAACAGGCGCTTCAGGTTTATGCTTTCTGAAAGAACAGCGGCCGTGACAAACAAAAGTAATATTGAAAACGAAGGATTTGAATGACGCAAAAGATATGATAGTGCAATGATTGTAATATTGGCAAAATAAAGGATAATTGAAGCCCGCTTGTGCCGGGCGCCGGTTTCGATGAGCAAATGGTGAACGTGTGTCCTGTCGGGTTTAAAGGGTGAAGATTTTTTTAGTATCCGTTCGCTAAAAACCCGCAGGGTGTCATAAACCGGTAAAAGGAGAGTGCCAACAACGATAATGGTAAACCCGCTGCTAAGTTTCAAAGCCTCAGCCGATTCAATTTTTTCGCCGCTGATAACCACAATGCCAAAAAAAGCCATCAGAAATCCAATCACAAGCGACCCGGTGTCGCCCATAAATATCTTTGCCGGATTGAAATTGTATTTCAAAAATCCGAGCAGTGCACCTGCAAAAGTGAAAGCCAAAAGTGCAAACAGAATGTTGTGCTGAAGAATCAAAATTGAACCCAGTACAAGCGAATTGATAAAAGCCAGTCCTCCAGCCAGTCCGTCAATACCGTCAATCAGGTTAAAAGCATTTATCAGACCGGTGATAAGAAATACCGAAAAAGCATATTGCGCCCAAACAGGCATTTCATAAATGCCGAAGACACCATTAAGTGTCGTGATGCGGAAGCCGAAATAGGAGATGATAAGGGCCACCCCGATTTGAATCAGAAATTTAAGCGAAGCCCTGAGGTCGAGCATATCGTCAAAAATGCCCATTGTAAATAATGTAACAAGGCCGCCAAGCATGACGACATCGGCCAACCTGGCACGCAATATCATCCAAATTAGTGCAATACCAATAAAACCTGCAAAAAAACCAATCCCGCCAAGCGTTGGAATTGGTGCTTTATGCACCTTTCTTTGGTCAGGCTTGTCAACCAATTGATATTTGTGGCTAAGCTTTATGATCAAAGGAATTAGTAAGAGAGTAATAACAAATGCGGTTAGAAACGACAGAATAAATGGCATGTATTCACTGTATGTTGATGTTTCTTCGGCTTGCATGTTGTTGTACTTAATATTGTTAGCAAAAATAAAGTCTATAATTCAAGTCTTAAAGATTGATACAAATATAGGTATATACGTACGGAAACCAACCTCAAATATTATTTTTTTTATTAAGGTTTATGTTTTAGAGAAAATCAAGAAATTGAGTGCTTTTTCCTTTCTTTTACTATTTTTACCTCCCGAAAAATTATCACATCAACCACATGAAGCGCTATAAAATAGGTTTTCTCACCTCATTCGACCCGCTCGACAAGCGCAAGCTTTCGGGAGTGACCTATCATTTGCTGCGCGCTGTTCAGGCTAACCTCGGCGATGTTGAGCTTCTTGGGCCTATGAAAACACGCAGGTTACTGAGCGGTTTTATCAGCAGGCTGGGAAAAAAATTTTCGCGCCCATATAATGTTGACCATAGTTTGTACATGGCGTTGAGATATGCAGGTTTTTTCAATCGTCGCCTTAAAGGAAAAAAATTCGACCTGATAATTGCACCAAGGTCTTCGACTGAGATTGCTTTTTTAAAAACAGACATTCCTGTTTTGTATTATTCCGACACAACTTTTCATAGCCTCTATAATTATTACGAATGGTTTTCGAACTTTATGCCTTTCTCGGTTTGGGAAGGTAACCGCATCGAACGATTGGCACATAAACGGTCGCGTTGGGTGGTTTTTACCTCACAATGGGCCGCCGACTCGGCAATCAATCATTATAAAACAGATCCGTCAAAAGTACATGTGATACCATTCGGACCTAATCTTGACGAGATTCCTGCAAGAGATGAGGTGTTGTGCGAAAAGCCATCACATGTTTGCAAATTGCTTTTTCTGGGCGTCGAATGGAACAGGAAAGGGGGTGACATTGCTTTTGATACACTGCAACAGCTCAAATCAATGAGTTTGAATGCCACGCTCACCGTTTGCGGTTGCACCCCGCCGGAGGGAGTCAGCGATGAAAATATGACCGTGATTCCGTATATCAATAAAAACAATTTCGACGAATACAAGGTGTTCATCGAGTTATTAAGGTCACACCATTTTCTTGTTTTACCAACGAGGGCCGAATGTTTTGGTGTTGTTTTTTGCGAAGCAAGTGCCTATGCAATACCTTCCATTACTACTGATACTGGCGGAATTGAAGGTGCTGTGAAGAACGGTGTTAACGGCTTTCGATTGCCACTCACTGCCGGTGGAAACGACTATGCACAGCTGATTTTTACAATCTTTACAAACTACGAGGAGCGCTATATCCCCCTATCGGTTTCTTCACGCGATCATTTTGAGAATTTTTTAAACTGGAATTATTTCACTGACAAGGTGCGTGCTCTGCTCGACGAGGCATGAAACAGCTTGAACATGCTGTTGCAAATTGCCTGATTGAACAAACCTGAAACTTTAGTATGTTTGGATCGTACAAGCACATTAAATATATATAACAATTTTTTCGGCCTTCAGCAACAGGGACAAGCGACCCAGGAAACAACTTGCTAACAGACAGTATTTCAAATCAATGCTGGATTATAAGTCTGAGGCATTGCTTTTGGTAGATTTTGAGGGAGATGTTTTGTTGTCGAACGCCGCTTTCAATAAAATGTCGGGCTATGATGAGTCAGCCGTG
Source organism: Bacteroidales bacterium UBA6207 (assembly GCA_002421995.1). GTDB lineage: Bacteria > Bacteroidota > Bacteroidia > Bacteroidales > F082 > JALNZU01. Next base: position 32,889 of record DISP01000016.1, on the reverse strand, counting down.
CCAGATCTGCATATCAGGCAGTTGCTTCTTACGCTTGATAACGATCCAAATCCACTCGATCAGAAACAGTTACGCGAGTTTCGAAAAACAATGTTTTTGCTTAACGCAGGCTATTTGCTCACCAAAGTTGAAGTGGAGTTGACCGAAATTGAAGGACAAAAATTTTTGTGCCAGCTCAGCCCAAAGCACGAAACCGCAAACAGCGGAAATGTTAATAGCGAACCGGTAGCAGCACAAGGACAACCCGAGAATCCCTCATTGTCCAAAGCATCACCATCTGCTGTGCCAAATGCATGGACTGCTGAGCAGCAACACAATATACGTACTGCACTCAACGGAATCATGGGTTTTGCGTCAATGCTGCAGCGTGAGGCTGTGCTTGAAAAAGAAGAAAAACTCAAAAACTACCTCGGAAATATACGCAAGAACGGTAACCGGCTGATGAAAATCATAGAGCCGGATCAGCAGCAGCACACACTTGTGGCTAAAAAGGTGAACCTGAGTGTTTTTGATCCCTCAGCAATTGTTCAAAAACTGATTAATAAATACGCTGAAAGTGCTGAGGCTAACGATCTTACATTTGAAACACTAAGTTCAGGCGGCACCAAACTCTTGTCTGATCAATCAATTCTTGAGTTTGTGCTTGAGTATTTTTTTCAGAAAGCTGCACTTTTTTGTCGTAACGACTCAATACGAATCAAACTTGATAAGCTGCAGGCTGATCTTTTACAAATTGAAATAGACAATATTGGCCAGGATTTGCCCGATTCGATACGAAAGTGGCTGAATGAATATGCTGATAACAAATCATATGCTGAAAACGCGGCTGTTCTCGACGATGACCAACAGTTTAAAACGATAATAAAACAGCTCAATAAACTTGATGCAAAAATCAAACTTACGGATGGACAAAACGGTGGTGATATAGTCAAAATCATGTTGTCGTCAGTGGTTGAGAACCCCGAAATTGATGTTGAGCTTGAGTTGATGCAAAGCATACGTCAACACAAACCCGCGCTGCTGATTGTGGAAGACGAGCGAATAAACGCGCAGATTTTAAATGTTTACCTGAAGGATTTGGGTGAAGTGGTGATTGCCTACACCGGAAACGAAGCAATCAATCTCATTCGGCAAAAAGAGATGTCAGGATCGGGTTTTGATATTATTTTAATGGATATTGGTTTGCCCGAACCCTGGAATGGTGTTTCGCTCAAAGAGCATATTTTAAGGAGCTGGAATCATTATGAGAAGCATCCATTTATTGCGCAAACGGCCTATGTGCACGAAGATTGGACTTCATTTATCGAATCGGGAAGGTTCGCCGGTTTTCTCACCAAACCTATCAACAGGCTCGAATTACTCTTAATGATTAACAAGCTTTTAAAGGTGTAATTTTTCTGTTTTTCTTTGCTTCTTGTTCTAGGTGAATCTACTGACTAATTGATTTTCAGGCAAAAAAAATATTTTTTATAAAGAAATTAACAAACGGCTTTTTTATCACTTATATTTGTTTGTCACAATAAATACCAATTATGCCATATAGCCATCATTCGAAACAAAAAATCACCAGCTTGATGACTGGCATAGCCATCATACTGTTGTTTTCATCCGGATGCATCCCTCAAAAGAAGATTCTGTTAATGCAGTATGAGAAAATCAATGATTCGAGCTATGCAAACAAATTTGTTGGAGAAGATACTGTTCTTCAAAATTATATGGTGCAGCCAAATGATTATCTGTATATCGCAGTGAGTACCATTGAAAAAGAACTGTCGGCATTCATGGAACCGATGGGTGGAATAAACTTTTTAAACGAAACCAATCAGGCGCTAATAGGTTATTATGTTGATGATGAAGGCTTTGTTGATTTTCCTTACCTTGGAAAAATAAATGTTGGAGGTTGTACGGTGAAAGAAGCCCAGCTAAGGGTGAAAGAATCGGCCAAGAAAATTCTCGGCGATCGCGTCAGGGTTGAGGTGAAACTTATTAATAACTATGTAAATGTACTGGGCGAAGTGAGGAAAGAAGGTATTTACAATATGACAAAGAACCGAATCACGATATACGAAGCGCTTACACTGGCAGGCGGTTTAACAGAGTATGGACGCAGGCAGGAAGTAAAAGTGTTTCGCAATGTCAACGGCAAACAAAAGGTATATCTTGTTGATGTAACAAGCGGAAATCTTATTGGTAACAATATGTTTTATGTGTTTCCGAACGACGTAATTTATGTTGAGCCTATGCGTGCAAAATCACTGGGGATAACACCCACCTTTTCACTCACCTTGCTCACCACAATGTTAACAACCACACTGACAATTTTGCTGCTTGTCCAACAATTCAGCGCATTGAACGAATAATTATGGGAAAAACAGTTAATTCTGTAAAGCAAGACCTTGATGTCAAAAGGATCTTAAAAAAATACGCAGCCAACTGGTACTTTTTTGCCATTGCCTTAGCGCTTGCATTTGTATATGCGCAAAACCAAAATAAATATATTGTTCCAGCCTACAGCCTCAAGACAACGGTACTTGTCGAAGATAAAAGCAACACCTCAGTGCTTCAGGAGCGGGGAGTCATCTCATCATCGCCAACCTTTTTAAACACGAAACTTATTGATAATCAAATTGCACTATTAAAATCCTATGCGCAGATAAAAAGAATCATCCGCAAATTAGACTTCATGGTTTCTTATTACGAAGCAGGAGAGTATATTGATATTGAGATTTATAAAGAGAGTCCTTTTGTTGTTGGTTTTGAGGAAAGCCATGCCCAGATCAGGTATAAGAAAATCTATGTGAAGTTCCTCTCCGACTATGAATTCGAAGTTTCATCACCCGAATCTTCGAAGCTTAAAGTTCCTCAGCGGCATACAGTCGGTGATACCATACAAACAGGATCGTATAAGTTTTGGATAAACTGGAAACCTGAAGCTGATAAATCTGAACAAAAGAACAAACGTTTCGCCTTTGTTATCAATGATTTAAATGGATTGGTTGGGCAATATATGGGAAAAACCGGTGTGTATGTTGAGCGGGGAACCTCCATGCTCGTTGTCACCTCAAAAGGATCGAACAAAGCCAAAGAAAGAGATTATCTTAACCAACTCACAACCGAGTTTTTGCTGGTAAACCTTGAAAAAAAGAACCAGATATTAACAAACACTATAGCTTTTATCAACAAGCAACTCGTTGAAGTTGGTGCCGAACTCAAATCCACTGAAAAAAAACTGGAAGATTTCAGGCAGTTGCACCAATTCATGTTTATCGAAGAAAAAATAGGCTCTCTGTTGAAAAATCTTGATTCAGAATCCAAGGATGCTAAAAATCTTCGTATTGACCTTCAATACTATAGGTATTTGTATGATTATGTGAAAACCAGGGATGATATAGACCATGTGGTGATGCCTTCTTCGATGGGCGTAAATCTCCCGATGTTTAATGCTTTGGCCGGTAAACTTTCACAAAGAATCCTCGAACGCGATGCGCTGCTTTCAAACTCAACAAGAGACAATCCTTATATTCAGATTATTGAAGCTGACATCGTGAATATGAAGGAAAACCTCATTGAAAGTATGCGAAGTACAATAGAAACAACAGAGAAGAAACTGCTTGATACTGAGGATCGTATGTTCAAGCTTAACGAAGAATTTAGTGCGCTGCCGGCTATTGAGCGCGAATATCTAGCTATTGAGCGCGAATTTAAGATCATAAACAACCTTTATGATTTTCTATTGAAACGAAAATCCGATGTCGAAATTCAGCGTGCGGCAAACAGTCCCGATCACGAAGTTATTGACTTTGCCGGCGACAGCGGCACTTCAAATGTTTCGGCCAATCCAAAATCTGCCTACATAAACGCTGTTATATGGGCTCTCTTGCTGCCATCGGTTTTTTTGTTTTTGATTGTTTTTCTAAACAACAGGGTTATGGCGCTCGAAGACATCACAGCCAATACAAGTTTTCCGGTTGCAGGTCTTGTTTCGGCAAACCAAACAAGGCATTTTGATGCTGTAATGAGAGCTCCCTCAAGTTATTTTACTGAGCTTTTCAGGCTCATCAGGATTAAAATTAACCTTCAGCCGGCGATAGGTGAGCAGGTGCTGATGGTTACTTCAGCTGTGGTTGAAGAAGGAAAAACATTTATCGCGCTTAATCTGGCGTCGGTCTATGCACTCACCGGAAAGAAAACTTTACTGGTTGGATTCGATATGCGCCGTTCAGACATCGGGAGCCATTTAAACCTGGATGAAAACCTGGGTATTACACCCTGTCTGTTGCATCAACTCCCTGTTGAGCAAGTGGTGCAAAAAACATCAACCAAAAACCTCGACATATTGCTTAGCGGCCCCGTTCCCCCAAACCCGGATGAGCTGATCGAGTCACCCAAAACCCAACTTATGTTTCAGGAGTTGCGAAAAAAATATGACTACATCGTCATGGACACGCCGCCGATAGGATTATTTGGCGATGCCATCCTCCTTAATAAGTATTGCGACGCCACTGCTTTTGTTGTACGACACAATTTTACACGTAAAAAAGAGATGGTTTCATCACTCAGCGAAATGGAAACCAACGGAATAAAAAAGATCAACATCATCTACAACGACGCTAAAATTGTTCTAAGCGACCGTAATATTTCGGTTTTCGGCGAGATGACTCCGAAAAGATTTTTCCTCGTTAAATGGATATTGAAAATAAGAAGATTGACCATTGATTTATTAAGAAAACTTTAAATAAAAACCACATTATGAGTAAAGTAGCATTAATTACAGGGGTAACGGGTCAGGACGGCGCCTACCTTTCGGAGTATTTGTTGAAAAAGGGTTATATCGTTCATGGCATCAAGCGCAGGGCGTCCATGTTTAATACGGATCGTATTGACCACCTTTATCAGGATCCGTTTCTCGATTCGAAAAACTTCATGCTCCACTATGGTGATATGACCGATTCGACCAATTTAATCAGAATTGTACAGGAAACCCAACCTGATGAGATTTATAACTTGGCGGCTATGTCGCACGTTAAGGTGAGCTTCGACACTGCAGAATACACAGGCAATGCTGATGCTTTGGGTGCGCTTCGCCTGCTCGAAGCCGTCAGACTGCTGAATATGACAGAAAAAACGCGAATTTACCAGGCTTCAACCTCCGAGCTATATGGCTTGGTTCAGGAAGTGCCTCAAAGCGAAAAAACCCCGTTCTATCCCCGTTCACCTTATGCAGTGGCCAAACTTTACGCCTACTGGATCATGGTCAACTATCGCGAAGCCTACAATATGTATGCTTGCAACGGGATACTTTTCAACCACGAATCACCTGTAAGAGGTGAAACATTCGTTACAAGAAAAATCACCAGATCGGTAGCTAAGATTGCACTCGGCATGGAAAAGACCCTCTATCTCGGAAACCTCTCGGCCCGCCGCGACTGGGGACATGCCAAAGACTATATCAAAGCCATGCATCTGATATTGCAACAAGACGTGCCCGAAGACTACGTAATTGCCACAGGAGTGACAACAGAAGTACGCGAATTTATCAGAATGTCATTCAAGGAAGTGGGCATGGAAGTAAGCTTCGAAGGCGAAGGTGTGAATGAAATTGGAGTTGTTCAAAAATGCTCACACAAAGAGTTTTATGTTGAGCCGGGATCAGTGGTTGTGCGCGTTGATCCACGCTATTTCAGACCAACTGAAGTTGAACTGCTTATTGGCGACCCAACAAAAGCCAATACCAAGCTCGGCTGGTATCCTGAGTATGATCTTGCAGCATTGGTGCACGACATGATGACCTCCGACGTTAAGCTGATGCAGAAAGATAAGTATCTGAAAGACGGTGGATTTGAAATAAAAAACTACTATGAATAAAAACGAAACGATTTTCGTAGCCGGTGCCACCGGCATGGTTGGCAGCGCTATCATCAGAAAACTTGTCGCAAATGGTTTTACCTCGGTCATTGGCACATATAGAAACCGAAAACCGAGTTTCGATCATCCTGCCGTAAGCTTTTTTTCTGTTGATCTGATGGATACGCAGGCAGTGGCAGCTTTTTATAAAGAACACAAACCTGTATATGTTTTTGATGCTGCGGCAAAAGTGGGCGGGATTGTTGCAAACAACCTCTACAGGGCTCAGTTTTTGTATGAAAACCTCGTCATTCAAAACAATATCATACATCAGGCCTATGTGTCAGGTGTAAAAAAATTGTTGTTTTTGGGCAGTAGCTGCATCTATCCAAAGATGGCGCCACAACCCATCAAGGAAGAATATCTCCTGACAAACACGCTGGAATATACCAACGAACCTTATGCAATTGCAAAGATTGCCGGCCTGAAGATGTGCGAAAACTATAACCTGCAGTATGGAACAAATTTCATTGCTGCCATGCCAACCAACCTCTACGGACCGGAGGATAATTATGATCTTCAAAACTCACACGTTTTGCCGGCGCTCATCCGAAAGTTTCATGAAGCAAAGGTGAACAACAAACCCGATGTTACGATATGGGGCACCGGATCGCCCTTGCGCGAGTTCATGCATGTTGACGATCTGGCTGCTGCCTCATTGTATTTGATGGAAAACTACAATGAAAACCAATTTGTGAATATCGGCTGGGGTAAGGATATTTCGATCAAAGACCTGGCGTTTCTTGTGAAAGAAATCATTGACTTCAAAGGAGAGCTGGTTTTTGACACAACCAAACCCGATGGCACACCAAGAAAACTTCTTGATGTGAGCTTACTCAACGCGATAGGTTTTGTTCCACAGATCTCATTACGCGAGGGTATTGCAGATGCCTATCAGGATTTTTTGAAAAAATTTGCCTAAACAAGAGCTAAATCAATGCGCATATGAATCAATCAACGCTTCGTGAACAGGAAAACTGGAGCATGGTGCTCAAACCCAAAAAGAGTCTCTTCGAAATCAACCTTGCTGAGCTTTGGCAATACAGGGATTTGATTACGATGTTTGTGAAACGCGACTTTGTTGCCAAGTTTAAACAAACGATCCTCGGACCTTTGTGGTTTATCATTCAACCATTGCTCACAACATTGATGTTTGTTGTGGTTTTTGGCAATATTGCCGGCATACCAACTGACGGCATACCGCAAGTATTGTTTTATATGACAGGCATTGTTGGATGGAACTATTTTTCAACCTGTCTGAACGATACCTCTCAAACCTTCATAAAGAATGCAAGTATTTTTGGTAAGGTTTATTTTCCAAGATTAGCGATGCCCATTTCAATCGTGATTTCAAATCTTGTAAGCTTTGTTATTCAGTTTGTGTTTTTGCTGTTATTCCTGGTTTACTTCATCCTGAAAGGCACTGATGTGATGCCCGGCATTGAGGTTCTTTTGATTCCTTTTCTTGTGTTACTCATCGCAGGTCTCGGGCTTGGGTTTGGGATTATAATCTCTTCGCTGACAACCAAGTACCGCGATTTGGTACACCTCATTACCTTTGGTGTAACGTTGTGGATGTATGCCACACCGATCATTTATCCCATGTCGGGCATTCCGGAGAAATACCGCGGCTGGGTGATGGCAAATCCCATGACACCTATTGTTGAAACTTTTAAAACCGCGCTTCTTGGCGTTGGTGAAGTTAACTATCTCAGCCTGCTCTACAGCTTTGCCTTCACGGTTGTGCTGCTGGCGGTGGGGATTTTGATTTTCAACAAAGTCGAGCGCACCTTCATGGATACTGTATAGCCAGATTGTTAAGGTCATTTTTTTTACATTTAAACTACGTTTATGTCAAATACTGTAATAAAATTTGAAGACGTCTCCAAACAATACCGCTTAGGTGTTGTGGGAACAGGAACTTTGAGCCACGATCTTAACAGGTTCATTGCCAAGGTCAGAGGAAAAGAAGATCCAACACGAAAGGTTGGCGTGTCGAACCGGCTCGATGTCAAAGATGGTAATTACGTCTGGGCCTTGCGTGATGTGAGTTTTTCGCTGAATGATGGCGAGGTGCTTGGCGTGGTAGGTAAGAACGGTGCAGGAAAATCAACACTTTTAAAACTCCTGTCAAGGGTTACGGCTCCCACAACTGGTCAAATAAAAGTGAAAGGACGTATTGCAAGTCTGCTGGAAGTTGGGACCGGTTTTCATCCGGAACTGACCGGCAAAGAAAATATTTTCCTCAACGGGGCTATACTTGGAATGACAAAACGTGAAATCAAATCAAAGTTTGACGAAATTGTTGATTTCTCAGGTGTTAGCAAATATGTTGATACCCCTGTTAAACGTTATTCATCCGGGATGTACGTGCGGTTGGCATTTGCTGTGGCAGCACATCTCGAACCCGAGATACTCATTGTTGATGAGGTTTTGGCAGTTGGTGATGCCGAATTTCAAAAGAAGGCTATTGGCAAAATGCAGTCAGTATCGAAAAGTGGCCGCACGGTGTTATTTGTCAGTCACAACCTTACCGCGGTCGAACAACTTTGCAGCAAAGGTATTTTGCTTCAGAATGGGATGCTGAAAATGGAGGGACCGATACACGACATCACTTCGGCATACAAAAAAGCCTCGGTAAACGAAAACGAACTCAAGCGAAGCGGAACAAGGTTGGTAGAGCTGAAAAATTATGCAATGACAAATCTTTTGGGGCAAGCCATTGATGAAGTCTTTTTGGGAGAAACGTTTAGAGTGACTGCTTCATTTTCGGCAAAAGAAACAACAGATTATACCGATTTTACACTTGATATCCGCAACGACAGCAACGAATTTATCGGACATGTGACCAATGCTGACGATCTTTTCGAGATCAAAAACCTTGAAAAAGATGAGTTAAGAAAAATCACTGTCGAAGTAAAAGATATGTCATTTGCACCCGGAACTTATTACATCTCGCTGTGGCTTGGAAACAAATACGGCACCTTCGATTATATCGAAAACTGCATCCGGTTTACGATCAAGCAAGGCGATTTCTTCATCAAACGGCCATTTCCTTTCGATAAAAGGGCAAAAACTGTTTTAAGGTCTAACTGGTCAACCGACTAAAATGATGAGACATGGAAAAACAACCTTTGGTAAGTGTATTAATGCCGGTTTACAATGGAAGAGATTACCTGAAACCTGCAATTGAAAGTGTTTTAAACCAGACTTTTGGTGATTTTGAACTCTTGATCATCAATGATGGTTCAAAAGATGATTCACAGGAGATCATCGAATCCTACAACGATCCGCGTATCGTGGCAGTCAAACAGGAAAACCAGGGCGTTGCACGCTCGCTAAACAACGGTTTGAAGATCGCCAGAGGAAAATATGTTCGCCGGCACGATGCTGACGACATATCCACGCCTGACAGCCTGAAGATTCAGGTTGATTTTCTCGAGGCCAATCCTGAATACGTCATGGTTTGCAATCAACAGGCTTTCATGACCTTGAACGGTAAGATTGCTTACAAATACAGGGTGCCAAACAACAAATTCTTTGAAGGCAAGAAGGTCAGAGATCTTACATTCGCTGATTTTGCATCTGACAGATCAAGTCCGGTTGTGCACGGAACAGCTTGTTTTCGCCGCCAGGAAGTGTTGGATCTGGGTTGCTACCGCACTGCCTTCATCGTGTCGGAAGACAACGATTTATGGCTTCGGCTCCTTGAAAAGTATAAAATTGCTGTTTTGAATGTATGCAACTATTATATGCGCATACACCCCGGCTCTGCAACACATCGTCATGCCAACAAGATACAGCATTTCAGGAACTTACTGCTCGAATACTCTATGCAGCGCCGTAGCACGGGGAGCGACCCCATCATGCGTGGCGAAGCAGTGCCCCCACCACCGCCGGAAAAACCTGCTGAAACAGCTATAAAACAACCAAAAGGAAAGCTTTTCCGCGAAGATCTCAGGTATATGTACGGACTGGTCACAGATGCCGGCGATGCGGCTGTTAGAAATAAACTCGCAAAAGAAATCCTGAAAGACGGTTGGAAAGATCTGCGTACCTACAAAATGCTGCTTTTCCCCGTTCTCGGCGACGGACTTGTTGCCAAAGGCGTTGCGATAAAGAAGCTATTCAAGGTTTAGGTTTTACTCATCACATTGGTTCGTATGGCAGAAAAACCACTTATCTCGGTTCTGATTCCCAACTTCAACAGGGGAGATTTGATTGCTGAAACCCTTGGTTCAGTAGCAGATCAAACGTATGAAAATTGGGAAGCAATAATCGTGGATGATGGATCGAACGACAACAGTGAAAAGATTGCCCTTGATTTCGTTTCGCAAGACAGCAGGTTTTCGTGGCACAGAAGAGAGCAGTCACCATCCGGGGCTCCAACCTGCCGAAATATAGCTTTGGAATTGGCGAAAGGTGAACTGGTGATGTTTCTCGATTCGGATGATGTTCTTGCCCCGCATTGTCTGGCTCAACGCTGTGAATTTTCAATGAAGTATCCCGACATGGACTTTTGGGTTTTTCCGATGCTAATGTTTAAGGGCGAAAAGGAAAACGGCAAAGTGTTGTGGAATCAATCAAACAATCGAAAAGAATTGTTGCGTTTTCTTGAATTAGATGCCGTTTGGCAAACCTCCGGTCCTTTGTGGAAGAAAAAATCGGTTGAGTCAATTGGCGCTTTTACCGAAGGTCTAGCTTGCTGGCAGGATGTTGATATACATCTGAAAGCATTGATTCAAAACTTCAAATACCTTGTTTTTGACAACTTAAAACCAGATATTTATTACAGAATACATGAGTCTGGTAGCATAAGCCAGGGTGAGATCAACAGTCCTTCAAAAATGGAAAGCAGAAAGAGAATTTTTATAGCGCATGCTACTTCGCTAATATCGGCAAAAACCGATAAAACTGTTATCAAAAGCCTGGCTGTTTTGGGTTCGAATGTCGTTTTCGGTTCAATCAAAGTATTGAATACAAAAGTTGCAAATGAGTGTATTCGCTTTGGCTATAAACACAATATTTTTAGTTTTCCATTTCTAATCAAAGCCCGCATCATTCAGCTGATGTTTCTGCTTCGCTTGAATAAAATTACTCTTTTAGACAATTTCATGCAAAGACAATTGAGACGTTACAGGGTGGAATCAAATATCGGAAAAGTTGTTTACATCACTTAAAATGAATTATATGGACGATGTTAATTCAATTGAATATTCAATAGTGATTCCGGTTAAAAACGGATACGATACCATTGAATCGTGTCTGACGGGGATTTTTGGGCAAACCGTGCGCGACAAAATGGAAGTGATTGTAATTGATTCAGGCTCGACTGATGGAACACTCGAACTTTTGAAGAAGTTTCCGGTGATTGTTCACCATTTGCCCCCAGGTGAGTTTAATCATGGCGAGACCAGAAACCTTGGTGTCAGGCTTGCCAAAGGCGAATTTGTGGTGATGACCGTTCAGGATGCCACAGCTGTTGATGAACACTGGCTCGAAACGATGCGTAGTCACTTTGATGATCCGGAAGTCGCCGGTGTATGTGGCCAGCAAATCGTTTTAAAGGATAAAACCAAAAATCCGCTTCAATGGTTTCGACCGGTCAGCGAGGCAAAACCCTTTTCTTTTCAGTTTGTTGATAAACAACAGTTTACCAGTCTTGGCGGGAAAGAACAGCACAGCTATTGCAACTGGGATGATGTGAATGCCATGTATCGTAAGTCAATAAAGGAAAAACTTCCGTTCAGAAAACTGATGTTCTCCGAAGATACTTTGTGGGCCAAAGATGCGCTTGAGGCGGGCTACAAAATAGTATATGATTACCGTGCGAGGGTGAACCATTACCATCACCAGAACTATAAATTTTATTTCAAGAGGAGCTATATCATTCTTTATCAAAACTATAAGTTTTATAATTATATTAAATATCCGAAGAATCCTATTGCCAAAGTTGCTGAAATAAAAATCAGGCTACTGCGGATGTCTGAATTGAGTCTTTCAGAAAAATGGAAATGGATGTGGTACAATCTCAATTTGTTAAGAGCAGCCTGGGTTGCGGCGCTGATTTTTACATACCACGCCAAATTCAAAGGAATGGAAGGAGTTGAAGCATCGCAAAAACGGTATGTTGGATTTCCACCTCAGGGAGTACAGGCAAAAAAACAATAAAAAATTTATCTATGGAAAGCAATTCTAAACCCCTCGTGAGTGTGCTGATGACCACTTACAACCGCGAAAAATACCTTGCTCAGGCAATCGAAAGCGTTTTGGCATCAAGCTGGGAACATTTTGAACTGCTTGTTGTTGATGATCAGTCTAAGGATAAAAGTCTGGAGATAGCCCGCAGTTATCAAGCTAAAGATGAAAGAGTTAAATCTATTCTTAACGAAAAAAACCTTGGCGATTATCCAAACAGGAACAAAGCTGCGAGTCTGGCAAAAGGTAAATACATAAAATATGTTGATGCAGATGATATGATCTATCCCAAAGGCCTTGAAGTGATGGTTGAAGCCATGGAAATGTATCCCGAAGCAGGCTTTGGACTATCTTCACTGCCGCAGGACAAAGCGCGTATGTATCCGTTTTTGCTGACACCGTCCGAAGCATATCACCGGCATTATTTTCAACAACAATTATTTCACAAAGCCCCCTTGTCAGCTATCATCCGCAAAGATGCATTCGACGCTGTTGGAGGCTTTAGTGGCCGCAGATATCTTGGCGATTTCGAGATGTGGCACATGCTTGCAGCCCGTTTTCCGGTAGTGCTCATGCAACAAGGTGTTGTTTGGTACCGCGAGCATGAAGAGCAGGAAATGCAACACAACCGCACCGACTTTACCGTTCCGTTCAAGTATATCAAATGCTCCGAGGAGATGCTTCAAAAGCCTGAATGCCCGCTTGATAAATCACTTCGAGACAAAGCTATTGAAAAGGTGCGGTGGAATCAGGCAAGGTATATTCTTGGCGTTGGTAAGAACCACAGTCTGAAAATTATGCGCACGCTGAAGCATGAATCAGGAATGGGATACGGAGAAATTCTTAGCCGCGTGCTCTCTAAACCCAAATAAACCGCTCCGAAATCGAAAACAGCAAATTTTATGCAGATCACATCCGAAAAGATCAAAGACATTTTGGGAAATCCGCTCAAGCTATTTGTGTGGATGATCACGCGATTGCCTTATTTTCGCTTCATCAGAGACACACAGTTTCAAAATGATCGCTACACTTTTGCCCGTTGGTACAAACAAAAAGTGCTGGGATACAATAAAGAAGCCTACTGGCCGACACATTTCACAAGCCGGATACTCGGAGCGCAGAATATAATCGTTGGTGTTGGAACAAACCCTGGTTTTATTCCGGGTTGCTATATACAAGGCTCGGGAAAGCTGACTTTTGGTGATTACACTTTCATTGCTCAAAATGTTGGAATACTCAGTGGCGGACACGAGATTTACGAGCACATGAAGCAGTTTGCCAGTGAAACAAAGATCGGAAGCTATTGCTGGATCGGGATGAACTCCACGATCATGCCCGGTGTCGAACTTGGTGATTTTACAATTGTCGGTGCAGGTTCGGTGGTTACAAAATCGTTTCCCGAGGGCAATTGTGTGATTGCGGGAAATCCGGCAAAACTTATTAAAAAACTGGACCCCGAAAAACTTGTAAAACTTGATTACAAGCATAAATACAGAGGCTATATTCGTGCTGAAAAATTTGATGCTTACCGAAAAAAACATTTAAAAGTTTAACATCCAACCTATTATGTCAACACCATCCAAACCATTGGTTTCTATCGTGATTCCGGCCTATAATGCAGAGCGGTTTATTGCCGAGACATTGGATGCTGTTGCAAACCAAACCTGGCCAAACATTGAAGCATTTGTGGTTGACGACGGCTCCAAGGATCGGACAGTTGCAATTGCAAAAAAATATCAATCCGACAGAATTCATGTTCTTGAACAAAAAAACAGCGGTGCCTGTGTGGCACGTAACAAGGGATTGAGCTTAAGTAAAGGCAGTTATGTTCAGTTTCTCGATGCTGACGATGTGTTGAGCTATGATAAAATTGCCGAACAGGTATCTGTGCTTGAGCAAAATGAAGGCTGTCTTGCAATCAGTCCTTCAGTTCACTTTATGGATGGAGAGGATTATAAAATTATGTTGCCCCGCGAAGAAAAAGCGTGGATATTCGATACTGACGATCCGGTTGATTTTTTGATCCGTCTTTATGGCGGTTATGGCGAAAGATGGATGGTGCAAACAAGTGCCTGGCTCACACCGATGGCGATAGCTCACAGAATCGGTCCGTGGGACGAACGCTTGCTGCTTGACCAGGATGGAGATTATTTTGCCCGTGCTGTGCTGGCTTCCAAGGGGATACGAACAAGTGGCGGTATAAACTATTACAGACGATTTGTCGGCGGTGGAAATATTTCGTCCAAGTACAACAAACGCGAAAACCTCGAAAGTGCATTACTTGCACTTGATAACAAAATGAATTTGCTGGGAAAATTCACAAATTCACCCGCTTACCTGCAAGCTGTCAGCACCTTGTACCAGGAAATAGCATTGAACGCATATCCCATGTTTCCCAAAGTTGTGAAACAATGCGAAGAAAAAGTATTTCAGTCCAGAATGAAGCCATCGCTTCCAGTCATGGGTGGAAGGCTTATTGAGTTGACAAAGCATATTTTTGGATGGAAAGCAGCTAAACAGCTGAGATTGAGTGTTCATTCACTTACAAAGAAATCATAAAATGACAAAGAAAATTTGCATACTCACCCAGAGCCACCTTTGCCGCAATCCGCGTGTTGTGAAAGAAGCCAACGCCTTTGCAAATGCGGGTTATCAAGTGACGATTCTCACTACGTTCACCTATGCTGATTTACTCGAAGAAGACCTGAAGCTTATTGATACTGAAAAGATTGCGTATAAAGGCATCATTAATATGATTCCCGGTAAGGCACCGAAATGGTACAGGCTGAAAGAGAGAATCAAGCGCAGACTCGCCGGCGAACTCATTGGCCGATTCAGGATTGAAAACGCTTATGCACTTGGATACGATTACAACAAAAACCTTCGTGCTGCAATCCGCGAGGACGCCGACCTCTATACCTGCCATCAAGAGATCAGCACTGTGATCGGATGTGTGCTCATCAGAAAAGGTTTCAAAGTAGCTTTCGATTTCGAGGATTGGTATTCACAT
This sequence comes from Bacteroidales bacterium UBA6207, assembly GCA_002421995.1. Classification (GTDB taxonomy): domain Bacteria; phylum Bacteroidota; class Bacteroidia; order Bacteroidales; family F082; genus JALNZU01. Next base: position 17,777 of record DISP01000016.1, on the reverse strand, counting down.
GATTTATTACCGGCTGCAAACAGAACCAGGCCAATCAAACTGCTCGAAAAATCGGAGCGTTTCGCGCTGCAACATGCTGTGCTAAACTATACTACCTCAGAAAGTTTATCGGCAGCTTTGGCTGACTTTGCGGCTTCTGCTCACCCAAAAGTGCTGCATAATGTTTTTCCGCTTGCCGAGCGAAAACTCATGGACGGTAAGTTTATTGACCGCCAATCATTTGACCTGCCTTCAATTCATTGGTATTCACAAACAATCGGTCCGGGTCGCGGGCTTGAATTTCTTATCGAAACCTTGTCAATGCTCAATACACCCGTACAGCTGCACCTCAGAGGAAATCTTTTCGGCGACTTCAAAGAAACATTGACCGGCATTTTTCCTTTTGATAAAGGCCATCAGCTCTACTTTCATCATTTGGTGCCTCATTTTGAGCTTTTGTCGAGAATTGCAGAACATGATATCGGCCTGGCTGTTGAAGAATATACGCCCGACAGCCGTAACCTGACCATAACCAATAAAATACTTCAATACCTGTTGGCCGGAATTGTGGTGGTTGCAACTGATACTGACGGTCAAAAAGAGGTGGCTTTATCAAGCAAAGCAGTTTTTCTGTTCAAAAACAAAAACAAAGCGAGTCTGATCGCAGTGCTTGAAGATTTATTGAGTGATAAAACTAAGTTGAACGAAACCAAAGAGATAGCATTGCACGACGCAACGCGTGTTTATTGCTGGGAGAAACAGGAGCCTCAGCTTTTGAAATGGATCAGTGAAATTATTTAATTGCAGAGTATGAAAAAAGTATTGGTAATATCACCCAATTTCCCACCGATCAATGCTGCTGATATGCACAGGATAAGGCAGAGTCTTGCCTACTTCAACGATTTTGGTTGGGATGCTACAGTAGTGGCCGTTGAGCCCCGCTTCATCGAAATGAGCGAAGATCCACTCTTGCTCGAAACCTTGCCGGCCCGCGCAAAAATAATTCGTATTAAAGCTTTTGAAGCCCGCACAACGCGCAAATTTGGCCTTGGAAACTCCGGTTATCGCTCTTTGTATCAGTATTATAAAACCTGTAACAAACTTCTCAAAAACAATAAATTCGATCTTGTTTACTTCTCTACAACTGCATTTCCGGTAATGGTGCTTGGTCGTATATGGAAAAGAAAGTTTAAAGTGCCTTATATCATTGATATGCAAGATCCGTGGCGCAACGACTTTTACCTTGATAAACCAAAAAACGAACGTCCTCCAAAGTTTTGGCTTGCCTATCACATGGACAAATACCTCGAAGCCTTTGCAATGAAGAAAGTGGATGGAATCATCTCAGTGTCTGCCGGTTATCCGAAAATGCTCATGGAGCGTTACAGTAACATTAAGGCTGAAGACTGCACTGTGATTCCGTTTGGCGGAGCTGGTATAGATTTTGAAGTGCTCGATAAAGTTACAATCTCAAACAAATTGTTCAAATCTGACGACGGAAATCTCCACCTGGTCTATATTGGCAGGGGAGGGCACGACATGCAATTGGCCCTGAGTGCAATTTTTTCAGGTTTAGCTCAAGGTATAGAAGAGAATAGGTCACTATTTGAAAAACTGAAGCTTTATTTTGTTGGAACAAGCTATGCTGCTGACGGACAAGGTGTTAAAACAGTTGAGCCTATCGCCAAAAAATATGATGTTGGCTCTCAGGTTGTTGAAATTACCGACAGACTCCCATACTTTGAGGCGATGCGCGTTTTAAAAGATGCCGACTTGCTTATAATTCCAGGTTCGACAGATACCAATTATACAGCATCCAAACTCTATCCCTACATCCTGTCAAAACGCCCGTTGATTGCAGTTTTTAACCAAAACAGCAGTGTCGTTGATATCTTAGAAGCTACAGGTGCTGGTAGTTTTGTTAGTTTTTCGAATGATGATGATCCGAACATCCTGGGTAAGCGATTTTTACAAACCCTTACTGAAGAGCTCGCCAAAATTCCTTATTCGCCCGACACAAATTGGGAAGCCTTTGAGCCCTATTCGGCCAGAGAGGCAACAAGAAAACAAGTTCTTTTCTTTGAAAAAATCCTGAACAAATGAAAAAGAAACGCTTAGCCATCATATCGTCACATCCGATTCAGTATAACGCACCAATGTTTGCGCTGCTGGCTAAGTCGGCACACATTGAACCAAAGGTTTTTTATACCTGGAGTCAGAGCAACGAAAAACTGTATGACAAAGATTTCGGAAAGGAAATAAAATGGGATATACCACTTTTGGATGGATATGATTATCAGTTTGTTAAGAATGTCTCAAAATATCCCGGACCTCATGGCTATAAAGGAATTGATTGTCCTGAACTCAATAATGAGATAAAAAGGTGGCAAGCTGATGCTTTATTGGTGTTTGGCTGGAACTACAAGGCGCACTACAAAGCCATGTTCTATTTCAAAGGAAAAATCCCGGTTTATTTTCGAGGCGATTCAACATTGATTGATGAAACTGCCGGACTTCGACAATGGCTGCGTCGTCTGGTTCTGAAGTTTGTTTATACACATTGCGACGGGGCTTTTTTTGTGGGCGATCACAACAAAGCATATTTTCTGAAACATGGTTTTAAGGAAAAAGAGCTATTTTTTGCGCCACATGCTATTGACAATGAGAGGTTTAGTGCAAATGAAAATGAAGCGTGTGCCACAGCTTTGCAATGGCGTGCCGAAATGGGAATTGATGCAACCGACAAAGTTGTTTTGTTTGTAGGAAAATTTGAACCCAAGAAAAATCCGCTTCTTTTGCTTGATGCATTTCGGCATGTTAACCAAACAAACAGCCATCTGGTTTTTGTGGGCAATGGCTTTCTGGAAGAACAGATGCGAGAGGTTGCTGAGGGTCAGATGAATATACATTTCATGCCATTTCAGAACCAACAAGCTATGCCTTCTGTTTATCGCATGGGCGATGTGATTGCCCTGCCTTCGCAGGGGCCGGGCGAAACCTGGGGATTAGTTATCAATGAGGCCATGGCCTGCAAAAGAGCGGTTTTAGTCAGCAACCGGGCCGGCTGTGCTCCCAATCTCGTTGAGGATGGACTGAACGGTTATGTTTTTGTCTCGGGAAGCAAGGAAGACTGTGCCGACAAATTGAGCCGCATGCTTGGTAGTCAATGCGATCTCAAGGAAATGGGTGAAGCCGGTCGAAGAAAAATCGAAAAATGGTCATTTGAAGAAATTGTAAAGAGTTTAGAATCAAATATCTGATAGCATGTTTTTAACATACAGAAGTCTTGGATTGATCGCAACCGGCATACTTATCTTTGCCTGGTTTGATCTGTTTACAGGGCTTTATTATGTTTCGACCTTAGGACTCGTCCTTTCGTTTGGTGTTGTTATCAAATTTGTACAGGACCTTGGCAAACGCATCGAGGTACGTGACTTAATCGCTTTTCTGGCTCTTTTACAATGGATTGTGGGGCCTGTAATGGCATACAACATCTTGCCTTATGATGAACTTTATTATATGGCTGTGGATGAGGAAACATATATGAATTATGTAGTGCCTGCCTGCGCCGCACTTGTCCTTGGGCTGTATTTCCCTTTTTCTGACGAACGCATCATTAATGATGAAGACATTCAAAAAATCAAAGATTTCATAAGCGATAAGCAGTATCTGGGTTATCTGATTGCTGCTATCGGCCTGGCGGCCGGCTTTGCTGGAAAATTCCTGCCTAAGAGCCTTTCGTTTTTATTTTTTCTCCTTTCAGGAATGCAATTCGTTGGTGTATATATCATTCTGTTTACGAAATCTAAACTCAAATGGGCTGCATTTGCAGCTGTGATGGGACTCGTTATCTTTCAGGCAGTACTCATGGGAATGTTTGGTGAGCTTGTTTTGTGGATGATGTTTTCTCTGCTTGTTGTTGCTTTTGTTCTCAAGATTCCAATGCCCGGTAAAATCGCAATCCTATCATTCGGTTTTGTTCTGGTCATGCTGATACAATCCACAAAAGAAGAATACCGGATGGCAACCTGGTACAGCGATAGTGATTTGAGCAATCAGGAGATATATAAGAATGTCATAATGAGCAGATTAGAAAACCCTTCTGTTCTTTTTGAAACGAGTGCGATGCAAAACATTGGCGCCAGGCTGAACCAGGGTTGGATTATTGCACGCATCATCGAACACATGCCCGAGAAGTATCCTTTTGTCAAAGGCGAAACAATCGAGACTGCCATCTATGCCGGACTGTTGCCACGCGTTTTGGCACCGACAAAAGCAAAAGCCGGCGGAAGAGCTAATTTCGAACGATTTACCGGGACTGAACTTCCTGAAACAACCAGCATGGACATCTCTTTGGTGGGCGAAGGCTATGCAAATTATGGCAAAGTGGGAGGCATTGTCTTTCTGTTTTTTATTGGCGTTTTTTATAATCTGATAATTATCAAGATTATAGCTCTGTCGAAAACGTATCCCACCTTAATTCTTTGGCTACCAATCTTGTTTTTTCAGGTAATTAAAGCAGAAACCGATTTTGCAACCGTGTTCAATCACTTTACAAAGGCCGCTTTGGTGGCATTTATTGTGTTTTTTGGCATGACAAAAATTTTGAAGCTCAAAATGTAAAACTACCATTATGAAGATGAATGTTACCTATTTCTTTCGAAAACCATTTACCGACTACTTTAGCATCGAGGAGCTTTTTGGTTTCATTCAATCCGGTCTGCCAGATAAAGTGGAACATAAAAACTATTACCTGAGCCGACCAAGCAAAGGCTTTCTCGACAGATTGCGAAGCTGCTTCGAAGTAGTTGGACATCAGGGAGATGTAAATCATATTACCGGAGATGTACATTTTATTGCATTGTTGTTGAATAAGCAAAAAACCGTGCTGACGATACATGATCTGGAGGTATTGAAACGTCTGTCGGGTCTTTCACGAGCGATAGTCAAGTTTTTTTGGTTTACGATGCCTGCCCACCGTGTGAGGTTCATCACTGTCATCTCTGCCTTTACGAAAACCGAACTGCTTAAAGTTATCAATATCAACCCTGACAAAGTTAAAGTTGTACACAATTGCATTTCTCCGGCAATTAAACATCAGCCTTATACATTTAACACGCACAAGCCCAATATCTTACATATTGGCACCGCGCATAATAAGAACCTTGACCGGTTGATTGAAGCCATTGCCGGAATGAATGTGAAGCTAACCATACTCGGACACCTCAGAGACAATCACAAGCAGCTTCTTTCGAAGTTTAAAATTGACTATGAAAATTTCTTTAACCTGCCCTATGAGCATGTGGTTTTAAGGTATCGAGAGGCCGATTTGGTTTCTTTTGTGTCGCTTTATGAAGGTTTCGGAATGCCGATCATTGAGGCAAACGCTGTCGGAAGACCGGTAATCAGCTCAAACCGAACCAGTATGCCCGAAGTAGCAGGCGAAGCAGCATTGCTGGTTGATCCTGAAAGCATTGATGAAATACGCACTGCCATATTGCAAATAATTGAAAATCAAGATTTACGCAACACATTAATCGAAAAGGGTCTAGAAAATGTAAAGCGCTTCACACCCGAATCAGTGGCGGCCCAATACACCAGAATCTATGAAATTATAGCCGGAAATAAAACCTAATGCCATTCAACCACAATGAAAACAATACTATCCTTTATTGACTGGTATTTGCCTGGATACAGAGCCGGTGGTACCTTAAAAGCTTTTGCAAATCAGGTGGCACATCTTGAGGGTACGTATAACTTCAGGATCATTACCCGCGACACCGACTACTGTGAAACAGAACCTTACCCAAACGTCAAAAGCAACTCATGGAACGAAATAGCTCCGAATACTGCTGTTTATTATGTTTCTGCGGAAAATCTGAACATGGGTTTTCTGCGCCGGCTTGTGTGTGATACTTCTTTTGATGCTGTTTTCATTCACGGGGTTTATTCATTTTACTTTTCAATTTTACCTGTTTTTCTCACAAGAAGCCGAAAAGTAAGAACAGTTATCAGTGCCCATGGTATGCTTGGAAGTCATTCATTATCTGTGAAAAGCAACAAAAAAAAGTCGTTTTTAAAACTAGTAAAATTAGGTGGTTTTTACAGGTATGTTGTTTTTCATGCTGCAAACGAAGCCGAAGCAAATGATGTTAAAAAGGTATTGGGGAATGACATAAAAGTGATGATAGCCGAAGAGTTGCCAATGAAAATTTCGCTTTCGGTCTGGAAACCGCGTCTGAAAGAAACGGATATGCTTAGATTATGTTCGGTAGCACGCATTTCGCCCGAGAAAAATACTTTGTATGCGCTTGAACGCCTCGCCGAAGTGAAAAATGTGCACGTTTCTTACGATATTTATGGGCCGGTTTACAATGAAGAATATTGGTCCGAATGCAAAAAGGTGATCGAAAGAATGCCTGCAAACGTGACAATTAACTACAAAGGAAGTCTTCAGGGCGACAAAGTGCTCGAAACATTGGGTCATTATCACGCGATGTTTATGCCAACAAACGGAGAAAATTTTGGCCACACAATTCTGGAAAGCTTTATGGCAGCCACTCCGGTAATCATAAGTCAGAACACCCCGTGGCGGGCGCTTGAGACTTCCAAATCCGGCTGGGATTTATCGCTGCAGGAGCCCGAAAGTTTTGTTGACACAATCGTTAACCTCGCTGCCATGGATCAGGCCACCTTCGATCTGTGGTCAGAATCAGCCCAACGCTTTGCCGAGCGTTTCATGAAAAACAATTCTATCCTTGAACAGAATATAAAACTATTTGAAGATGAACGCTAAAACCAACTTGTCAGTCTATAGCACCGGTAGTTTTGATACAGGTGCCGGGCCTGTTAAACGGCTGCTGTGGTATTATGTCAATATTATCTTTTTTATCAGTCCGCTGAACCCGCTGAGTGGCCTAAAAGTTGCTCTGTTAAAAATGTTCGGGGCGAAAATAGGAAAAGGTGTGGTTATCAAACCGGCGACTAATATCAAATACCCATGGAAGCTTGAGGTTGGAAACCATTGCTGGATCGGCGAGCGTGCATGGATTGATAACCTTGACCACGTAAAGATCGGTGATAACAGTTGTATCTCGCAGGGTGCCATGCTTTTGTGTGGAAACCACAACTTCAAAAAAACCACCTTCGACCTCATCACCCTGCCTATAACCCTTGAGGAGGGAGCTTGGATTGGTGCATATAGTATTGTCTGTCCGGGAGTTGTTTGCAAGTCACATAGTGTGCTGGCTGTCAACTCAGTGGCAACGCGTGACCTGGATCCTTATTCAATTTATCAGGGAAATCCTGCCGTCAAAGTCAAAGAACGTATCATATCATAGCCTCACAAAACATGAAAATCTCAATCATCACCATCGCGTACAACAGTGGTCATTCCATTGCTGACGCCATTCAATCGGTCTTAGCGCAAACCTATCCAAACATTGAATATGTTATTGTTGACGGAAAATCCAAAGACAACACTGTTGAAGTTGTTAAGTCGTTTGGCGACCGCATCTCCAAATTTGTAAGCGAACCTGATAAAGGTATTTACGATGCACTAAACAAAGGAATCAAAATGGCAACCGGCGATATCATTGGATTTATGCACTCCGACGATCTGTTTGCTTCTGACGACATCATTGAAAAAGTTGCAGCCTTATTTGTAAAGCACGATGTTGATTCGATCTATGGCGACCTTCAGTATGTTTATAAAAATGACACAAACAAAGTGTTAAGATATTGGAGATCAGGTGATTTTAGTATCCGTAAACTAAGAATGGGATGGATGCCTCCGCACCCGACCTTTTACGTAAAAAAGAAGGTTTACGATCAATACGGTTTATTTAACACAAATTTCAGAATAGCTGCAGACTACGACACCATGCTTAGATTTCTGGGCAAATACAGAATTTCAACGATGTATCTGCCCGAGGTGATGGTTAAAATGAGAGTAGGGGGAGCAAGCAACAGAAGTTTGAAAAATATCATCCGAAAAAGTAAAGAAGATATGCAGGCCATTCGCGACAATCAGTTTGGAACGGTTTTCACCCTGGCATTTAAAAACATACGAAAAGTAACACAGTTTATTCTGAAGTAATAATTTGAAAGCAGAAGCACTTATAGCACTCCCGGTTTTCAACGAAGCAAAGCATCTGCCGGATGTTTTGATGGAGTTGTTGCCATACCAAGGCAGAACTCTGTTTGTAAACGACGGCAGCACCGATTCAAGCAGTGGTCTGATCCGTTCGTCAGGTTATTGTGTGGTTGATTTTCCGGCAAATCAGGGTTTGAGTGCTGTTTACCGCGCAGTTTTCGCGTACGCAACTGCTAACGATTACCAATCAATCATCTTTCTGGATAGCGATGGTCAACACGAGATTTCTAATATTCCTGCATTTGAACACTTGATTCAAAACAACAACATGGTTTGCGGAAACAGATTTTGGAATCCGGATATCGTTCCGGAAGCAAAAATAGCTTCAAATCTTTTTGCTGTTTTATTGCATAAAGAGATTACAGGAGCTTTGTTGCCGGATGTTGCTTGTGGCTTCAGAGCTTTTCGAAAAACTGAAAACTGGCCAAAAATCGGTGGTTCGTTTGGTTATGAAGTCATTTATAATACATTGTTATCCAATTGTTTAAGTAACGACCTCCCTGAATTTGTAAGAGTAAAAGCTATTTATGATCACCAGAATGAATATTTCACAAGATGCGAAGAAGTAGAGTCATTATTGGTTGCAATGGGGCGCTTTGACAAGAAAGGAGTTACTTCCGTGCTTAAAGCGCAGTTTGCTGCTGGCAGTGATTTGAAGATAAAACTTTCCGGTTTGGATTTTCATGCTGTCAAAAGAAATGGTCATTATATTTTTTCGACTGATGATCAAAAAGCCAGACAATTATTTAAAGACATTAACAAGCTTAGTTAAAATGGAAGTTTCAAAGGAAAAATTAGGCTATTTAGGATCGCTCGATTTATTGCGTGGATTGGCATCACTTGCTGTTGTTTATTTTCATTTCACACACGGCAATCCGGATTTTCTAAGTAAGGATAATATTTTGTATATCACAGGCAGATACGGATTTCTTGGTGTTGATGTGTTTTTCGTGATTTCCGGTTTTGTTATTCCCTACGCGATGTTTCGCGGAAGGTATCATATTTCCAATTTCTGGAAATTCCTCGCCAAGCGTTTCACCCGTATCGAACCTCCTTATCTTGTGAGTATTGCAATGGTGTTGCTGCTCAATTTTGTAAGCACTTTGTCTCCTTATTACAGGGGCACAGGTTTCTCTGTTGATTTCACTGCTCTGGCGCTGCATTTCGGTTATTTAAACGCTTTATTCGACTATCCGTGGTATAATGATGTTTACTGGACACTGGCAATCGAGTTTCAGTATTATCTGCTCATCGCGCTTGTGTTTCCGCTGCTACTCAACAAGAACAAAATGTACAGCTATCTTGTAATTGTACTGTTTGCTGCTTCGGGTTTATTCATTGATAAACACAGTCTTATCTTTAATTATGCTTTGCTTTTTGTTGCAGGAATCCTGATGTTTCAATTTCGGGTGGGATATATCAGCCGCCAGGAGTTTGGATTGATGTTGTTGGTCACCCTGATTCTGATTTTTGTAAGATTTGATAAACGATACCTCATCGCGGCTTTGCTGCCCTACTTTTTTATAATGTATCTCGACTTTTCTGATAAGGTGTCAAAGTTTTTGGGTGATATCTCTTACTCGCTCTACCTTGTTCATATTCCGATTGGAGGCAGGATGCTCAATCTGGCCGAAAATTTTCTACACACAGAGCTCCAGCGCAGCATCGTAGTATTTGTGGCAATGTTGCTGTCGGTTTTTGCGGCCTGGCTCTTTTTTGTTTTCGTTGAAAAACCGGCCTTGAATTGGTCGAAGAAACTGGTTTATAAAAAATAGCGATTTTCAAAATTGGTCATTTGTATCATTTTTGAAAAATTGTCTTAATATTGGAAGTTCTTAATTTGTATATTTAGTGTAAACAACTATAAAACAATAATATACAACTTTTGGCATATATATTGAATTAACGTTTTCAATCCCTTAATACTATGAAAACCAAGTTATTATTTCCAACATTGATGGTTGCGATTGCATTGATTTCAGGACTGCAATCATGCAACAAAAAAAACGATGATCCTGACGACCCCAAACCAATCACAAGTATCGAAGAACTCGTTGTGAGCGACAACTTTGATTATCAAATGGTACAATCCTACAACATGCGCATTGTTACCAAAGATATCTACGACAATCCGATCTCAAATGCTATTGTTTACATCTACAGAAGCTTTGACGAAGAGAAATACGAAGGTGATTTGATGCTCACCGGGCGAACGAATGCCGAAGGCGTTTGGGAAACCTCCTATCCGCTTGATTTTATTACCACAAAACTCTTTTTGGTGACAAGATATGTCGGATTGCCAACAGTGACAGAAGTTGAAGTAAAAAACAGTTCATTCAACATTACAATTGGTGGGCTGAACAATGGTGGTAGCCAATTCAAGGAATCATACGATATGAAAAGCATCGCTGCAGGTTATAAATACCTGTGTGCATACAACAGCGCAGGGGTTCCGGCTTGTCTGATAACACCCCGTGATGTGATTGATGCTGAGATGCTTGCCGATATCAACGCTGCATTGCCCGAAAAGGCACCCGTGCCGCAATATCATCCTGAATATCTTGCCGAAGACAACCAAACTGATACCCGGATAATTGAAGATGCTGATGTGTGGATGACTTTTGTTCATGAGGGTGCCGGATATAAAAATACCATTGCGTTTTATACGTACGATCTAAACAACCCACCTGCTACAAGGGCTGAGATAGATACGATAAGAATCATATATCCCAACTTATCCTACTACAACAGCGGCGGTGGGTTATATAGTGGCGACAAAGTTAAAATAGGAACATTCCCTGCCGGAACCGGTATAGGTTGGGTTTTAATTGCCAATGGATACAACGGTTCAAGTGTCAACACAGGGGCGGTTCATTATTTTTCTAATCCTGATTTCAACCCGGAAGCTGCAGCTGCCAAAAGGCAACACAACGTTTTGCTGTATGATGCCGTGAGAAAGCTGTACCTTATTGGATTTGAAGACCTTAACAGAACTTCGGGAAGCGATGATGATTTTAACGATGCCATCTTCTACGTAACTTCCAATCCTGTCGAAGCAATTGACAACAGCAATATGCCCTTTGTTGATCCAAACCTCATTGATACCGACGGTGATGGGGTGTTTGATGTGATGGACGATTATCCTGCCGATCCTGCTCGTGCATTCAACAATTATTTTCCTGGAAGAACGCAAAGAGGTTCACTAGCTTATGAGGATTTGTGGCCACTGAAAGGTGATTATGACTTTAATGATCTTGTGATGTCCTACCAAATCAACCAGGTGACAAATGCTGATAACCTTGTAAAAGATATTATCTCAAATTTCACGATTGAGGCGATTGGCGCTGGCTATAAAAATGGCTTTGGATTCCAGATCGGAGTGCCATCAGCTGCTGTTCAATCAGTTACGGGATTTAACCACAAAGAGAACATTGTAACACTAAACCAAAACAATACGGAGGCAGGTCAGGATAAAGCCACTATCATTCCATTTGATAATACCTATAATCTGTTTGCAACAATTGGCTCAGGCTTTGTTAACACCCGGCCCGAAATGGCCTATGTTCAACCAGAGTCCATAACCGTAAACACCACCTTTGTTGCAGCACAAACAATGGCCGCCATAGGTTTGCCTCCCTATAATCCTTTCATTTTCATCAATAAGGAAAGAGGCAAGGAGGTCCATTTGCCAGGTTATGCCCCAACTCAATTGGCAAATACTTCCTATTTTGGCACTGAAGATGACGATACCAATCTGGCAACAGGAAAATATTACAAATCAAAAACCAATCTCCCCTGGGGAATGCATTTACCAACAGCATTTGCTTATCCTCAGGAAAAGAAAGTGATTCTCGAAGCGCACCTCGTGTTTGGTACCTGGGTGCAAAGCAGCGGTTTCAGTTACATGGATTGGTACGAGGATAAACAAGGTTACCGTGATAATGAGGTAATTTATCAAAAAGGAAATTAACCAACTATTTTGTTGATCAAGGTATTTCTTCTGCGGAGGAAATACCTTTTTTTTATTTTTGAACTTTAATCATTCGATATGCCTCAGCAACAAGGTAATTTTCACCCGCAACCGATACATCGGATTCAACATATTGGTATAATACCTGATGGTGGCAGAAGGTGGGCTATAGCAAACGCGGTTTCATTGAGTGAGTCATATGAAACAACGCGCAAAAAACTTGCCGGATTTGTTGGTAAGATCATCGGGCTTGGGATTTCCGAAATTTCAATTTACATGTCGAGCCGTCAAAACTTCAAACGGCAGGAGTATGAGATTGAGGCTTTTACAAACCAGGCTTTGCTTTCTCTTTCAACTGAAGTTGGCATAATCTGCAATGAACTTGGTTTGAAGGTGTCTGTAGCAGGCAAGCTTTCACACCAATCTGCCGGATTTATTAAAACTGTTGAAGACCTTATCAATGAAACCAGCAATCATGCGCATGGGAGACTTAATCTGTGTATTGAATACGATCCATTCGATGAGATTCAATATGCTTTGAATCAATTAAATAAGGGTGATGAACTGTGGAATGGATTGTGGATAAAACAACCTTTAGACATTGTGATAAGAAGCGGAAATGCAAATCTGCTTAGCAATTTTTTGCCATTGCAATCGGCCTATGCAAGGCTATATTTTTCGGAAAAGTTGTTTAATGATTTGACCTGGCCCGATATTGAGAGTTTTATAAATGATTATCAATCTCTTGAAAGAAAATATGGAGATTGATTTATAGGCTAAAGCGTAAATCGGTCGCTGAAGTAAAAGTTCGTAAGTTTAAGATACTCGAGAGCTACCATCGTTGCACTATAACGATCGGACCACCATTTTTTTGCATTGAAAACCGAATGCTTGTTTTCAGGAACAACCAATCGAACTTCATGCTCCAAACCTTCGATTGCGAGGCTGAAGAGTTTTTTTGCCCGCAGACCGTGAAAAGATGAAGTTACAATCATTACACTCTTTATATCAGAGTGTTGCTCGAGATAGTTTCTCAAAATGATGGCTTCGTCGCGTGTGCTGGCAGCCACATCAGGCAGCACTTCGATTGCATTTGCCGGAACATTGAGGCTTTGAAGTGCCTTCACAAAAACATCCGAAGTTTTGTCAATGTGTAAGCGCTCGGCAAGTGCCGCATCAAGGCCTGCCTGGTACTCATTTGCCATCAGGATTTTATGTGTCAATCCGTCATTAAAGAATTCGGCAGCAAGCAATGCACGGTCAGGTACCGGACCAAGAAGCACAAAAATCATATCACTTGGCAATGGTTTATCTTTGGAAACAAGGAGTAAGCCCATGTTTCTAATGGAAAAAAATGCAAATAAAAGAAGCAGTAAAACAAAAGCCAGTTTAAATCTTCTCATTAGCATCGGGTTGGAAGGGATGGTAAATGGTGACATATTTTCAATAAATTTTATGTATATTGCAATTAATGAATGCTTTACGTTCAAATCGTATATTATGGCAAGAATCTCTAACAAAAATAAGTGATTGTTAGTCGGATTCATACTAAAATCAGAAATTTTCCTTTGTATCTTTGATTTGTTTTGATTAATCAATTGTTGAGATGAACCACACCGTACTTTACGCCCTATCTATGTCCATTGGCACAACAAAGGGACTCAAAGAAAATGCTTTTGCGTTTTGCAAAGCCATTGTCGAGAACAAACTTGCTGCAGAGGCAGCCATCTGGATAAACAAATCCTCATTGCTACCTTCAACCGATGCAGAAAGTGGTTTCATCGAAATGCTGGTTTCGTTTCCTGCGACAGAAAAGGTTGAATCGTTTATTGGTAATGAATTGATGGACAAACTATTAGATACTGGAATTCTTGAAAATCCGGATCATTTGTTTCCGTTTCCACATCAAAAAGAAAGCTTCAGAATTTTTCTCTTAAGTCTGGGAAATGCCGGTTTCATTGAGTTGAGAACCAACAAAAATTCAAAATCGCTGTTTTCAGGCAGCACCTCATTCACAAAAGCCGACTACAACGATATAAGTCCTGTTCTTGATAAGTTTGCAAAGCAATTACGTTGGGATGGGGCTGATTTTGACAAAGTATTAAAGTATCAACATACGCGTGAACCCAGATCGGCGTTGGGTAATATGCTGCTAAAGAAGGAGTTTCAACGGCGTATCGTTGCAACATTAAGCCATGAGTTCCGAAATCCCTTAAACATTCTTTTGGGTTATCTGGAGCTGCTTGCGGCATCACCGCTTAACAACGAACAAACCGAACAGCTTGAAATCATTACAGATACCAGTCAATCCCTTTACCACACTGTAAAAAAGGTTTTTCAGTTTACCAATCTTACACTCGACCAAAGTATTTTCAACACCGAATCATTTAACCTTGTGCAGTTGTTTGAACGACTGGAGAAAATGACTGCGCATCTTGCCATTAAGAAGAAGATTGATTTAAGGTTCAATATGGCGTCAAACCTTGATACTTTCCTCCTTGGGGATGAATCAAAACTTAGTGATGTGTTGGTTTATCTGATTGATAATGCTTTCAAATTTACCTCTTCCGGCGAAATCGTCGTGAACACAAAGCTTCTGGCTGATACACCTGATACGGTTGCTGTGCAGTTTGAAGTAACGGATACGGGTATTGGAATTGATGCCACGCACCACGAACAGGTTTTTCAGTTCTTTGGTCAGGAAGATGATAGTATAACAAGACATTACGGGGGCTTAGGACTCGGATTGAGTATTGCCAATGAGTATGTTACAAGGATGGGTGGTGCTTTGGATTTGCGCAGTACCAAGGGAAAAGGAACAGGTGTTGTTTTCAACCTGCCATTCCTGAAAGACAAGAATCCGAGAAAAACACTGAAGGAAAGCCACCTCGAAATCAATGAAAACTTAACCTGTGATATCAAGGTTTTACTTGTTGATGATGATGCCTACCAGCGGGATATGGGAGTTAAAATTCTTAAAGGATGGAACCTGTTTGTTGCTGAGAATGGTCAGGAAGCCATTAAATTTCTCGAGCAAAATCTTGATACCGAGGTAATTCTGATGGACATTCGGATGCCTGTCATGGATGGTATCAGCGCTACACGAATTATCCGAAACGAACTCAAAAGTAAAGCACTGATCATTGCTGTTTCTGGCGAGGTGCAGGAAACAACCATTGAAGAATGCCTGGCTGCCGGAATGGATTGTTTTGTGCCTAAACCATACAACAAATCTTTTCTGATCCAAACGATCACTGGTAAGTTGCAGCGTCCCGACCTGGTTGTTATTGACACACAAACAGATTATACGAAACTGATCGGTTTAAGTGCCCTGGTTGTAGAAGACAATAAAATGATACAGCTTTTAACAAACCGGCATATGAAAGATGCAGGATGCAATTTTGACATGGCTTCAGATGGTGAATCTGCTCTAGAATTTTTCCGACAAAACACCTATGATTTCGTGTTGTTGGATCTTTATCTTCCTGATACAGATGGATTTGAATTGGCAAGGATCATGAGAAATTCAAGAATGGAAACATGTATTATTGCATACAGCGGTGATGATTCGGAAGAAACTAAGAAAGCATGCTCAGAAGCAGATATGGACGGCATGATACTGAAAAACTATCAGAAAACTGACGAGTTAGCTATGTGTATCAATAAGTTGGTTGAGAAAAGAAGAATGATCGTCAGTGAATTGAACCGTAAAGAGGCTTTGTTATACGACCTCGACAGCGTCAGAAGCATTATTGGTGACAATGAAGAGGACCTGATTGATATATTGCAATCTTTTGTCAAATATTCAAGCCTGATGATCCAAAATCTTGAGACTTTCAGACTGTCTGATGATCATGACGGCATAAAAAAGACTGCGCATACCTTAAAATCATCGGCACGGCAATTTTTGATGAACGATACTGCCGACAAATTACATAGACTTGAAAAAGACAGCACGATAATGGACAAAGAGCTGGTAAATAAAATGATAGCAGAAGTAATTGCGGAGTTTTCAATTGCAATTGATGACATGAAGAACAAGTATAAGATCTAAACTTTAATACCGAAATGTCAATTATTCCTTTCATATCATCATGAATTCTAACCCTATCAAATCATTTCTTCTTACTATATTGCTGATAATAAATGCGATACCATATGGTTTTTCGCAGGATAAAGCCGAGTGGGAAAACAAGCTTGTTGAATCCTTGAAAAGCAAAGACTATATCTCATCTGCTGAAGCCTGCTATAAATTGGCGGTTTATTACGACAACCAAGACTCGACTGATAAAAGTATTCAACTGGCCAGGGAAGCAATAAAACATGCTGATATAGCTAAAAGTGACAGATGGAAAGCACTGTCTCTCAACTTACTGGCGAGTGTTTATTCAGCTTCCGGAACAGCTGACAGCATCAACAAAATGTTTGAGAAATCAATCTCGCTGCTTTTGGAAGTTGGGGATACAGCAAGGGCAGCAGGTGTTTTGCTTAATCTGGGTATGGAATACGTCAATGCCGGAGCTTACGAGAAAGCCCTGGAACTAAAACTTAAAGCGCTTGATTACAAGGTGATTGGAACTGATTCGAGCAATATTGCTTTCTATTATCAACAAATCGGGGAGGTGTACAGCGCGCTGAAAATTGCCGATAAATGGAAGTATTATTTGGAACGTGCCCGCGAATTATCAAAAAACCCAAAATACGCAAGGCTTTATACCACCATTTCTATTTTGAATGATTTAGGCGGAATCTATACGAGTGAAAATAATTTTCAGGCTGCGCTGAGCACCTATCAGGAAATGATAAACCTCAGCATTGCAAACAAATACCCCAAAGGTGTTGCAACTGCCAACGCAAATCTTGTGGAAGTTTACCTCGCCCTCAACGATCCCGATCAGGCATTGAAAGCTGCTCAAAAGTCATATCAGATGGCGGGTGAAACAAATGCATATCGCCTGATTTCTGCAGCCAATAATTTGGCAATGTGCTATTTAAAACTTGATCAGCCGGAAAAAGCACTCAAATATTTTGTTGAAGTAATCACGCATCCTTCGATTAAAGACTATGCGGATGAATACCTCTCAGCTGCCAAAGGAATTTCAAAAACCTATGCTGCACTAGGCAGATACAAGGAAGCATTCCAGTTTAAAGAGTTGTATTCCAAACACTACGATTCGCTCAATAATCTTGAGGTGAAGAAAAATATTACATTGCTCGAAACCCAATACCGCACAAAAGAGAATGAACAACAAATCAAGTTGTTAAGTGCTGAAAACGAACTACAGTCGGCTCAGCTTAACCGCACAAGGGTGATGATTATCGGCGTTGCTGCTGTTTTTTTGCTCCTGGCCGTTATCGCCTTTTTGCTATTCAGACAACATCGCCTGAGCGAGCGAAATCAGCAGATAGCATTGGAACAGAAATTGTTGCGAAGCCAGATGAATCCGCATTTTATTTTTAATGCCTTGTCAGCTATTCAGCAATATCTTGTCAGCGGTGATAATTCAATGGCTGCTGATTATCTTGGCCGTTTTGCTTCGCTAATGAGGTCTGTATTAAAAAGTTCAAGAGAAGAATGGATCACCTTGAATGAGGAAATTGAGATGATTCGAAGCTATTTGGAAGTTCAAAAAATCAGGTTTCAAAACCACCTTCAATTCAGTTTAAATGTAG
>DISP01000140.1 GCA_002421995.1 Bacteroidales bacterium UBA6207 | reverse complement strand
GACTTGAGGTTTTTAAAAGCCGACTGGGTAACCTCAGCATCTCCGTTTTGCAATCCTAAGCGTATTTGTTCTGAAAACTGAAATAGGTAATAGGTTGGAATAAAATAGATTGCTGCCACAAATAAATAGACTACACCCAACAAAGACAATGGGACTGCTGCTGCACCAAACTCACGAAGAAACTCAAATCCGATAATTAATCCCACTGAAGCCACTGCTATCAAAGCAATAATAATGAACCCGACAATAGCCAGAAACTTGCCCCATTTGGCTGTGGTTAACAAATAAGATTTCATTTGTTGGTTGAAAGTCATTTCGTTTTGTTCTTCGATTTGTTGTTCTAAGTTTTCCATGGACATAATTTAATTTTTGATTGTTAATTACTTGCATAATATATAATGCAACATCAGGTTGAAAATTCAACGCTAAATTAAACAGATTTTTCTTTGAAACGCAACTTAGGTTCAATGAAAATCCGCTAAACAAAAAAGGCTTCCTAAGTGGAAACCTTTTGGTCAAATCGATATTTTTGGCTCGTTTACCAGGCAAAAAGCGGGAAACCAGACATTAGCGCATTTACTTTCTTCTTAACATCGGCAATCACTGCCTCGCTTTCAACATTGCTGATTACCTCATCAATAAGGTCAACGATAGGTTCCATGTGTTGTTCTTTCAGCCCCCTGGTTGTGATGGCAGGAGTGCCAACACGAAGTCCGGAGGTTTGGAAAGGAGAACGGCTGTCGAAAGGCACCATATTTTTGTTGATGGTGATGTCGGCTTTCACGAGTGTGTTTTCGGCAACTTTACCAGTGAGGTTAGGGAATTTACTACGCAAATCAATGAGCATGAGATGGTTGTCAGTGCCACCCGAAACCACATGATAGCCACGATTGATAAAAGCTTTGGCCATCACTTCGGCATTACGTTTCACCTGAAGCATATATTGGAAATAACCATCTGTCAAAGCTTCGCCAAAAGCAACAGCTTTTGAGGCGATAACATGCTCCAGAGGGCCGCCCTGAACGCCGGGGAATACGGCAGAATTGAGCAACGCTGACATCATTTTAATTTCGCCTTTTGGTGTTGCCAAACCCCATGGATTTTCAAAATCTTCGCCCATCAGGATGAGCCCGCCGCGAGGTCCGCGCAGTGTTTTGTGTGTTGTTGTTGTAACAATATGACAAAACTCGATCGGATCGTTCAGCAAACCTTTGGCAATCAAACCGGAAGGATGAGAGATGTCTGCCATCAGGATGGCGTCAACGGCATCGGCAATGTCGCGCATTCTTTCATAATCCCAATCGCGTGAATAAGCCGAAGCACCGGCAATGATCAGTTTTGGCTTTTCTTTCATGGCCAATTCTTCCATCATATCATAATCTACAAGTCCGGTTGATTCGTTAAGACCATAAGCCACAGGGCGATAGAGAATACCGGAACTATTTACAGGCGAGCCGTGCGAAAGATGCCCGCCATGAGAAAGATCGAGACCCATAAAAGTATCGCCGGGCTGCAAACAAGCCAGAAAAACAGCCATATTTGCCTGAGCACCGGAGTGAGGTTGAACGTTGGCATATTCAGCATCAAACAGTTCGCATGCTCTGTCAATGGCAATTTGCTCAGTTTGATCAACAACTTCGCAGCCACCATAATACCGCTTTCCGGGATAGCCTTCGGCATATTTGTTTGTCAACACCGAACCCATTGCTTCCAGCACCTGATCGCTAACAAAGTTTTCTGAAGCAATAAGCTCAATTCCATGCATTTGACGTTCGCGTTCCTGCTGAATCAAAGCAAAAATCTTTTCATCTCTTTCCATTTAATAAAGGATTTTTCGTGGTCAATGATTTATTTTCTGCTGCAAAGTTATACAAATTTTTACGGCACAGAAGTCCATTTAGTGCTTTGACCAAAAGCAGTGTTACGAATCGCGGGGAAATCGCTATTTTTGCTCTTTAAATACCTTTATGATTCAATACGACAGTTTTACACTCGACAACGGATTGCGGTTTTTGGTGCATCACGATCGCTCCACACCCATTGTTGCCATGAATATTCTGTATCAGGTTGGAGCCAAAGATGAGCATCCGGACAAAACAGGTTTTGCACACTTATTTGAGCATCTGATGTTTGGTGGTTCAGTGAATATTCCGCGCTATGACGAACCATTGCAACAAGCCGGGGGCGAAAACAATGCCTTTACGAATAGCGACTACACCAATTATTACCTCACCGTTCCGAAGCAAAACCTCGAAACTGCTTTCTGGCTCGAATCGGACAGGATGCTTGATCTTGCCTTTTCGCCAAAAAGTCTTGAAACACAGCGCAATGTCGTGATTGAAGAGTTCAGACAAAACTATTTGAATCAACCCTACGGAGATGCCTGGCTGCTACTCAAACCACTCGCATACAAGCAACATCCCTACCAATGGAACACGATCGGAAAAGAAACTGCCCACATCGAGAATGCAACGCTCGAAGATGTAAAAGACTTTTATTCAAAGTATTACAATCCAAACAATGCCATTGTTGCCATAGCAGGCGACGTGCAAACCGGCGATATAAAAAAACTGGCGGAAAAATGGTTCGGATCAATCAAAAGTGGCCCTGATATCTTGCGCACCATCCCCAGTGAACCAAAACAAACCGAAGCCCGAAAGCTGGAGGTAAAAAGAAAAGTTTCTGCCGACAGCATTTATCTCGCCTGGCACAGCTGCGGTCGTACTCATCCTGACTATGAAGCAGTTGATCTGGTTTCGGACCTGCTTGGCTCAGGACAGTCCTCAGTTTTGTTCAAAGAACTGGTTCTTGAAAAAGCACTTTTTGCAGAGCTAAGTGCTTTTGTAACCGGCGATATTGATCCGGGATTGCTTGTTGTTACTGGGAAAGTAACGGACGGCATTCATCACGCACAAGCACTCGATGCCCTCACGAAAACCCTGAACCAATTCAAGGAACGACCAGTCAGTGAGCAGTCGCTGCGAAAAGTTAAAAACAGGGTAATCACCGGACAGGTATTTGGTGACATTTCTGTGCTTTCGAAGGCAATGAAACTGGCCTATTACACCTATTTAGGCGATACAGCATTGATAAACGAGCAAACAAACCGATACAGAAGCGTAAGTGCCGGGCAAATTAAGCAGGTTGCCGATTCTGTGATCAACGAAAGCAACTCAAACACACTCATTTACCTCAAAGACAATGATTAGCAACAAAACACCAAACAGGCTCATAGCACCCGATGTTGACAATCAGCATAAAATAGCGCTGATTGAGCCAGAGAAGATCGTCTTAAAAAACGGCACTCAACTTTTTTTATTTCCCGATAACAGTCGCGAAGCCATGCGCATGGATATGGTATTCGATGCCGGGAGCGCCTTTCAGGACAAAAAACTGGCAGCCTCAACAACCATTGGAATGCTGCGCGAAGGGAGTAAAAAGTTTACTGCAGGTGCTCTTAACATGCGTATTGACTACCACGGAGCATATCTCGACCTGCAAAACACAAAGGATCACGGCTACCTGACGCTCTATTGTTTAGAAAAAAGCCTTCCTGCTCTACTTCCATTGATTCAGGATATGCTCACGCAGGCTGTTTTTAAGGAACGCAATTTTAAAATTTATAACAAGCGTCAAATGCAGGAATTCCAACTAAGCAGTCAGAAAGCAAAACATCTGGCCAACAGACTCTATACTGCCAATCTTTATGGAGCTGAAAGCGTTTATGGACAAATTGCCTGCGAGTCCGATTTTGATGCACTGACCACTACAGATCTTAAAGCATTTTACGGCAAACATTTTCAGCCCGCAAACACGAAAATTATCCTGAGTGGGCCTATCTCGCAAAAAACAATTCATCAAATTGAATCCTGGTTTGGAGATATTGAAAATACTTTGTTACCAACTGATTTTGTGCAGAATACACTATTTCAACCAAAGTTATTATTTAAGAAAAAATCAGGTGCTTTGCAATCAGCCATAATGATGGGAAAACCTGTGATGTTGCGCACTCACAAAGATTATTTTGGTTTTTTAGTACTGAACACCATCCTCGGCGGCTATTTTGGTTCGAGGCTGATGGCAAACATCCGCGAAGACAAAGGCTATACTTACGGCATTCATTCAATGGTTTCGCCCATGCGAAAAGCAAGTGGTTTCACCATAGCCAGCGAAGTTGGAACTGATGTAACAAAGGCCGCGCTTGATGAAATAAAGCTTGAATTGCTGCGATTGATTGAAAATCCTGTTAAAGATGAGGAGCTGCGATTAGTAAAAAACTATCTCAACGGAACTTATCTTCGCTCCCTCGATGGGGCATACAGTCAGGCTGACAAATTCAGAATTACGCTTGATCTTGATGGCCGAATGGATTATTATGCCCGCAGCCTCGATGCTATCAATGCGATAGGAGCAACCGAATTGAGGGATTTAGCAGAACGCTACCTCAATCCGGATGAGATGCTGACTGTTGTGGTTGGCGATAAAGAAGTTGAATAACAGGTTAATATGAACATGTCTAACAGATTGTTTTTGTTTTTATTACTGATTACAATTATCAGTTCACCATTTCAATCTTATTCTGAAGTTCCAGCAACCCCTACCCTACTTTCTGTTTCTGTAATAAATGCTGAAGGCCATGTGAAACTGACCTGGTTTCAAGCTGATGCCAACAGTGTGACGCATTACGAAATAAACCGCTGGGAAAATGTTTATCAGGTGGTCAGTGTGAATACAAGCGATGTGGTTATATCAAATGATACGGTTGTATGGACCGATAACGCTGCTGTTGCAAATACTCAAAGATCAATGTATCAAATTATCAGCTTTATTGGTAGCGAAAAAAGCACTCCATCCAACGAAAGCCCCACCATATATCAAAAAGAAACTGACGAAATTAATCTCTGCGAGCGGCAGATAAGCCTTTTCTGGTCGGAATATTGTATTGAAAATCCTGTGACAAAGTACAGAGTGCATTATTCAGCTTCAGGCGGACAGGATAATTATGTTGAAGTTATAACATCAACACTGGAAATCATCGAGCAAAGTACTGCTATCGGCAACACAAGTTATAAAGCCCCTGTTTACAAATACGCTTTATCCGGCCTGAATCCCGCTGTGAACTACCGGTTTTGGATAGAAGCACTGCACGAAAATGCGGACAAATGGCCTGCTTTTTCAAACATTCGTGAGAACTATCTGGATGCCATACCTCAGCCGGCTGCTCCCTTGGTTGAATACATTACCGTGAATGAAGCGAATGCGATCGAGATTTACGCATCAATCATTCCGGAACACAGTGAGGTCATTCGTGTAGAAAGGGCTTTGGACGAGAACCTCAGCAGCGAACGTTACCAATTTCAACTCCCTGTTTCTCAAGCAATGCCATTGCTTGATGAACAGGCAGCACCTTCGGCTCACAGCTATTATTACGCAGTATCATTGCTTGATCAATGCCAACAGGCAATCACATCAAACATAAAGCATCGCAGTATTCTGCTGGAAGGAAGTCGGGACAATGCCAACCATTTGAACCTGAATTGGAACAACTATGAAGGTTGGGCGACAGATCATTTTGAACTGTGGCGACAGCAAGGAAGTGCAAGCTGGGAAAAGATAGCTTCGCCAACAGCGCAAAGCGTAAACTGGCAAGATGATCTTTCAATGCTGCAAAGCATGGAAGCTTCCATAAATTACAAGCTTACAGCCGTTGGCACAAGCTATCAGTCACAATCCAACATCCTGCGCATCCAATTAGACTACACACCATTGCTCCCCAATGCCTTCAATCCACAGAGTGAAGTGGAGGAAAATACGGTCTTTAAACCCATTTCTGATTTTTACAACAGTGATGGCTATCGTTTTATGATTTATGACCGTTGGGGTGGATTGTTGTGGGAAAGCACCAACCCCTCAGTGGGCTGGACCGGCCGTGATCAAAACGGGATGCTGTATGAAAGAGGCGTGTATGTTTATCTGTTGTTTTACAAAGATCAAACCGACCGTTTGCATCAACTGAACAGCACATTCACTTTGCTGTATTAAGTCTAATTGACAGCCGAAATTATCTGCTCTATCTTATTCTTTGTCAACGGTTTAACAATAAAATCGGTGCAACCTGCATCCATGGCTTTTTTCCGGTCTTCATCAAAAGCATAGGCACTCTGCGCGATTACAACCGATGGTGGAGACATCTTTTTGATGATGCGTGTTGCTTCAAAGCCATCCATAACCGGCATTTTTAGATCCATGAGCACCAGATGGATCTGGGGGTTTTTCATACAAACCTCCACAGCTTCCTCACCGTTTCTAGCAAAAAACAGGCGGGCTTTGGTATTTCTGAAAACGAGTTTCAGGTAGTCGAGGTTGTCTTCTTCGTCTTCAACAATTAGAATATTATGGATTTTTTCAGATGCCGGCACGCTTCCTTGTTCATAAAAGTTGCCCAAATCGGCCTGTATATAAGGCAATTCAACAACAAACTCAGAGCCTGCTCCAGGTTTTGAGTTTACTGCAATCTGTCCACCCCAGAGCCTTACATAAGCCTTAACGATTGACAAGCCCAGGCCGTTGCCACGGTAGAGTTTTGATGACTCACCCTCGAGTTTTCTAAACCTTTCAAAAATAACATTCTTGTGCTCATCAGGAATGCCGATGCCTGTATCAGTGACAGTTATGCGGAGTTTATCATCAGCTCTTGCCAACTTCAGCGTAATCATACCACGCTCGGTAAACTTGCATGCGTTTTCCATGAGTTGGAAGGCAATTTCCCTGATTTTGCATTTATCAACCACAAGTTTTGTTTCGTCGTCAGACAAGAGGAATTGAAACTGAAAACGCAGTTGAGGAGATGCATAGAGTTGGGCAAACTCATTGAAAACCTCTGCCATAATCTTTCTGCCATCAGCAATCTCCAACATAAGTTTTTCCATTCCCGACTCGAGCTGCGATAACAGCACCACCTTTGAAATGATTTCGGTAAGGTCGCGGCTGTTTCGTTCGATATAGGAGTAATAGCTGCGGCGTTCGTTCACTTCCAGGTCATCATCACACAACAGTTCGGCAAAGCCAACGATGCCATTGAGCGGTGTGCGTATCTCATGCGACATATTATTGAGAAAAGAAGTTTTCAGCCTGTCGCTTTCTTCCGCTTTTTCCTTGGCAGTCCGAAGTTCCTGTTCAGAGTGGCGCAATTGCGTCATCACTTCATTTTTCTGATTTATCTCACGTTCAAGCAGATCGTTCTTTTCGCGCAGTGCTTTCGTAAGCATCTGGTTTTCCTTCTTGATATAATACGCTTCAAGTGCTTGATAAATAACAGGTTTAAGCTCTGATTCGTCCCAGGGTTTATTGATATACTGGTAGATTTTGCCTTCATTAACTGCTGAGCTGAGTGCTTCGAAATCGCTGAAACCCGTCAACAAAATCCTGTTGGGTTCGGGATTTAGGTCAATGATTTTTTTCAGAAATTCAACCCCCGACATCTCTGGCATCCGTTGGTCGGTTATGATGAG
>DISP01000065.1 GCA_002421995.1 Bacteroidales bacterium UBA6207 | reverse complement strand
AATTTCTTGACTATTTTGTAGATCCACCGCGTTACACCATCGAAGAGTGCATTGAACGGGGACTAACATACAGCGTGCCTCTAAAAGCCAAGCTGAAACTATACTGCACCGATCCGGAACATGAAGACTTTGAGACAATCGTTCAGGATGTTTATTTAGGGATGATCCCCTATATGACTCCTAAAGGTACTTTTGTTATCAATGGTGCAGAGCGTGTTGTTGTTTCGCAGTTACACCGCTCTCCCGGTGTTTTCTTCGGTCAACACAAACACGCTAACGGCACACAGCTTTATTCGGCCAGAATTATTCCGTTCAAAGGATCATGGATGGAGTTCTCGACCGATATAAACAATGTCATGTATGCATACATTGACAGAAAGAAAAAATTACCAGTTACAACCCTGCTTCGTGCTATTGGATACGAGACTGATAAGGACATTCTCGAAATCTTTAACCTTGCCGAAGAAGTTAAAGTCAGCAAAGCCGGTATAAAACGTGTTTTGGGAAGAAAATTAGCCGCAAGGGTTGTGCGCTCCTGGATTGAAGACTTCGTGGATGAAGACACCGGCGAAGTTGTATCAATTGAGCGAAATGAGGTAATTATTGAACGTGAAACGATCCTTGAAAACGACCATATTGATCAAATCGTGGATTCAGGGGTTAAGGCTATTTTGCTTCACCGTGAAGATTTCAATACATCAGAATACGCCATCATTTTCAATACGCTGCAAAAAGATACAGCAAACTCCGAAAAAGAAGCTGTTGAGTTTATCTACCGACAGTTGAGAAATGCTGAGCCTCCTGATGAAGAAACTGCCAGAGGTATTATTGACAAATTGTTTTTCTCTGACAAGCGCTATGATTTGGGAGAAGTTGGCCGTTACAGGATCAACAGGAAACTGAATCTGCAAACGCCGGAAGAAACGAAAGTTCTGACAAAAGAAGATATCATTTCGATTATTCGGTATCTCGTTGAGCTTGCCAACGCAAAGACTGAGGTGGACGATATTGACCATTTGAGTAACAGGCGTGTAAGAACAGTTGGAGAGCAATTATATGCTCAATTTGGAGTAGGTTTGGCACGTATGGCGCGTACCATTCGCGAAAGAATGAATGTGCGTGACAATGAGGTGTTTACGCCTACTGATCTTATCAATGCCAAAACATTGTCATCGGTTATTAATTCGTTTTTCGGAACGAATCAGCTTTCACAGTTTATGGATCAGACAAACCCGTTGTCTGAAGTTACGCATAAACGCCGCATCTCGGCACTCGGGCCGGGAGGTCTTTCGAGAGAGAGGGCCGGTTTTGAAGTACGTGACGTTCACTATACACATTATGGTCGTTTGTGTACGATCGAAACACCTGAAGGTCCAAACATTGGTTTGATCTCTTCACTCTGTGTATATGCGAAAATCAACAAACTCGGTTTTATTGAAACACCTTACCGCCTTGTTACCGAAGGTGTGGTTGATTTGAACGACCAACCGGTTTATTTAAGTGCGGAAGAAGAGGAAGACAAAATCATTGCCCAGGCTTCAACTCCGATGCAGGAAAGCGGATTATTCTCCGAAGACCGTGTAAAGGTGCGCTATCTGGCTGATTACCCAATCATTGACCGAGAAAAGGTTGACTTGATAGATGTGGCTCCAAATCAGATTGCGTCCATTGCTGCTTCATTGATTCCATTTCTTGAACACGATGATGCCAACCGTGCTTTGATGGGTTCGAACATGATGCGTCAGGCAGTTCCATTATTGCAACCTCAAACACCTATCGTTGGCACCGGAATCGAGAAGTCTGTTGCTGAAGACAGCCGTGTTCTGATCAATGCTGAAGGTGATGGCGAAGTAATATTTGTTGATGCAATAAAAATTACAATCCGTTATGACCGCACTGAAGAAGACAAGCTTCTCAGCTTTGACGAGGATGTAAAAACCTATTATCTGACAAAATACATACGCACCAACCAAAACACAAGCATCAACCTGAAACCAATCGTCCGCAGGGGTGAAAGGGTGACCAAAGGACAGGTGCTTTGCGAAGGTTATGCAACCCAAAATGGTGAACTTGCCATCGGGCGCAACCTGATGGTAGCGTTCATGCCCTGGAAAGGATATAATTTTGAGGATGCCATCGTTATTTCGGAAAAAATCGTAAAAGAGGACATCTTCACATCTGTTCATATCGAGGAGTTTTCACTTGAAGTACGTGATACAAAACGTGGTATCGAAGAACTTACCAATGATATTCCCAACGTGAGTGCTGAAGCAACCAAAGATCTTGATGAAAACGGATTGATCAGAATTGGTGCTGAAGTGTATGAAGGTGATATTCTTATTGGTAAAATCACTCCAAAGGGTGAAAGCGATCCTACTCCGGAAGAAAAATTGCTCAGAGCAATCTTCGGTGATAAAGCCGGCGATGTGAAAAACGCTTCCCTGAAAGCACCACCGTCAATGAAAGGTGTTGTAATAGATAAAAAGCTGTTTTCGCGTGTAATAAAAGACAGAAAATCCAAAGCAAAGGATAAAGATTTGGTTCAGGAGCTTGAAGATCAATTCAATCGTCAGGTAGCTGAACTTAAAAATAAGCTGGTTGACAAACTGTTGATTCTTTTAAACGGTCGTGCATCGCAAGGCGTTATGAACAACTACAAAGAAACCATTATTCCGAAGAAATCGAAGTTTACACAAAAATCTTTGCTTGCTATTGACTATTCAACTGTTAATCCAAATAAGTGGACCACCGATAAAGAAGACAATGACAAGATTAAAACCTTGATTCATAATTTCAATATCAAGCACAAAGAGATTTATGGTGTTTTCAACCGTAAAAAGTTTGTTGCAACAGTAGGAGACGAGCTTCCAAATGGAATTGTTCAGATGGCAAAGGTTTATGTTGCTAAAAAACGTAAGCTGAACATCGGGGACAAGATGGCCGGACGCCACGGAAACAAAGGTATTGTTGCCCGTATTGTTCGTGAAGAGGATATGCCATTTCTTGAAGACGGAACACCAGTTGATATCGTATTGAACCCGTTGGGCGTACCTTCACGTATGAACCTCGGGCAAATTTATGAAACGGTGCTCGGTTGGGCAGGTGCAAAGCTTGGAGTGAAGTTTGCCACACCTATTTTTGATGGCGCACACATTGACGAAATCAATCAGTATCTCAAGAAAGCAGGACTACCGGAAAATGGCAGCGTGTATTTGTATGATGGTGGCACAGGTGAGCGTTTTGATCAACCGGCTACTGTTGGATACATCTATATGTTGAAGCTGCACCATATGGTTGATGACAAGATGCATGCCCGTTCAATCGGACCCTACTCACTGATAACACAGCAACCGCTTGGTGGTAAAGCACAATTCGGCGGACAGCGTTTTGGTGAAATGGAAGTTTGGGCGCTGGAAGCATTTGGCGCAAGCAATATCCTTCAGGAAATCCTCACTGTAAAATCTGATGATGTTGTTGGTAGAGCCAAAGCCTACGAGGCCATCGTCAAAGGTGATAATATGCCGGTACCAGGAATCCCGGAATCCTTCAACGTACTTATCCATGAGCTTCGCGGACTTGGTCTTGAGGTTTCATTCGACTAAAATACCATTGTCATCCCGGAGATTCCGGGATGGCAATAAACATTTTTTTTAACAAACAGATTACACAATATGGCTTTCAGGAAAGACAGTACTATCAGCAGTAGTTTTTCAAAAATCACCATCAGCCTTGCTTCTCCCGAGTCCATTCTGGAAAGATCGAGTGGCGAGGTGCTCAAGCCTGAAACAATCAATTACAGAACATACAAACCTGAAAGAGATGGTTTGTTCTGTGAGCGCATTTTTGGCCCCGTAAAAGATTGGGAGTGTCATTGCGGCAAATACAAAAGAATCAGATACAAAGGCATCATTTGCGACCGTTGCGGTGTTGAGGTGACAGAGAAAAAAGTGCGTCGCGAACGCATGGGTCATATCCAACTCGTTGTACCGGTTGCACACATTTGGTATTTCCGATCATTGCCCAATAAAATCGGTGCTCTTCTTGGTCTTCAGACCAAAAAACTTGACATGATCATTTACTATGAGCGCTATGTCATTATCCAACCCGGAATAAAAGCCGCCGATGGCTTACAGGTAATGGATTTTCTGACTGAAGAAGAATATATTGATATTGTTGAGGCTTTGCCAGCTGACAATCAGCACCTTCCGGATTCCGATCCAAATAAATTTATCGCTAAAATGGGTGCAGAAGCCATTCATGATTTATTGGCTCAACTCGATCTGGATCAAATATCATTTGAACTGAGACACAAAGCCGGAAACGAAACTTCACAACAAAGAAAACAGGAAGCGCTTAAGCGCCTGCAGGTGTTTGAAGCATTCCGCGACGCCCGTTCAAGAATTGAGAACAGACCTGAATGGATGATCACAAAAGTTGTCCCGGTAATACCACCCGAACTCCGTCCGCTCGTGCCTTTGGATGGGGGACGTTTTGCAACTTCCGACCTCAACGACCTTTACAGAAGGGTAATAATCCGCAACAACCGACTGAAACGGTTGATAGAGATCAAGGCACCGGATGTGATTATGCGTAATGAGAAACGCATGTTGCAGGAAGCAGTTGATTCGCTTTTTGATAATTCTCGCAAAGCAAGCGCGGTTAAGACAGAATCGAACCGTCCGCTTAAATCACTCAGCGACAGCCTTAAGGGTAAACAAGGTCGTTTCCGTCAGAATCTACTTGGAAAACGTGTTGACTATTCCGGCCGTTCGGTTATTGTGGTAGGTCCAGAATTGAACCTCAATGAATGCGGTATCCCAAAAGATATGGCATCGGAATTGTTCAAGCCATTTATTATCAGAAAAATGCTTGAGCGGGGTATTGTTAAAACCGTTAAATCGGCAAAAAAGATTGTTGACCGCAAAGATCCAATAGTTTGGGATATTCTTGAGAATATTCTTAAAGGACATCCAGTGTTGCTAAACCGTGCTCCTACCCTTCACCGTCTTGGTATCCAGGCATTCCAGCCGAAGTTGGTTGAGGGCAAAGCCATCCAGTTGCATCCATTGGTGTGTACGGCTTTCAATGCCGACTTTGATGGTGACCAGATGGCCGTTCACGTGCCACTCGGAAATGCTGCTGTTTTGGAGGCTCAAATTTTGATGCTTGCTTCGCACAACATTTTAAATCCGGCTAACGGAGCTCCTATCACGGTTCCATCTCAGGATATGGTTCTTGGCTTGTATTATATTACCAAAGCCAGAAAAAGTACTCCGGATCATCCTGTAAAAGGTGAAGGAAAGAGGTTCTATTCACCTGAGGAAGTGATTATTGCCTACAATGAAAAGAAAGTTGATCTTCATGCCATCATTCACGTCAAGGTAAACGTAATGGAAGGCAAGAACATTGTCAATAAACTCACCGAAACTACCGTAGGACGTGTTCTGTTCAACGAAGTAGTTCCGCAAGGATATGGATATGTTAATCAACTACTTACTAAGAAATCGCTACGTGACATCATCGGATCTATGGTGAAGAAACAAGGAACTGCAGCAGCAGCAAAATTCCTTGACGACATCAAAAACCTCGGATTCAGAATGGCATATAAGGGTGGATTGTCCTTTAACCTTGGGAACGTAAAGATTCCGGTAGCCAAGGAAGAGTTGATACGTCAGGCAAACGAAGAGGTGGAGGAAGTTTTGGCCAACTATAATATGGGCTTCATCACAAATAATGAACGTTATAACCAGATTATTGACATTTGGACACATACAAACTCCCGTCTCACCAATACTGTGATGCAACAACTCTCGCAGGACGACCAGGGCTTCAATCCTGTTTATATGATGCTTGATTCGGGGGCGAGGGGTTCCAAAGAACAAATCCGTCAGCTTTCAGGTATGAGGGGTCTTATGGCAAAACCGCAAAAATCAGGTGCTACGGGTGGTGAAATTATTGAAAACCCGATTCTTTCAAATTTCAAGGAAGGATTGTCAGTTCTTGAGTACTTTATTTCGACACACGGTGCACGTAAAGGTTTGGCCGATACCGCTTTGAAAACTGCTGATGCCGGTTATCTGACCCGCCGTCTGGTTGACGTTTCGCAAGACGTTGTTATCACTGAAAAAGACTGCGGTACCTTGCGCGGCTTGACAATCTCAGCACTTAAGAAAAGCGAAGAAGTTGTTGAAACCTTGTATGACCGTATTCTGGGAAGGGTTGCCCTACATGATGTGTATCATCCACAGACTGGTGAATTGATTATCACAGGTGGTGAAGAAATCACTGAAGATATTGCCGAAATTATTGAGCAATCACCCATTGAAAATGTTGAAATCAGGTCGGTACTCACCTGCGAATCCAAACAAGGTGTTTGTGCCAACTGCTACGGTAGAAACCTTGCATCGGGCAAGCTCGTTCAAAAAGGTGAAGCAGTTGGTGTTATTGCCGCACAATCAATCGGTGAGCCAGGTACACAGTTGACGCTGCGTACATTCCACGTGGGTGGTACTGCCTCTAACATTGCAATCATGTCGAAGGTTGAAGCCAAGTTTGATGGAATTATAGAAATTGAAGAACTTCGCTCGGTTGAAACAACCCGTGAAGGAAAAACCTATGATATCGTTCTTGGACGTTCAGCAGAAATGAAAATTGTTGACAAAAAGACAGGTATTGTACTTACTTCGAGCAACATCCCGTATGGTGCAAACCTATATGTGAAAGATGGTGCAGAAGTGAAAAAAGGTGAACCGATCAGTGATTGGGATCCTTACAATGCTGTAATCCTCTCGGAGTTTGAAGGAAAAATCAGTTTCGAAAATATTATCGAGGGCGTCACATTCCGTATCGAGTCTGATGAACAAACCGGCTATAACGAAAAAGTAATTATCGAGAGCCGTGTAAAAACGAAGAATCCTGTGATCAAGATTCTTGACAAAGACAATGTACTCATCAAAACTTATGATATTCCTGTTGGTTCGCATATTGTTGTGGAAGAAGGCGACAAAATCGAAGCTGGCGGGATGCTCGTCAAGATTCCGCGTGCAATTGGCAAGTCGGGCGACATCACGGGAGGTTTGCCACGTGTGACTGAGCTTTTTGAAGCAAGAAATCCGTCAGAACCTGCTATCGTATCTGAAATTGATGGGGTAGTTTCATTTGGAAAAAAACTTAAACGCGGAAACCGTGAGGTAATAGTGACTTCTAAAACCGGAGAAGAGAAGAGTTATCTTATCCCAACTTCAAAGCAAATCCTCGCACAGGAAAATGACTTTGTTAAGGCCGGCACACCGCTATCGGAAGGAGCTATGACACCTGCCGACATTCTGGCAATCAAAGGACCGATGAAAGTTCAGGAATATATCGTGAACGAGGTTCAGGAAGTTTATCGTTTGCAAGGTGTGAAGATCAATGACAAGCACTTTGAGGTTATTGTACGTCAAATGATGCGTAAGGTAGAAGTTGAAGATCCGGGTGATACAAGATTCCTTGAAGGTGAACTCGTTAACAAGACTGATTTCCAGGAAGAAAACGATGAAATTTTTGGCAAAAAGGTTGTTACCGATCCGGGTGATTCTGAAACCTTGCATCAAGGACAGATTATCACTGCCAGAAAGATGCGTGACGAAAACTCGTTGTTGAAACGTAAAGATAAAAAACTCGTTGAAGCGCGTGATGCAAAACCAGCAACAGCTTTCCAGGTATTGCAAGGTATCACAAGGGCATCATTGCAGACAAACAGCTTTATTTCGGCCGCTTCGTTCCAGGAAACAACAAAAGTTCTTACACAAGCTTCGATTAACGCCAAATCCGACGATTTGAAAGGCTTGAAAGAAAATGTAATTGTTGGGCATAAAATACCTGCCGGCACAGGCTTACCTGAATATGATGATCTGATCGTAGGTTCAAGAGCCGAGTACGAAGCAGTGATGGAGGCTACTTCTTTGAAACTGAAGGTTAGCCCTGAAAAATCCAGATAATGAACATCTTCACCCTTCGGGTTAAGCCCGGAGGGTGATTTTTTATTTTAAAACGATATGACAGACAATAAAAATCAAATCAATATTGAACTGAGCGAAGAAATTGCTGAAGGCATCTATTCCAATCTCGCAATAATCACCCATTCACAATCCGAATTTGTTGTTGATTTTGTGAAACTTATGCCCGGAGTTCAAAAAGCAAAAGTTAAATCGCGTATCATCCTCACACCAGAGCACGCTAAACGACTTTACAAAGCATTACTTGACAACATTAAAAAATTTGAATCTGTTCATGGTCCAATCAAAGAAGGCGGCGAGGTGATGCCTCCATTTACAATGGGTGGTCCAACAGCACAAGCATAGTCAAGAAGCTGTCCTTTCAGGGCAGCTTTTTTTATATTGCCACAAGTTCCCAGCTTCCAAGACCAATAATATACAGAAGAAGTGCTTCAACAGGTTTTGCTTGCAATGAAGACACAAGCTCACGGTATTCAATAAGTTGCTGTATATGATCCACGGATTTATTACCTGTTTTATAATCAAGAATAACAACCTTAGTGTCAAATTCGATAAAGCGATCGGCGCGAAAAACACGCCCCTCCTTACTCAACAATTCAACTTCATTCTTAATAACGGCATCAGCACTAAAAAGAAAACCGGTTTGTTCGTTGCTCACCAAATCTTTTAACAAAGCATTTGTTAAATCGTGCTGCTTCATTGAAAGTTCGCCTGATTGCCGGTAAAACGCCAATACTGGCTTAATATCAGCTGCAATTTTGATTTTCGACATGATCTCATGGAAGAGATTACCAATCCTCAAAGCCTCGCCCCTGCTTGTTTCTGCATCGCCAAGGTTTTTTTCAGCCACAACTTTTAGTCTGGTTTTCCAATCGGTGGACACAAAAAATGTTGAAAATTCAGTATTGCCATCATGTCGGGGTTTTGGCTCAAAAGCAATATTATTCTCGAAAAGGTAGGTGGTCTGCGAATCCTGCCACAATCCTTTTGCAAGTAAAAAATCCCTGAAAAGCGTTGTATAATTTCCACTCTTTGTAATTTTACCCGTGGTTAATACATACAAGCGGTTTTCAGCCCTTGTTAATGCAACGTAAAGGTTATTAATTTTATCGAGGCGGGTTTTAGCCATCTCATTTTCATATAAATCCGAGAATCTGGTTTCCTGCAATGCCTTTTCGCATTTGACAAAGCCATGTGTAAGCTTTCCAAAACCTTCATCACTGAAATCCAGCCATAAATATTTTTTTGTAGATTTATTGAAATCATCGTTGGCAAAAGGGAAAATAACAACCGGAAATTCGAGCCCCTTTGCCTTATGTATCGTCATGATTTTCACAGCATTAAGTGATTCAGGGACATTCACTGAGAGCTGGCTGCCGCTATCAGCCCAAAAGGTGTAGAAAACATCAAACCCTGCTGTTTTTTTTACCTGAAACTCATGAATAACTTCAAGAATGAACTGAATATAAGGATCAGCCTTCTTGTCAAGTTTCAGGCTTCTGACAATTTCTTCCGCCAGATCAAATAAACCTGAATCATGTCTGAAGGCCTTGCCTCCTGTAATTTGTATTAAGCTATGAATCTGCATTTCGGCTGTTAAAGATTGAAAATGCTCAATTTCAATTTGTGTTTCATCCTGGTTAATTCCTCTTTGGTCAAACAAATTCAGCAGCATCTCCAGACGGTTTAACACATCATCAGGATAAAAGACAAACCT
>DISP01000263.1 GCA_002421995.1 Bacteroidales bacterium UBA6207 | reverse complement strand
TTCTTTACACTATATAAAGCATTGGGATTGATATCGGTAGCAGTGACCTTTCTGCAGCCGTGCATGAGCAGATACTGCGTCAGCACACCACAACCTGTTCCCATGTCAACAGCATTTTCAAACGGTGTCTGCCGCGAAAGCCAATGGTCAAAAAGCACAAGATGTTCAGTGCGTGTTGGGAAATAGACTCCATAAAACGGATGTATTCTCCGTTTCAGTCCTGGAAATAAAATGCCTTTTTGAAACCATTGCCAGGCTCCGTTCAAACCGAGAAAATCGGTGAAACGCATCAGGAAGGTCTGCTGAGCGGGATAAAAACTTTTCAACCACTGGTTTTCGGGTGCTCCTTTGAGTAGCACATGTCCATCAGCAACCGGAATCAGCAGAAATTGTGTGAGTTGGGAAAGTTTTTCCTTGTTGCGGCGCGCCGAGTGAAAATCATGGATTGGCCGGCGCGCAGCATTGTCTTTTTTGAGCCAGCTGTAGAATGCCATCGTTGTTCCGTAGGTGTCTCCGGCAAGTAAAGA
This sequence comes from Bacteroidales bacterium UBA6207, assembly GCA_002421995.1. Lineage (GTDB taxonomy): Bacteria > Bacteroidota > Bacteroidia > Bacteroidales > F082 > JALNZU01. The sequence goes on along the minus strand of DISP01000263.1, from coordinate 11,431 downwards.
CCGTCCACTAAGCAGATGCTGTTTGAGCTGCTGAAAAGGGATTCCGGCTCTGAGAGCTTCAACCGGATGAGAAACCGGAAAAACTTCGGGGAACGATAGTTTATTCCCTTCTTCCGGATCAATCTGCGCGCTGTTTTGAAGCTGCATCAGCCGTTGACCAGCAGTTTGAATCCTACACCGTGCACATTCATCAACTCGATGGAGCTGTCATCTTTGAAATACTTGCGCAACTTGGTAATATACACGTCCATCGAACGGGCATTGAAATAGCTGTCGTCGTACCAGATTTTGTTCAGGGCCACCGAACGATCGAGCACATTGTTGAGGTTTTCGCACAAAAGCCTGAGCAATTCTGATTCTTTCGAGGTGAGTTTGTTTTCTTCATCACCACGCACCAAAAGCTGCCGGTTGTAGTCGAAAGTGAAGCTCCCGATGGTAAAAGTTGTTGGCCTCACGGTGTCTTCGGCCGAGCGGCGGATGATGGCTTTCATGCGCAGCAGCAACTCTTCCATGCTGAACGGCTTGGTGAGGTAGTCGTCGGCACCCAGTTCAAATCCTTTAAGTTTATCATCCTGCATGGACTTGGCTGTGAGAAAAAGCATCGGCACTTTCTTGTCGAGCTTTCTTATTTCGGTGGCAAGGGTGAAGCCGTCCATCACCGGCATCATCACATCAAACACACAAAAGTTATAGTCTTCGCGTTTGAACTTTTCCAGGGCTTCCTGTCCATCGCCGCAAAGTGTTGTCGGGAATCCTTTGGCTTCGAGATAGGCTTTCAAAATGGTGCCAAGATTTTTGTCGTCTTCGGCAAGCAATACTTTAATCTGTTGTTCCATAGTCATTTATCTGTTTATTAACTGCTCAATGGCAGCCTGATATAAAATGTTGATCCTTTTTTTAATTCACTGTTCACCCCAATCATCCCTCCCATTTTCTCAACCACAGCTTTCACATAGCTGAGTCCGAGGCCGAAGCCTTTCACATTGTGCACATTTCCGGTTGGAACCCGGTAAAGCTTTTCAAAGATACGTTTTTGATTGACTTTGCTGATGCCCATCCCGTTGTCAGTAACACTCAACTCAAAAGCATTAGGAATATTGCGGCTTTTCACAACAATTTGTGGTGCAGTTTCGGTATATTTGAGAGCGTTGTCGAGCAGGTTGAGCACGATATTGGTGAGGTGCACCTTGTCGCCGGTCACCAGGGAGTCGTCGGCTTTGAGATCGGCAAAGATATGCCCGTTGCGGCTTTTGGCCTGTAGCATTTTTGTGGCCACAGCTTCCCTGATGATGTCGTGAAAATCGAGACGGTCTTTGCGCAGAATCAACTCCCCTTTGTCGAGCACTGCCGACTGCAACACCTGTTCGGCCATTGAGCCAAGGCGTTTGTTTTCCTCATCAATCATGCTGATGTAGGTGGAATAAAGCACCTCGGATTTCTGTATGTCGTTGTCGCGCAGGGCTTCACAAGCCAGTGCAATGGTCGAAATCGGGGTTTTAAACTCATGTGTCATATTGTTGACAAAGTCGTTTTTCATTTCGGAGAGTTTCTTTTGCCGCAAAATAACCCAGATCGTAGATGCAAAGGCTAAAATGATGATCAGGATAAACGAGCCCGAAACAAACAACAACGAGGAAAGCTGCCGCACAAGAAATCGTTTCTCATTGGGGAAATACAACAACAATTTATCGGAAAAGCGCACAGGCGAAATGGTTGGGTAAAGATCAAAAGCAAAGCTTTGATCTATAAGCTGTTGAGGATACCTTCCTGTTTTTTGAAACAACATGGCATTTTTTGTTGGGCTGTAAATACCTAGTTCAAAGACTGTTTCAATACCATAACGCTTGAGTTCCAAACGAACCATGCTGTCAATTGTCACAGGTTGCAATTCCTTAATTGTATTTGAAGATTCATTAAAACCGAAAATCATTTCCTGAAGTTTCTCTTCGGCAATAGTTGTCCGGCGGATAAAAGCTGCATATTCGTCTTTGGTCATGGGTTGCTGCAACTCAATGGCCATGCTCTTTTTCAGCGAGTCATACACAGCCATGAGGTTGGCGCGCTGGTTCATCATATTCATATGATATTCATACTGACGCTGCATTTCCTCCTTCTCGAGCACCATCACAACCTGTTGCATGGCCTGGTTCACGTCGCGCACAAAAGTGGCTTCTTTCACCTTCACGGCATCGCCGATCAAATAGATTTGAATGGCCATCATGCCCACGAGAGCAGCCGACATCAACAGTACAATTCCAATGAGTAGTTTCTTATTCACCCCACAAAGGTAAACGATTGATTTGCATGACTTACAGTAGCTTAACAAATCTTAACAACCATTAATGTTCGTTAACAGCCCATGCGGTCTATTGATAGTATTTTTGTCACAGTTCTTTTCATACCTAAAGTATTTTGATAGACCAAATGTCTGAAGGTTCTAATCATTGTGCGTTAAAGGTTTTCATAAATTTTGGTTTTTGGTTCGGGAGGCAGGCACATCGTCTGCCTCTTTTTTTATGTCCTAAAATCAGGTTTCGAGCCCTTTCTTTGTATTTTTGCCACATAAACATTCATTATTTCTTAATCTAACGCCCTATGATACAGGTAAAACTTGGCCTCGAGCAGCTACACGAGTTTATTAGCAAAGATGAACTGCTGGCCTATGACAAACAAATTGTGAGTGCCTACCGCAAGATATACAACAAAACCGGAGCAGGCAGCGATTTTCTTGGTTGGGTTGATCTTCCATCATCCATCACCGAAGAAGAAATGGCCCGCATCGAAGCACATGCTGCTGAATTGCGCAGCAAATCAGAGGTTTTTGTAGTCATCGGCATCGGAGGTTCTTATCTCGGAGCCAGGGCTGTGATCGAAACAATGACACACCATTTTGCCCAACTCTGTGGCAGCGAGAACCCGCATATCATCTATGCAGGACAACACATCAGCGAGGATTATACCACCGACCTGCTCCAGCTGCTCGACAAAAAAGACTACAGCATGGCTGTGATCAGCAAATCCGGTACAACCACCGAGCCCGCCATCGCTTTTCGCATCCTGAAAGCACATATCGAAAAGAAATACGGTGTTGAAGAGGCCCGCAAACGCATTGTGGCCATCACCGACAAAAGCCGCGGTGCGCTCAAACAACTCGCCGACAGCGAAGGCTATGCCTCGTATGTTGTTCCGGACGATGTGGGCGGACGCTATTCGGTGCTCACACCCGTTGGCTTGCTTCCGATAGCCGTGGCAGGTATCAATATCCGAGAACTCATCAGCGGCGCGCGCAAAATGGAAGCCATGAGCCGCACGGTGCAAAAAATGCACGGAAACCCTATCGCCTGGTATGCAGCAGCCCGTCAGGCCTTATACAACAGCGGCAAAACCGTGGAAGTGATGGTGAACTACGAGCCTCGTCTATTTTACTTCACCGAATGGTTCAAACAGCTTTATGGTGAGAGCGAGGGCAAGGAAAACAAAGGAATTTTCCCGGCCGGTGTTGGCTTCACAACCGACCTGCACTCCATGGGACAATACATTCAGGAAGGATTGCGCATCCTCTTCGAGACCGTGATCTCGGTTGAAAAACCCGTGAACGAACTTCGCGTTCCGGGCGCTGAAACCGACCTCGACCAGCTCAATTATATTGCAGGCAAACGCCTCTCTGAAGTCAACCACAAAGCCGAACAGGGAACGATACTCGCCCATGTTGACGGCGGTGTGCCAAATATGCGTATCAGTATTCCCGAGATCAGTGCCGACACCATCGGTCAGCTCATCTATTTCTTCGAGATGGGTTGTGCCTTAAGCGGTTATATGCTTGGGGTGAACCCCTTCGACCAACCCGGTGTGGAGGCCTACAAAAAGAATATGTTTGCGCTGCTGGGTAAAAAAGGTTTTGAAGCCCAAACCGAAGAACTTACCAAACGGCTCAATGGCTGATAGCGGCAGGATAGAGGGCATCGGCTATAAAAAAGAGAAACGCGGCCGGATTTTCACTGTCAGCGAAGCTTTCGTGGGCTTGCAAACCGGTGTTGCAACCGATGTGCGCGGATTGCCCGGCAAACGTCAGGTGACCGTGCTCTCGCTCGAAGATTTCGACGAAGCCTGCCAAAGCCTGGGTGTTGAACTGCCCTGGACAACGCGCCGCTCCAACCTGCTCGTGACTGGGTTGCGTTTTGCCGAAACCAAAGGCAACCGCCTGAAAATTGGCGATGTCTTGCTCGAGATAACCGGCGAAACAGATCCTTGTTTCCGCATGGACGAACAACAGGAAGGCCTGCAGGAAGCCTTGCGCCCTCACTGGAGAGGCGGGGTGACCTGCAGGGTGTTAAGCGAAGGCCAAATTGCTGTCGGCGACGAGATAATCATGATAAAAACGACCGGATGAAAGGGAAATATTGCATCTTTTTAGTGCTCATTTTTCTCGCTGCGGCATGCAATATTACCGATAAAAAACCTGCCTCGCCTGAGCAGTTGGCCGGCTTATGGGTCACAAGCGAAGGGCCGCTCCTCTATGAGGAATGGTGGAAAACAGGCAGCAACGAGCTCGCTGGACGCAGCTTCAGCATCAACCAGGGCGACACCTTTCACCTCGAAGCTATGCGCATGGCTGTGAGCGATGGAAAACTACACTTTTTTGCCCGCGTTCCCGGCCAAAACCAAGAGCAGGAGGTTGGATTTGCGCTTGTGCAAGAAGCCTCGGGCAGCTGGATCTTCGAGAATCCATCGCATGACTACCCAAACAGAATCATCTATCAGCTTGTTTCCGACACAAGCCTTTATGCCCGCATCGAAAATACAAAAGGCAACAAAAAGAAAGAATTTCGCTTCCGTAGAATTGGCTTATGAAGTAGTGACGGGTGACGGGTGAGGCGTGATGAGTTGCCAAAGCCAACAAAACCGCTTACAACTTCAACAGTGAAATTATACATTTCGGAGTTCGACAAGGAGAAGGTCATTCGTTGGCTGGAGGAAGGGAAAGCGTGTTATATATGTTCTGATTATTGAACAAAGCTTAAAACACCAAGCCTCCGCCAAATCGAAAAATTCCTGGACTGTTTTCTAAGCGCGTATTTATAAAAATCCGATAATCCTTATAGAACTCATAATGAAAACTCAAGCCGGCCATTAAACTAATATGCTGCGCTTTAATCTGATCATTCTTTGCAAAATACATCGAGGCACCAAGTTCTATTTTCGGGTAAAACTTTGATGAAGTAATTCTATAATCCAATAAAAGTGGAATATTAAGTTGATATCTTTGTTTATTTTCAAAAGAATATTCAGAGGCTAACAATTCAATTTGCAATGAAAACCGCTCATATATTCCAGGTAAATTCCGAAAATTAAATGCTAATCCAAAATAATTACTAAAGTTGTCGCATAATTTATACTGCTGATTTTTTGATAATTGAAGCATCTTGTTGTGTTTGCCGTAAACCAGGCCAAAATCAACTTTAACTGGTTTCATCTTCTTTTGGTAAACAACACATTCTTCATCTGTGCATACTTTATTATGGTATTTTTTAGCTGTTTCTATTAAGGAATTATGATCGAGCTTAGTATTATTAATATCAGCAATAATTTGTGCTTCTTGCAAGAGATAATTCATAACTCCTATATATTCTCTTTGTTCTGAGATGTAGTTATTACCATCCCTATAAATAGTCTTTCCCGAATTCTTTAATTCATAAATCTGCTTATCTTTCTCTATGAAATACTTTTCGTTCTCATCCTTGAGAAAATACACATTTGCCCTTCCTTTTATCAAAAATTCCAAAAAAACAACTCTTTCTATCTCATTGATTTTGACCGATTTTGCAGTATAAAATTTATCGTTGATATACCTGTACCCTGCAATCTCATTTGGTGAATATTTGCAATAATTATCTTGTTCATTTTCTCTAAAATAACAATACTGACTATTACTTATTGGAGAGCGGTAGTCTATTTGCCCATAAATTGTATCACCCGAATTTTTTATAATATAACCTTGTCTCCAGTCATGCTGGGAAAAAGCTGTTATACTACAAGTAACAAGCAGAAAGCTAATAATTAAGTAATGTCTGTTCATTTGTTTTACTAATTATCATTGCATGATATACAAAATTTTGACTAACCATCTTATATTTAACTGTCATTGTAGTATTTACGTTCAATAATTAACAGCTCTCCGACTGCATAGCAAATTTAATGATTTGTTTTTGAAATAACTATCAAAATCAATAACCTCTCCCTCAATCTTTGACGAATAAACCGCAGAAACAGATTTGTAAAATTGAAAATAATCAACAGGCGTTTCAATCTTTTTGATTTTATCAATTCTATCCAATGGTGATTCGTTTACAGCTTTTCTCTAATCATCAGGTAAATTATCTGTCAGAATTTTAAAGTCCATCAAAAGTCCCTATTACAAAGGTAACCTATTTAGGGTCTATTGAAAAGCAAGCCAAAAGTAAAGGATAAGTGGTTTAAATTTGATTTTTTTACTGCCGAATGATCTTTATAACCGTAAAAGTTATACGATAATCCCGTTCTGATTTTAAACCAGTTTGTAACATTCAACTCCCCGAAAATCTGAGGTGAGACAACCACACCATGCAATTTGAATGATGCATCGGCGGTTTCGAAAAGCCCAAATTTAGCGGCATCATACTTCACGGAAAAATAGCCAATATTTACCTGGCAACCCGGATGGAAGCGGCGATCACTGTTGATGACACAGGCAATATCTACCCCTCCCTGTCCAATCCATACATATTTGGTCTCATTATTTATTTCAGCTTCCAGATTTGAAACAAAAAAAGCCCCATAAACACCTAGATATAAATTCTGCCGAACAATGAGTCCTCCCTCAATGCCCTGAAATGAAAATGCCTTGCCGAAAAAATCATGATGCTGATGATAAAGATTGACAAATGGCTTTAACCTGGTGTTTGTTGCTGTTGAATCGGCAGATTCCTGCGCGAAAACGCCTGATTCTGAAAGCAAGACTATAACCGACACAAAGAGTATCCTAATGCAATTCATGCCTTGATTTTAATGATTTATAGGAAATAACGAATGTCCAGATTTGTAGGGTCCCGATATTAATTCGTTCAACCAATCCAAAATAGGGCAGTTTTTTAGCAAAAAAATATCCGGACAAACCACCAAAGACAATGATAAGCAATCCGCAGATCAAAGAAAAATTGCCTAATCTGTTAAATGCTTTTTCTTTTTTAAGACCGAAACCAATTAACAATGGCGTCAGAATAGTGAAAGGCACAATCAATGCAGTGACAACAAGGTGCATCGTTCCAGTAAAAGTTGGCGCTGCACCGGGCAAATCCTGAGGAAAGAAGCTGTAAGAAATTGAAACGATGTGTAAAATAATGAATGAAATTCCACCCAGGAAAACTAATTTGTGGCGCTCTTTCCCTTCAAAAATGGTAAATGAGACTGCAAATATCAAAGCCAGCACACCGTAGATATTCGTCAGGGACAACAATATCGCTCTATCCGGTGCTCCGGTTGCCGTCAAATCACTAATTGGCTGCTGAAGGTGACTGTATGTTTTCCACAAATAGCCGCCGAGGAGGATATGCAGAAGATAGATAACAACTGCAAGCATTCCCAAAGAAAGCAAAATTGCTTCAAGATATCGTTTCATAAACCTTTTCTAAGATTTTAAGACTACGTAATAAATTGATTTGAAAAGAGATGGATTACTTTTGTACTGTTCTATTTCGTTTATTTCGCTGATAAAAAAACCTCGTAAACGGGCGTTTTCCGTTTTATTTATTTCATACTCAAGTTGACTGTAAAAATCTCTCCACCATATGGTTTCATCCAATAGAAGGCTGTTAACGATTTTGCAATTATTCTCCTGAATTAGCATATTTTTTTTGTCATGATCCTTGTACTCGTCATGAATAACAAAATAGCCTCCGGTTTTGATTTTTTCCATCACCTTTTTAAAACCCGTTTCAAAGCCTACGACATTTAAAAACCCTTCGGCAAGAATAAGGTCATAAGTCCCGGGCTCAACTTTAAGGTCAAAGAACGAAACATTTCTTGTTTCGATTTTGCTTGAAGTTTTATTTGTTTCGATCTTGTATTCAAGAAAACTGAGCGGTTGCGGGTCGGCATCAATAGCCGTTATTGCTCCGCCATATTTATCAGCCAGCCAAAGTGTTGGCACACCTGTTCCACAACCTATATCAAGCATTTTTGGATTCAAAATTTCAGGCAGGTTGTTAAGTATTTGTTCTAAATACTTTACAAGACCCGTTCTGCAGTGGTCTCTTATTACAAAATAATCGTATTTCAATTTTATATCCAAGGCAAGCAAAATTTTTGCTGTAGTTTTCCTGTTTCGGACGGTTTATTCTCAGTTATTAAGCTGTTAAAAATCGGCACCCATCACAACCCAATACATTCCTTCAGGATTGCTTTTCGTATTGCTGAATTTCATCATGAACAAACTCAAGTTTTACACCTGCTTCCGCAAACATTTCTTCCGATTCGCCACCGGCATGGTATTTTCGTTCGCAGACCACCCTTTCGATTCCGCAATTGATGATGAGCATGGCACAGGTGCGGCAGGGTGTCATTCTGCAATACAAAGTACTGCCTTCCAATGCGATACCTCTGCGGGCTGCCTGGGTGATGGCATTTTGTTCGGCATGAACAGTGCGCACACAATGCTGCGTAACGTTGCCGTCTTCGTGAATTACTTTTTTGAACAAATGGCCAACATCGTCGCAATGTGGCAGACCACGCGGTGAACCCACATAGCCCGTAACCAAAATCTGACGGTCTTTGACAATGACACAGCCGCTTCGGCCACGGTCGCAGGTGGCACGGCTGGCTACGGTGTCGGCCAAACGCAGGAAATATTCGTCCCAGCTGGGGCGCTGGTGTGCAGGTGTGTCGAGAATGCTCATAAGTGATTGATTTTATTAAGTATCTGTTCCATTTGGGCTTCCAGCTCCGGCACAGTTCCGTTGTTCATCAGCACAAAGTCAGCTTGTTTGATGCAGGCAGCAAGGTTTTGGTGATTGGGATCGGTGGCGTGCATTTCGCGGGCTTCATTGGCAACAAACGTTTCAAAGTCAACGCTGTCGGTTTCCGACATGCGCCGGGTGATACGCTCGAAACGCAGTTGGCGGTCGGCATCCACAGCCAGAAGAATAAAACCCGGATTGCGGCGCAGCGAAGCGATTTCGCCGGGTGTGCGTATGCTTTCGATGATGCAGGCTTCGGCTCTTTTCATTGCTTCCTCAAACAAGCAATCGGTGATATAGCTTGGTGTGTAGCTGGCTCTCAGCTCATTGGCTACCATCGTCATGCTGTCGCGGTTCACTTCCAGGCCCCTGCTTTTAATGGCTTCTATCAGGAAAGCACGCACCGAATAATGCCTGAAGCCTTTTTTGTTGACAAGGTAGTCAACGATTGTGCCTTTTCCGGCACCAAGTGTTCCCGTAATTCCTATTACAATCATGCTCTAATCCCCGTTTTCAAACTACATTTTGCTTTCGGTTTTGATGTCTTCGATCCACTTTTGTGTTTCGAGGGGCTGCCATAGTGCCAAACGTTGAAGCAATTCTTCAATGGAATCGCTCACCACAATGTTTTCGCGGTGTTCTTTGCGCACAAAGCCTTCAGCTACGCCCTTGTCGAAAAACTGCAGCAAGAGGTCGAAATATCCATTGGTGTTGAGCAGTCCCAGAGGTTTGTCGGAGATGCGCAATTGATTGAATGTGAGAATCTCCGAGAGTTCGTCAAGTGTTCCGAATCCTCCCGGCAGCGCAATAAAGGCATCACTCAATTCAACCATCAGCTCCTTGCGCTGTGCCATGGTGTCAACGGCATGAAGCCTCTGAATGCGCTGGTGGGCTATCTCTTTATCAATCAAGCGATAAGGCATAACGCCCGTAACATTTCCGCCGGCTTGCAAACAAGCATCGGCAAGCACTTTCATCAATCCCACATCGGCACCTCCATATACCAGGGTCATCTTCTTTTGCGCCAAAATCTTTCCAAGTGCTTCGGCCGCAGTCTTATACAGTTCATGGTTGCCCATGCTGCTACCGCAAAAAACACAAACAGTGTGCATCATCAATTTTTTTTGCCAAAGGTAGCGCTTTCGTTTTGTTCTGTAATGCTTTGCCAAAAAGCAGCAAAACAATAATCATAGCCCGAAATCTTCGCCGTATTTTTGGCTTCTGAACAATAAAAGACTACTTTTATGCTGTTTTCAAACAGATAGGCTATGAAAATTTTAAAGACTATGCTTCACATTCTCATCGGAACCCTTATTGTACTCGTTTTTTTGGTCGGGGCTTTTTTGTTCTATATCAATTATACTGATTATCTGCCCGAACCCATGGAGGAGTTGCAAATCATCCACAAGCGCAACCGCATCATCACCAACCAATCGTTTGAGCTGGTCAGCTGGAATATTGGCTATGCCGGTCTGGGCAAAGAGATGGACTTTTTCTATGATGGCGGAACGCGCAGCAAAACCACCCAAAGCGAGACAAGAAGAAATATGGATGGCATTGCCGCCTTTTTGCAGTCGAATCCTGATGTTGATTTTTGGTTGTTGCAAGAAGTTGATTTTCACTCAAAAAGAACCTATTTCATGGATCAAAGCATTGACATTGCGCACAGCTTGCCCGAATACAACTATGTGAGTGCTGTCAACTACAGGGTTCCGTTTGTGCCTGTTCCTTTGTCGTCGCCCATGGGCAAGGTGGATGCCGGCATGATGAGCCTTTCGAAATTTACACCACGGATGAGCCGTCGCTATGCGTATCCGCTTTTTGCCGGTTGGCCCGACAGAATGTTTCTGCTCGACCGTTGCTTCATCGAGCTGCGCTTCAACATGGGCGAAGGTAGGGAATTGGTTCTGCTCAACACCCACAACACAGCGTATGTTGAAGATCAGAAATTGATGGATCTTGAACTGAAAGTGATTCACGACAAAATGCTTCGGGAATACGAATCAGGAAATTATGTGATCGCCGGCGGCGACTGGAACATGAATCCTCCGGGACTCGTCACAACCAACGGCTATGGCGGACATCGCTTTGTTGAAAACGCGGTAAAAATCAGCGAAGATTTTCTGCCAACCGGCTGGAAGTTTAGTTTCGGGAAGTCGGCCCCAACAAACAGAGACGTCAGCAAAGCCTATATAAAAGGCAACAACCCAACCACCACCATTGATTATTTCATCAGCTCACCCAACATCACTGTTCTCGATGTTGAAACAATTGATCTTGGTTTTGAGCACAGCAATCACAATCCGGTTCGTCTCAAAGTGATTTTGCAATGAGTTGTAAATCAATAGTATATATTATTCTATCCTTTTTTGTTTTCGGTTCGGCTCAGGCACAGCCTCAGCAGCTTTATTATACAGAAAAAGGTGTTGTCAGCTTTACAT
>DISP01000252.1 GCA_002421995.1 Bacteroidales bacterium UBA6207 | reverse complement strand
ATGTAAAGCTGACAACACCTTTTTCCGTATAATAAAGCTGCTGAGGCTGTGCCTGAGCCGAACCGAAAACAAAAAAGGATAGAATAATATATACTATTGATTTACAACTCATTGCAAAATCACTTTGAGACGAACCGGATTGTGATCGCTATGCTCAAAACCAAGATCAATTGTTTCAACATCAAGAACAGTGATGTTGGGTGAGCTGATGAAATAATCAATGGTGGTGGTTGGGTTGTTGCCTTTTATATAGGCTTTGCTGACGTCTCTGTTTGTTGGGGCCGACTTCCCGAAACTAAACTTCCAGCCGGTTGGCAGAAAATCTTCGCTGATTTTTACCGCGTTTTCAACAAAGCGATGTCCGCCATAGCCGTTTGTTGTGACGAGTCCCGGAGGATTCATGTTCCAGTCGCCGCCGGCGATCACATAATTTCCTGATTCGTATTCCCGAAGCATTTTGTCGTGAATCACTTTCAGTTCAAGATCCATCAATTTCTGATCTTCAACATATGCTGTGTTGTGGGTGTTGAGCAGAACCAATTCCCTACCTTCGCCCAAGTTGAAGCGCAGTTCGATGAAGCAACGGTCGAGCAGAAACATTCTGTCGGGCCAACCGGCAAAAAGCGGATACGCATAGCGACGGCTCATCCGTGGTGTAAATTTCGAAAGGCACATCATGCCGGCATCCACCTTGCCCATGGGCGACGACAAAGGAACAGGCACAAACGGAACCCTGTAGTTGACAGCACTCACATAGTTGTATTCGGGCAAGCTGTGCGCAATGTCAATGCTTTGATCCATGAAATAGGTTCTTTTCGAGTGAAAATCAACTTCTTGCAACATCCAAAAGTCAACATCAGGATTCGACCGCAAAAAAGCGGCAATGCCATCCATATACCTTCTTGTTTCGCCTTGGGTGGTTTTGCTACGCGTACCGCCATCGTAGAAAAAGTCCATCTCTTTGCCCAGACCGGCATAGCCAATATTCCAGCTAACCAGCTCAAACGATTGGTTGGTGATGATGCGGTTGCGCTTGTGGATGATCTGCAACTCCTCCGTTGGTTCGGGCAGATAATCAGTATAATTGATATAGAACAAAAAAGCCCCGACTAAAAAAACGAGTACAATAAGGGTTCCAATGATAATGTGAAGCATAGTCTTTAAAATTTTCATAGCCTATTTGTTTGAAAACAGCATAAAAGTACTCTTTTATTGTTCAGTCCGCCAAAGTTGCAGGGAAGATTTCAGGGCAAGATTATTGTTTTGCTGCTTTTTGGCAAAGCATTCCAGAACAAAACGAAAGCGCTACCTTTGGCAAAAAAAATTGATGATGCACGCTGTTTGTGTTTTTTGCGGTAGCAGCATGGGCAACCATGAACTGTATAAGACTGCGGCCGAAGCACTTGGAAAGACTTTGGCGCAAAAGAATATGACCCTGGTATATGGAGGTGCCGATGTGGGATTGATGAAAGTGCTTGCCGATGCTTGTTTGCAAGCCGGCGGAAATGTTACGGGCGTTATGCCTTACCGCTTGATTGATAAAGAGATAGCCCACCAGCGCATTCAGAGGCTTCATGCCGTTGACACCATGGCACAGCGCAAGGAGCTGATGGTTGAATTGAGTGATGCCTTTATTGCGCTGCCGGGAGGATTCGGAACACTTGACGAACTCTCGGAGATTCTCACATTCAATCAATTGCGCATCTCCGACAAACCTCTGGGACTGCTCAACACCAATGGATATTTCGATCTCTTGCTGCAGTTTTTCGACAAGGGCGTAGCTGAAGGCTTTGTGCGCAAAGAACACCGCGAAAACATTGTGGTGAGCGATTCCATTGAAGAATTGCTTCAACGTTTGGCACTATGGCAGCCCCTCGAAACACAAAAGTGGATCGAAGACATCAAAACCGAAAGCAAAATGTAGTTTGAAAACGGGGATTAGAGCATGATTGTAATTGGAATTACGGGAACATTGGGAGCCGGAAAAGGCACTATCGTTGACTACCTTGTCAATAAAAAAGGCTTCAGGCATTATTCGGTGCGCAGCTTTCTGATAGATGCCATTAAAAGCCGGGGTCTGGAAGTGAACCGCGACAGCATGACGATGGTAGCCAATGAGCTGAGAGCCAGCTACACACCAAGCTATATCACCGATTGCTTGTTTGAAGAAGCAATGAAAAGAGCCGAAGCCTGCATCATCGAAAGCATACGCACACCCGGCGAAATCGCTTCGCTGCGCCGCAATCCGGGTTTTATTCTTCTGGCTGTGGATGCCGACCGCCAACTGCGTTTCGAGCGTATCACCCGGCGCATGTCGGAAACCGACAGCGTTGACTTTGAAACGTTTGTTGCAAATGAAGCCCGCGAAATGCACGCCACCGATCCCAATCACCAAAACCTTGCTGCCTGCATCAGACAAGCTGATTTTGTGTTGATGAACAATGGAACTGTGCCCGAACTGGAAGCACAAATGGAACAGATACTTAATAAAATCAATCACTTATGAGCATTCTCGACACACCGGCGCACCAGCGCCCCAGCTGGGACGAATATTTCCTGCGTTTGGCCGACACCGTGGCCAGCCGTGCCACCTGCGACCGTGGCCGAAGCGGCTGTGTCATTGTCAAAGACCGTCAGATTTTGGTTACGGGCTATGTGGGTTCACCGCGTGGTCTGCCACATTGCGACGATGTTGGTCATTTATTCAAAAAAGTAATTCACGAAGACGGCAGCGTTACACAGCATTGTGTGCGCACTGTTCATGCCGAACAAAACGCCATCACCCAGGCAGCCCGCAGAGGCATCGCATTGGAAGGCAGTACTTTGTATTGCAGAATGACACCCTGCCGCACCTGTGCCATGCTCATCATCAATTGCGGAATCGAGCGGGTGGTCTGCGAACGAAAATACCATGCCGGTGGCGAATCGGAAGAAATGTTTGCGGAAGCAGGTGTAAAACTTGAGTTTGTTCATGATGAAATTCAGCAATACGAAAAGCAATCCTGAAGGAATGTATTGGGTTGTGATGGGTGTTAGGGGTGAGGGACTGCAAAGCCGGAAATTCCTTAACAATGCGACAAAGTTTT